>NZ_JBDFVF010000019.1:0-131176 GCF_040913205.1 Bacteroides sp. MSSM.1001136sp1_RTP21357st2_D2_RTP21359_211015 | reverse complement strand
TTGACCTTATTCAAATACCTATTAGTCTTAATTGTATCACTACTTCATAAGACAAGTATTGACGGTTCTATTTTTTTACTTGTACTACTTGTATTGTTTATCAATATTTCAAAGAACTTGTTGCTTTCGTTTTAAAAGCGGGTGCAAAGGTAAGGGCTTTATTTTTAACTACCAAACTTTTTCGGAAGTTTTTTTATTTTTTCTTTTTACTCATTTCTCAGGCTCTCTATGCGAAAGGGAAAGAATGTATAAAAGAAAAACAAAGGCCGTTTTCTTTGCGAATCGGACTGCAAAGATAAGAACTTTATTTATTATAATCCAAAACTTTTCGGAAGTTTTTTTGTTCTTTTCTTTAAGCGCAATCTCGCTTTTTCACTATGTCAATTCTGCAAGGCTTTCTTCTCTTGGAAAGCGGGTGCAAAAGTACACCCTTTTAGTATACAATCCAAATATATTAAACTATTTTTTCGAAGTTTTTTTGAAAGAATCTGCTAAAACGCTGAAGGATAATGATGTTGTAGAACATATTTTTTCAACAGTAGAGAAAGGGGCATGAGAATGAGCAAAGAAACAAAAGTAATACCAGACGCTTTGAAAGAACTTAAAAAAAGCATAGCTTTAGAGAGCGTAAAGCGTAGCTTTAGCACTCGTAAAGCACTGCTTTAGCATTAACAAAGCACTACCCTGTTAATAACAAACGGGTACAGCAGGTACACTTTTTCGAGGCTCTATCACACACGCACACGCGCGCTATATAATGCCCTTATCACCTGCATTGACAAACACGCTGTATGCAATCAAGCGTTTCAATCAAATGAGTGCAGTATTATTCCTAATTTATGAAGGGAGAAAGAGCAACAGGATATAAACAACAAGAACAGCAGAGAGCTCGCAAGATGAGGTAAGGTCTTATAAAATTAGCAAGAGGAACCGCACCAAAATTTGTTTCATTTTAACGGGTAAGGAACAAAATCTAGTGTGGATGAACTTGTTCAAACCTGTGTGGAAATGAATGAAAATTTGTTTTCAATTACTGATTCGCATAAGTAGAACATGAACTTTTGAGTCATAAGTTCCACCAGTTTCACCTTATCTCTGAAACATCGATGGATAAGGAGATAGCGGGTGAAAGCGTAGAAAAAATCAAGGTGAAATCTCCCGTTATTGCTTTCACCTTTCAAATTTATTTACACCGATTGCTGGACATATAGAGCCACCGTATTGAATGTATAGATTCAACGCGGTAAGTATATAGATACAATGTGTTGAATATATAGATCTGCCAACTCAAGTGTTAGTAGATAATAATCAAGGTGTTAATACTTGACATCCATACTATTAACTCCTGATGGATTATCTGTTAATACCTGACAGTGGATTTGCTATAAGCATATTTTCATTAGCTATAATGATATCCGGATTAGCTATAATGAAATTAGTTTTAGCTCAAGGGATATTTTGAAAAGACAAGGTGAAACCGATAATGTTCAGTTTTGCCTGAATTTGCCACTTGCCTTCACCCGCTATCTCCTTATTCATCGGCATTTCGACAATCAGGTGAAATCGATGAACGGCAATGATCTTATAGTGGCATTTATTATACTTTATTCATTAAGAAAGAGGTAAGTTACACGGTGTTCCGTTATCAAATGATTCAGAACCGTGCGGAAATAAAACAAACTTTTGGTGCGGTTGCCCTGTTTGTCAATAGAAACCACTTGGTCTCAAGCGGTACTTTCTATACCTATTATACGCGCGCACGTGTGTGTGAGAAAAATATGCAGTGTACCTACTGTACCTTTTGTACCCGCCGGGCTGTTCATAACTTTTTTTGTGGAGGGTAGCTCTCACCTGGTTGACATCTGAAAAATATCCTCCTGCATTTACCAGCCAGTCTCATCCCATCCGGCAGCCGAATACCATTGCAAAGTCCTAAAATAAGTATTCCATTTTAAATACCTAGTATCCGGTATATAACACCCGATACCCGAATATATATCCGAATCTATATTCACCAATTTATAATCGTCAACATAGTTCTTATATATAACTACCCTTTCCAATTGCTCTTCAAAATCAGAAGGAATATTATTATCAGTCAATTCACGCATAAAAGCTCGAAAATCATATGCCGAATGATCCAAAGGAGACCTCCCATAACCATAATGGGCTTGAAAATAATCTATTTTTCTATTATCAAACTTAACCAGATTGTCCTGATAATGTTTCATAATTGAACAAGTAATATTCGCCAATGCCGATATTTCATTCGTTTTTATCACCGCAATAGTACCCCACGAATAACTATATTCATTTTTATAGTAATCAATAAAGTCCTTTGCGACATTTATAGCATTCTGCTCTGAGTTACCCGCAGACAATAAATATTTCGTTATCTTGAAATAAGGAAAACCCGCACTCATAACCTCTGCAGGAGAAAGAATTAAATAATCAGCAGTATTTCTTAATTCATAAGCAACCTCAACTTGAGACATTAAACAAGCGTCAAATAATATATAATCAAAATGAATACCTGATTGTTCTAAAGCTTTCGATAAATCAGGAATATGAATTTTAGCTCCATTGTCGTCACCAAAAGAACGGCTCTTACTATAGTCCGCAGGCAACCATCCGGTAGCATGAGAACCCAAAATCAGACTATACTTTTCAGCTGGACAGTAAGCCTCCACATCTTTCAATACATTAATTATCACCTCATTTGATACTGAATTCTGGCTACTATAAGTTTTTATCACTTCTCTTTTACTGACAGAACCTTTGCCATCCACTTCATACTTAAACAGAGTCGGGACAGGAAACTCACCTTTTCTACTGCCACCATCCCAATAAATTACAAATGTACCAGGAGACGTAACTTCGCTCAATCCTCGTTCAACTGATGCTATATTGTTATATATATCATTACTGATATCATTGTCTCCAACAAGATACATCAAGACTGTTTTTACCGTTACTGGAACAGGAGTATCATCATCACCACAAGCTGATAAGAAAATCGACAAACATACGAACAAAAGCGATAATATTTTAATCTTTTTCATAATATTCCTCATTTATAACAGGGACAAAGATAAAAAAATAAGAGATGCAAACCTGCATCTCTTATTATATTAACAATTAAGTTATTGTTTATTACTCTTCCGGTTTCGTAAAGCGGAATTTATCTGAATCAATCCGCGATACCGTCATTCTATTATTCTTCTTATATTTATTCAGAATCTTCGTTGCTTCTTTTTCCAACTTCTTTCTGTTTTCCGAGAAGTAAATCATACATGTACTATTCTGCTGCAGTTGGTTATCCTCCAGATAATTTTTCAACTGATAACTATATAATTCACGATGAGCCAAGAATCCTTCTTTACTAACCTTCGCACTATCTAATATCTGAATATCCGTGAAATAGACTACCGTATCCGTAAATGAAGCAGAAATTCCAAAAGCATAAACCGGTTTAGAATGGTCTTTTTTCAGAGAAAAAGCGGAGCACATGGTAAACACAAGTGCAATTGCAAATAGTATTTTTACGTATTTCATATCATATAATTTTTAACTTCGCAAAGGTAACAAAAAAGAAGAGACTACCTCGATTTATCTCAAATAAATAGTATTTCTTAATCATAAATCCATAACAATACAGGTTTCTTTTCTGCCTTGAGCAACCTGTCAACCTTCCTCATCACCTCATCAGATATCACAGGACACCCTTGACTGATTCCTAATGGAAGATGCAAAGGATACACCTCCATTTCCGGCATCGGAGTATAAGAATGTAACACGATATACCGTTTAAAAGCATTGTTATTCGTCACTTCCAATCCATGCAATTTATAATGAACATTAATCCCCCACTTACTATACGACCGTATCCCTACTTTATATTTTCCTAAAGAAGAGCAATAACTACCTTCCACATTACTGAATACAGGCTTGGACAGCGTACTGTTTTTCCCGTATCCATGCGCACAAAGACTTGCATACTTCACAGAATCTCCTTTGAAATCCCATACAAAGAAACGCCTTTTACCAGAATGAATACTGAAATCTACCAGAAAGCAATAATTCGTATTATATCCGTTCTTATCACAATAAGCCTTTCCTGCCTGTGCTTTTTCCCGCAAACGCTGCTCTACTTTAACAGGCACCGAATCAGAAGAGGATGCCGCACATTTTGCATACGCCACCATCCCTGCTCCCAAAGCAATAAGAACCAATGATATTAAAACTGACTTTTTCATAAAACTCACATAGTATAAGATTGAATTATAGAATGGGGCTTATGTAAAAAGTCGCATAAGTACATTCTTCTATATGAAAAGTGCGACTTATGCGACTCAAATTCTTTTTTCTTTCAGAAACTGATATTCCTTACTTATCCCAAGTAAGATTTGAGCAATTTACTACGATTACTTTGTCTAAGTCTTCTAATTGCTTTTTCTTTAATCTGACGAACGCGCTCACGTGTGAGGCCAAATTTATCGCCGATTTCTTCCAATGTCATTTCTTGCTGTCCGATACCGAAAAACATCTGAATGATTTCTTTTTCTCTATCGGTTAACGTAGAAAGAGCTCTATCAATTTCCCTCGCAAGAGACTCATTAACCAGAGAGCGGTCCGCCATTGGCGAATCATCGTTAACCAACACATCCAACAGGCTGTTATCCTCCCCTTCCACAAAAGGCGCATCCACCGAAATATGACGGCCGGATACCTTCAGCGTATCAGAGATTTTATCAACCGGAATTTCCAGTTCGTCTGCCAACTCCTCGGGAGACGGACGCCGCTCGTTTTCCTGTTCAAACTTCGAGAAGGCTTTGCTGATCTTATTCAGCGAACCTACCTGATTCAACGGGAGACGAACAATACGCGACTGCTCTGCCAATGCTTGCAGAATAGACTGGCGAATCCACCATACAGCGTAGCTAATGAACTTAAATCCACGTGTTTCATCAAATTTCTCGGCAGCCTTAATCAGTCCTAAATTGCCTTCATTAATCAAGTCAGGCAAACTCAAACCTTGGTTCTGGTACTGTTTAGCCACAGATACGACGAAACGAAGATTGGCACGTGTCAATTTTTCCAATGCTACACGGTCACCCTTACGAATGCGTTGAGCGAGTTCCACTTCTTCCTCAACAGTAATCAGGTCTTCACGGCCGATTTCCTGCAAATACTTATCAAGAGAAGCGCTCTCTCTGTTAGTGATACTTTTGGTAATCTTTAGTTGTCTCATTCTTTAAAAACAGATTTGGAGTGCAAAGTTACGACAAATAATTTGTTAACATACAAAATTAAGTAACTTTTACACTATATTTTTCGTCTAATAAAACAAAAAGAGATGCCGACAAGTTGATTGGCGGCATCCTTTTTCTATTTCATTAGCTTATCCTGCAATCTTCTTACCTTATTTTTATATATTACTCTTGAGTCAGATCGACAGCGAAATATCCGCGTTTACCTGATGGGAACACACCGGTCAGGAATAATACCTGGTTCGGAGACTTAACAGCAGCTTTCATTACTTCTTCCAGATCGCTGACTTTGCGCATCGGCTGGTCATTAGCTTTCAGGATAATGAAGCCTTTACGAACTCCTGCATCTGACATCTTACCGGAAGAAACTCCTGTCACTTGCAGACCGTAACCTAGATTCAATTGCTTCTTCAAGTCATCCGGCAACTCTTTGAAAGCAGCTCCCAGGATTTCCATGCCTGCATCCTTCACGATCTTGGTAGTACCTTGCTCGTTCTTCAACGTTACTTCAACGGTCTTTTCCTTCTTATCGCGCATCAGTTTTACTTTCACCTTATCACCCGGACGATGTTTAGCAAGTGCTTCCTGCAAGTCAGCCATATTGGATACTTTCTTATTATCCACACCGATAATTACGTCATCGACTTTGATATCAGCTCCGGCAGCAGAACCATTCTCTACGATTTCAGAAACCCATACTCCTTCTACAACACCCAGTTCTTTAGCTTTATCTGCCAATGTCTTACCGGATTTGTCAATCGGTTGACGGTCGTCCATCAAACTGCTACCGATAGAGCCACCACGAATACCGAGCAATGCACGTTGTACTGTTCCATATTGTTTCAAGTCGGCAATTACTTTCGTCATAATGCTGGTCGGGATAGCAAAACCGTATCCTGCATAAGCACCTGTCGGAGAAGAAAGCACTGAATTGATACCAACCAATTCACCTTTGGCATTTACCAGTGCACCACCACTGTTACCCTGGTTGATGGCAGCATCCGTCTGGATGAATGATTCTATACCACCATTATATACTCCCAGAGAACGGGCTTTTGCACTTACGATGCCGGCAGTTACAGTAGAGTTCAAATTGAACGGGTTACCTACTGCCAATACCCACTCTCCTACTTTCAACGCTTCGGAATCTCCCACCGGAATAGTCGGGAAATCATCACCCTCAATTTTCACCAGCGCAAGGTCGGTGCTAGGGTCAGTACCAATCACGCGTCCCTTAAACTCACGGTTATCATTCAGTTTCACACTGATTTCATCCGCACCTTCAATCACATGATTATTCGTTACGATATATCCATCCTTCGAGATGATTACTCCCGAACCAAAACCTACACGAGGTTGAGACTGTACCTGACGTTGCTGTCCGCGTCCATCACCAAAAAAGAAATCGAAAATGTCCGGCGCTTGCTGAACAGTTCTTGTTTTAGCTTCTTGAGTAGACCTTATATGTACGACAGCATGAAGTGAATTCTCGGCAGCCTGTGTCAAATCAACAGGTTGAGCGTTCACAGCGTCAAAAGCAGCCAATTTGACATTGGGATTCTGCTTGAACATCTCATTAAAAGATGTTTCTTTTGCAGATTCGTTAGATTGCAACAATTTGTAAGTTGTCAATCCTGCAACTCCTGAGCTAAGAAGAATGATTGCTCCTACTCCCAGAATGTTCTTTGTTGTCTGTTTCATGATTTATAATTCTTTAAATTGTTAATATTCGACATTGTTTTAACTTTTACGACGTTAAAATAATAACAAATATCGTTCACTTATTCTACTTGTCACTCTTTTTTGTCCACTTTTAACAGAGAATATTTAGAGCTTAACAGCGGTTAACGACAACACCTGACAAATTTACATTCGTTGTATGTCAGATGGCTTTAACACTCTGACATTCATTCAGTAAAGTCAGATTTTCATGACACCGATTCCAGGTAAGTCATTCAGAGTGATCTTTCCTTTCACCACTTCCACCCCTTTAAAGCGATCATTAGAGATAAGCAGGTTGCCATCCAGGTCGGCAAAATCCACTAATGGCGAGAACTGTGAAGCTGCAGAAATAGCACAGGAAGTCTCTGTCATACAGCCCGCCATGACACGCATGCCGAGTGCATGAGCCAATGTCACCATCTTCCATGCTTCACGCATACCGGTACACTTCATCAGCTTTATATTGATTCCCGTGAAAGCGCCTTTTAAAGCGGCTACATCTCCCAGACGCTGCAAGGATTCATCCGCAAATATCGGTAGCGGGCTCTGTTGCGTTATCCAGGCAATATCCTCTAGCTTCTCCTTAGGCATGGGCTGTTCTATCATCACAACGCCTTTTTCTTTCAGCCAATGAATCATATCGAGCGCGTATTGGCGGTCTGCCCATCCTTGATTGGCATCTATCGCTATCGGAAGGTCTGTTACCGAACGAATGGTTTCAATCATCTCCTTATCATTGTCCCGTCCCAGTTTCACCTTTAATATATTAAACTGATCGGCACACTCTTTTGTTTTCGCCCGCACTACATCCGGCGCATCGATGCCTATCGTAAAGGTAGTGGAAGGTGTCTTTTCTTTGTTCAATCCCCATATCTTATACCAGGGAGCGCCTAATAGTTTCCCTACCAGATCATGAAGGGCGATATCTACCGCAGCTTTCGCTGCCGTATCCTTTGGCGAGAGGCTGTCAACGTATGACAAAATATCATCTAGCTGAAAAGGATCACTAAACTGTTCCAGATTCACTTTCCCAAGGAAATTCATCACAGACTCTACTGTTTCTCCCAAATAAGGAGGCATAGAGGCTTCTCCATATCCCGTCACGCCTTCATATTCTATTTCTACCTGCACATCGGGAGTTGTTATACGCGAATAAGTGGCAACTGTAAACACGTGCCTCAACTTCAATTCATAAGGGAAAAAAGTCATTTTCATCTTCCCTCCCAAACCGAGCTTATTTATATGAATGGTAGAAAGCAACGATTCTCCGGCTAGTGCCTGACGGGCTACTAACCCCGAACTGAAAGCAGCCAAAGCTGCCGTTTTCAAAAAATCTCTCCTGTTCTGCATTCTTTTATTGATAAAAGGGGTTCTTATTTGTGGTATTCATTCCTTTCTCCTTATTTATATAAGGTAAGAAACGGACAGCAAAAAGTAAACGCTTCGTGTTGAATTCATCATAGTTTTGATCCGCAGGATTCATGCTGCTGACGTGCACATCTCCCAATGCGTGGATAAACTGCTTGTTTCCGAGGTAAATGCCGACGTGAGAAATACCTTCTTTACGTTCCGCAGTCGCTTTCCGGCCGAAAAACACCAGATCTCCCCGTTTGACATTAGAGAAGTCAGGAGCAATATCGATATGTTCGCCCACATAGGCCTGTTGAGAGGCATCTCTCGGGATAATAATGTCATGCATAAAAAGTACGGTCCGTACCAGTCCGCTACAATCCACTCCCTTGGAAGAGGTTCCTGCCCATAGATAAGGAATTCCCATCATCGAGTAAGCTGTTTCAATGATACTTTCAACATCTTGTTTCAGTGAAGCTCGCCATTCCGCTTCCGGTTGGGAAATGGATTTCGAAAGATATGCTTTCCGTCCGTCGGGATAAGACACTTGATAGAAATGTCCTTTGCTCCCCTCCCACTTCAAACGATTGCCCGCAACAACATCGGATACGGGTTGGGAACTCTCATCCGGTTTCTCATACGCAAATCCGTAGTGCGAGGTAACCACTATCTTTTCTGCCCGATTCCATTCATCATACCGTTCTTTCGACATGGGGGTAATTACCATCCGGTGCACCCATCCGGTATAATCATCCGGTGTTTGTATCTCGTACCAACCGTTATACTGAAGCACCTTGACCGGCATTCCCAACAATGCCTGCGTACTCATGCCGGAAGTAAATTTGCCTTCCTCGCGCAAATTGCAAACTGAAATATGTACTACCCCATAAGCCGAATCGGCAGGCATGGGACGTATTTCCTGTGCTTTCAGGCTAGCTGCCATCATCGCCAGGAAACAATAGAAAAGGAGGATATTCTTCTTCATTAAAATCCATTTTAATGATAGCAAAGTTAGAAATTATTTCTATTTGTGATACTTTCTTTGGCTAAAACAAAATAAATGACGTATTTTTGCAGTCTAAAGCAGTTGGCCGGTCTGTCGCGTGCATGTTTCGTGCAGGAGGAAAGTCCGGGCAACATAGAGCATCCTACTTCCTAACAGAAAGCTGTCCGCGAGGGTAGAGTAACGTAGAAGAAAATAACCGCCGCTCCTTTCGGGGAGAGGTAAGGGTGAGAAGGTGGGGTAAGAGCCCACCAGTCGCATGGCGACATGCGGGCTGTACGTCTTAGGAGTTGTAAGGTCATGTAAACCGGCGTTATGAGAGTTGCTCGCTCCATGTCGGAGGGTAGACCGCTAAAGTGTCGTGGTGACACGCCACTCAGATAAATGACAGGCACCTGATATAATTAAAGATTAATAATCGGAAATTATATGGGTACAGAACTCGGCTTATAGGCTGACTGCTTTTTCTTTTAATTATCCATTTAATTACAAATGACTAATGGATGAGGATCGACTGTTCAAGCAAGTCTGTTGTAATCAGTAATTAGTTGCTTGCAATTAGTAATTAGCGAAGAACTATGAAGAAGAAAATCACCGATATATGGAAGTTTCTTACGTATGACATCTGGCGCATTACGGAAGACGAAGTGACCCGGACCAAGTTCTCACTCTACAATATTATAAAGACCGTCTATCTTTGTATCAATCGGTTTACCAAAGACCGGATGGCCAATAAAGCTTCTGCACTTACTTATAGCACATTGCTTGCCATTGTACCGATACTTGCCATCCTGTTTGCCGTAGCGCGTGGTTTCGGGTTCGACAACCTGATGGAACATCAGTTCCGCAACGGTTTTGGAGGAAATACAGAAACAACGGAGGCCATTCTCTCATTTGTCAATTCCTATCTTTCACAGACCAAAGGAGGTATTTTCATTGGAGTTGGTTTGGTAATGTTGTTATGGACGGTTATCAATCTGGTCAGTAATATTGAAATCACCTTCAACCGTATCTGGGAAGTGAAAAAAGCACGATCCATGTATCGCAAGATTACGGACTATTTCTCCATGTTCCTGCTGATGCCGATTCTGATCGTGGTATCCGGAGGACTTTCTCTGTTTATGAGCACCATTCTCAAGCAGATGGATGATTTCGTCCTGCTCGCTCCTGTTATGAAATTCATGATACGGCTTATTCCTTTTGTCCTGACATGGCTGATGTTCACCGGGCTGTACATCTTCATGCCGAACACGAAAGTGAAATTCAAACACGCTCTCATTGCAGGTATTCTGGCAGGGTCTGCTTATCAGGCTTTTCAGTTCCTGTACATCAACAGCCAGTTGTGGGTGTCAAAGTACAATGCCATTTATGGTAGTTTTGCCGCACTTCCCTTATTTCTGCTTTGGTTGCAGATATCCTGGACAATCTGTTTGTTTGGAGCCGAACTGACGTATGCCGGACAGAATATCCGCAGCTTTAGCTTTGACCAGGACACCCGGAACATCAGCAGACGATACCGGGATTTTATATCCATCCTGATTATGTCACTCATAGCCAAACGATTCGAAAAGAACGAACCGCCCTATACGGCTGCAGAAATATCGGAGGAGCATCAGATCCCCATCCGACTGACAAATCAGGTACTTTATCAGTTACAGGAAATAGAATTGATTCACGAGGTTGTTACCGACGAAAAAAGCGAAGAAATCGGTTACCAGCCTTCAATGGATATCAATCAACTGAATGTGGCTGTCCTGCTGGACCGTTTGGACACATACGGCTCCGAGAATTTCAAAATAGACAAAGACGAAGAATTCAACGACGAATGGAAGGTGCTGACCGAATCCAGAGAAGAATACTATAAAAAAGCAAGTAAAGTATTACTGAAGGATTTGTAGGAAAGTCAAACCTTAAATCGCGAAAATGAACTTAACACAATATTAGAAAAAATGAAAAAGCTACTGCTAAGTGCATTTGTCATCTGTCTAGCAGGGACAAGCATTGCACAAGAATCTCCTTTATGGATGCGCCACTGCGCTCTTTCTCCAGACGGAACCACCATTGCATTTACCTACAAAGGAGACATCTACACGGTACCGTCAACCGGCGGACGTGCCACACAAATCACCACCAATCCGGCTTTTGATACGGAACCGGTATGGAGTCCCGACAGTAAACAAATTGCCTTTGCATCGGATCGCATGGGAAGTCTCGACGTTTTCGTCGTATCCAGTGAAGGAGGAGCACCCCAGCGACTGACCACTCATTCAGGCAGTGAGAAACCTGTTGCCTACAAAGACAACAAACACATTTTATTCACAGCCAACATTGCTCCCTCTGCCGAAGATGCCGGGTTTCCTTCCGGCCAGTTCCAGCAAGTGTACGAGGTAGCCGTGACGGGAGGACGCCCCGCTATGTTCTCATCCATGCCAATGGAGTGCATCTCTATTAATAAAGAGGGAGTGATGCTCTATCAGGACAAGAAAGGATACGAAGACTATTGGCGCAAGCATCAGGTATCCCCTATTGCCCGTGACATCTGGACATACACTCCCGGGAAAAAACCTGTTTATCAAAAACAAACTACTTTCGGAGGTGAAGACCGCGAACCGGTATGGAGTCCTGATGGTAAATCATTCTATTATCTAAGTGAAGAGAAAGGTTCCTTCAATATATTCCAACGTACTCCCGGAACCACCACTTCCCAACAAATCACTTTCCATACAAAGCATCCCGTACGTTTTCTAAGCATTTCAACCACCGGCACACTCTGTTATGGTTATGACGGCGAGATTTATACACTTACTCCGGGCAAACAACCCCAAAAGGTAAATATAAGTATCCTGGCAGACAAGAATGACAAAGATATTATCCGCCAAATCAAATCCAACGGGGCTACCGACATCGCTGTATCTCCCAAAGGAAAAGAGGTCGCATTCATTATGCGCGGTGATGTTTACGTAACCTCCATTGACTACAAAACAACCAAACAAATCACCAACACACCCGATCAGGAACGTAACATCAGTTTCGCTCCCGACGGACGCACACTCGTCTATTCTTCAGAACGCGATGGATTGTGGCAGCTTTACACTTCCACCATCGTACGCAAAGAGGAGAAACAATTCACCTATGCCACAGAATTGAAAGAAGAACGTTTGACAAACTCCAAAGTCGCTTCTTTCCAACCACAATTCAGTCCTGACGGTAAAGAGGTTGCTTTCCTCGAGAACCGTACCGCTATCCGTGTCATCAATCTAAAAAGCAAGGCTGTGCGCACAGTGATGGATGCCAAATATCAATATTCTTATGCCGACGGTGACCAATGGTTCCAATGGAGCCCCGACAGCCAATGGATTCTATCAGACTTCATTGGCATAGGAGGCTGGAATAATAAAGACGTCGTTTTGCTGAAAGCCGACGGAAAAGGCGAAATGGTCAATCTTACCGAAAGCGGATACAGCGACAGCAACGCCAAATGGGTGTTGGGTGGAAAAGCAATGATATGGAACAGTGACCGTGCCGGATACCGTAGCCATGGTAGCTGGGGAAGTGAAGACGACACCTATATTATGTTTTTCGACGTCGATGCCTACAACCGCTTCCTGATGAGCAAAGAAGATATTGCCTTACTTGAAGAAGCGGAAAAGGCAGAGAAAGCAGAAAAAGAAAAAGCCAAGAAAGAAAAGGCAGAGAAGAAAGAAGACACTAAAGACAGTAAGAAGAAAACGAACCAGAATGAGAATGCGAAAAAAGACAGTACGGAAGTGAACCCTCTTACATTCGATTTGGAGAATCGTTTTGACCGCATCGTTCGTCTAACTGTAAATTCTTCCCGCCTGGGTGACGCTGTTATGAGTCCGAAGGGTGATATTCTTTATTACCTGGCAGCTTTTGAAGGAGACTATGACCTTTGGGAGCATAAACTGAAAGAAAATACGACTAAAATATTATTGAAAGGAGTTGGCGGCGGCTCACTCATACCGGATAAAGAAGGAAAGAATATCTTTATGTGCACAGGTGGCCGATTGAAGAAAATAGAGATTGCCGGTAGCAAAATTACACCGATAGAATTTGAAGCATTCTTCGATTACCGTCCTTATGATGAACGCGCATACATCTTCGACCACGTTTGCCAGCAAGTAAATGACAAATTCTATATTGCCGACTTGCATGGAGTGGACTGGAAAGGATATAAAAAAGCATACGAACGCTTCTTGCCCCACATCAGCAACAATTATGACTTCACGGAAATGTTGAGTGAATTGCTTGGCGAATTGAATGGTTCCCATACCGGAGCCCGGTTTGCAGCAGGAGGCAGCGCAATGCCTACCGCTACTCTGGGAGTCTTTTACGATGAGTCATACGACGGTGCCGGGTTAAAGATCAAGGAAATCATGAAGCAAAGTCCTTTCACCCAGAAAAAGACAGAAGTGAAGGCAGGTTGCATCATTGAAAAAGTAGACGGCACAGCGATTGAAGCCGGTGCTGATTACTTCCCGTTATTTGAAGGCAAAGTCGGACGCAAAGTAGTACTTACCGTATACGATCCTTCTACTAAAAAACGTTTTGAAGAAGCAGTAAAAGCAATCAGCTATGGAACCCAAAGCGACCTGCTTTACAAACGTTGGGTAGAGCGCTGCGCCAAGAAAGTGGAAGAGCTTTCCGGCGGACGCATTGCTTATGTACATATTAAAGGTATGGACAGCCCCAGCTTCCGCAAGATCTATTCCGAACTACTCGGCCGTTATCGTAATAAAGAAGCCGTAGTGGTAGATACCCGCCATAATGGTGGCGGATGGCTGCACGATGATGTAGTCACCTTACTTAGTGGAAAGGAATATCAACGTTTCGTGCCACGCGGACAATATATCGGCAGCGATCCATTCAACAAATGGCTGAAAGCCTCATGCATGCTAACTTGCGAAGACAATTATAGCAATGCTCATGGCACTCCTTACGTATATAAGACTCTAGGTATTGGTAAACTGGTAGGCGCCCCGGTGGCAGGCACGATGACCGCCGTGTGGTGGGAACGCCAGATAGATCCGTCTATTGTATTCGGTATCCCGCAGGTGGGTTGTATGGATATGCAAGGCAACTATCTCGAAAATCAGACCTTGCAACCTGATATTCTAGTTTATAACGAACCGGCAGCCAGCCTGAAAGGAGAAGATCCACAACTGAAAGCAGCAGTAGACTACCTATTGAAAGATTTGTCAAAAAAGAAATAAATATAGCATTATTGATGCCGCCGGAAAAGCGGCATCAATAACGCACTAACTATCAACACCTTAAAAAGCCATTTATTGGTTTTAAAGAAACAGGTCGTTCCTTTAAAAGGAAAGCATCGTTGGTTTAAAAGGAACGTCCCCTTCCTTTAAAACCAACGATGCTTTCTGTTATATGCTTATCCTAAAGGGCTAAGAATATAATTATTTTTCAATCAATAACGATTGTATGAAATCACCTTTTCTTTCGGCTTCCTTATCTTCTTACGTTTTTCCTTTGCCGGATAGCCAATGACAATATCCAGCAATAAACGTTTCGAAGCAGGAATACCGGCAAGCTGTTTCAGCTCTTTTTCATCGAACCAACCCAGAATACAAGAACCCAAACCTTCGGCTTCAGCTGCCAGAGAAATATGAGCAGCCGCTATTCCAATGTCGATCAACGGAAAATGCTTGCCTTTTACCTTTCCGCCAAGCAGGGAGGTTATATTAGCAGATTCTTCTACAACCAGAATATGCACGGGAGCATCTTTGGCAAACTTATTCATTCCCAAGCCAGCAGCAGCTTTCCCGGCTTTTTGAGTCAGTTCCTTGTCTGTGATGACCACAAACCTCCAAGGTTGTGCGTTGCAGGCTGAAGGCGCCAAACGTGCAGCTTCAAGTACCCGTTCCAACTTTTCCGGCTCCACCGGACGTTCTTTATCATACGAACGGTCACTTTGACGAGCCTGCACCAATTGAAGAAAATCAGTATATGCCATTTCCAATCCTCCAGTCACTTATTTATATTTTCTTATTTATATTGAATCATCCGGCTGATATACTTGCCGATAATATCGAATTCGATATTTACCACACTGCCAATCTCAAACGTATGGAAGTTCGTATGCTCGTATGTATAAGGAATGATAGCCACCTGGAAAGTATCATCCGTCGGATTACATACCGTCAGGCTAACACCGTTCACAGTCACCGAACCTTTATCCACGGTGATATATCCGCGTTTCGCCATCTCCTTGTCAAACGCATATCGGAATGTAAAATACCAGCTGCCTTCCGCATCCTTAATATCGATACAAGTAGCAGTCTGATCCACATGTCCCTGAACGATATGTCCGTCCAACCGACCGTTCATCATCATGCTACGTTCAACGTTCACCTTATCCCCCACTTTCAACAAACCGAGGTTAGAACGCTCCAATGTTTCTTTCATGGCAGTCACCGTATACGTATCATCCGTCAGAGTCACTACCGTCAGGCATACACCATTGTGAGAAATACTCTGGTCGATTTTCAACTCATTCACAAACGAACACTTAAATGTAAAGTGTATATTCTCCTGGTCTTTCACCAGTGCTACCAAAGTAGCATATTCTTCTACGATTCCAGAAAACATAATTCTATTTACTATTTACGATTTTACAATTGAAAGTACTCTCTTAATGCAAGGGTCAAAGATACGAATAAGGAAGCAGCTTAGAAAATAAGAGCAAAAAAAAATGGGGCTTTTCACAAAGCTCCATTTTTCAGTTTTCAATAGGTATTAGTTTTTTTTTAAGGTAAAAAGATTGTTTTCAGGATAACGGTGCAAATATAGGCGGTTTTACCGATACTATCCAAATTATAAAACATGTCATATAACATCTTTTTGAAAATTCTTTGGATTTATTATCATTTGAAGCAAAATCTCCTGTAACTTGTCCGTTACAGGAGACAAATATAAGATAATTTTTTAAGGAGCCCTAATTTCTGTTTAAAAATCGGCAGAAAATTACTTTTCCGGGTAATTTTCATCGGTTTTTCCACGATGTTTTAACACTTTGGCATCAATGAAGAATACAATCTCCTCGGCAATGTTGGTAATATGATCTCCCGAACGTTCCAGTTTACGGAACACGCTGACCAAATCTACGCAAGTATGTACAGCTTCCGGATGTTCGATAATATAGTCTGAAAGAATTCCTGTCGCATCCGCATTGATTTCATCCAGCAAATTATCCTTAGCAAACACTCCTGCCGCCAAATCATTACTCTCTTCATTCAAGGCACGTTTTGCCAGTTCCAGCATCGACAACACCTCTGCCTGCATCTCTGCCAGGCGGAGACGAGACAACAGCTCTGCATCCAATACCGGTTCTTTGCAACGAAGTACAAAACGGGCGATCCCTTCCGCAAAGTCACCCAAACGTTCCAAGTTCGTATTGATTTTCAACATAGCCAACACAAAACGAAGATCAATCGCCACCGGATTATACAATGCGATAATATCTTCCACATCACTATCTATCTTCAATTCAAAAGCATTCACCCTGCGCTCGCGAACCATCACCTGTTGAGCCAGCTCCTTGTCAAGGGTCAACACAGCCTCTCCGGCACGGTCAAGCTGGTTGTACACCAAGGTCCACATTTCATCAATTTCCTTCTTCAATAGGATGAGTTCCGATTCTATAAACTTTACCATAGTCTATTATATATAAATGATTAATATTCTATCAATTGGGTTCCAGATACCCGGATTACCCAAAACGTCCCGTTATGTAATTCTGGGTAGCCTCTTTCTCCGGATTGGTGAATATCTTTTTCGTCTGATCGAACTCCACCATTTCTCCCATATAGAAAAACGCCGTCTTATCACTGACACGGGCCGCCTGCTGCATATTATGCGTAACGATTACAATCGTATAATCCTTCTTCAGTTCATGAATCAACTCCTCCACTTTCGCCGTAGAAATAGGATCGAGCGCAGACGCAGGTTCATCCATCAGCAATACCGAAGGAGAGACAGCCATCGCACGGGCGATACAAAGACGCTGCTGCTGTCCGCCGGACAGTGCATAAGCCGATTCCTTCAACTTATCTTTCACCTCATCCCAAAGAGCCGCTCCTTTCAATGTTTCCTCCACACGCTGGCGAATGAAAGCATTATCTTTTATTCCGTTCACACGAAGTCCGTAAGCCACATTCTCGAATATGCTTTTCGGGAAAGGATTGGGACGCTGGAACACCATTCCCACATTCTTGCGGAGTTCGTCCACTTCCACGCCTTTCGCATAGATATTATGTCCGTCGATACGGATTTCTCCCTCCAGACGGGTAGCAGGAATCAAATCATTCATCCGGTTGAAAAGCCGGAGGAAAGTAGATTTGCCACAACCGGACGGTCCGATAAAAGCAACAACCGATTTTTCCTCAATCTGCATGCTGATGCCCTTCAATGCATGAAAGTCCCCATACCAGAAGTTCACATCACGCGCATCTATTTTCACTGTATCCATATACTAATTTAGTTCGTTTTTACTCTTTTCTCAAAATACTTTCTCAAGGCATTAGCCAGCAGATTCACCAACAGGATAATCATAATCAATACCAATGCCGTGCCATAAGCCAGCGGCAGTTGTGCCTCCATATCCGTTCCACTGGTGGAAATCACATACAAATGGTAAGGCAAGGCCATACACTGATCCAAAATACCGGTAGGAAGTTGCGGCAGGAAGTATGCGGCACAAGTAAACAGAATCGGCGCCGTCTCTCCCGAAACACGTCCCAAGGCGAGAATCAACCCAGTGATAATGTTCGGCATACCCATCGGCAGAATAACGTGCCATATCGTCTGCAACTTCGTCGCTCCCAATGCCCGGCTACCTTCACGCATACTGTCGGGAATGGCTTTCAAGGCTTCCTCCGTTGTCCGGATGACCAAAGGTACGCAAAGCAAACCTAATGTCAAAGAACCTGCCAGAATACTATCACCAAACCCCATATAATTGACAAACAGCGCCATACCGAACAATCCGAATACGATGGAAGGAATACCGCTCAAGTTATTGGTCATCACCCGGATAAAGCGTACCAACCTGCCTTTCGGCGCATACTCATTCATATAAATCCCACTCATCACCCCTATCGGAAATGCAAACAGCGCACTTCCCACCATCAGGTAGAAGGTACCGACAATAGCCGGCCAGATACCGCCACCTGTCATTCCGTCCGTAGGAGCCGAAGTGATAAAATCCCAACTGATAGCACCGATTCCCTTATAGATGATAAATCCCAGAATCGCAAACAATATCAATACAATGCAAAGACTCAACAACCGGAAAATCCCGAAAGCAAATTTCTGCGAACGGTGTTTAGCTTTATTATTACTCCGTATTTCCATCTTATTTACTACGTTTTAATCCTTTAGAAGAAATATATTCCACACTAAAGTTGATAATCAATGTAATGAAGAACAGTACGACACCCAACAGGAACAATGCCTGATAGTGCGGACCACCTGCAGGAGCCTCTCCCAGTTCGGCGGCAATCGTAGCCGGAATGGTACGTAAAGGCTCAAGAATAGTTGTCGGAATCACAGCCGCATTACCGGTCACCATCAATACCGCCATCGTCTCTCCGATAGCACGTCCGATGCCAAGTACCACGCCGGATGTAATACCCGAAATAGAATAAGGAATTACGACCTTATATATAGTCTGCCATTGAGAAGCCCCCAACGCCAGACTCGCTTCCCGCATTGCACGCGGACAGTTACGCATCGCATCTTCCGTCACCGTTATGATGGTAGGCAATGCCATAATGGCCAGTACGATACTCCCTGCCAGGCCGCTCTCTCCCACCGGAAGATTAAACAACTTCTGAATCAACGGAACGATGACAATCAACCCGAAAAAGCCATAGACCACGGAAGGAATACCGCTCAACAGTTCGATAATCGGTTTCAGCCAGTTCCGCACTTTCGGGTTTGCCACTTCAGACATATAGATAGAAACCGAAAGCCCGAACGGCAAAGCAAAAAGAATGGCGAACAGACTCACCCACAACGTACCGGTAATCAACGGCAGGAAGCCGAATTGAGCTGCCGGAGTGGCCGTAGGAAACCATTCGGCACCCGCAAATACATCTTTCACGGAAATGGTGTTATCCTCTATGAAATGCACCGCGTCCGGATGAACAATAAACTTCTGCGGAACAAAAGCTACGATACCCGGTGTTTTCTCTACCAGTTCCGTAATCTTGTCGCCTGCATATTCATAAGCAGGTCCCAGCTCCTCCTCCGTATAATACTGCGTTATATCCTCCAAACGAAAAACCCGGATAGGGAGATCTTCCCCACCGAGTTCCTTCCAGTTTGTGATCTCCTCATCAAAAACATTTTTTATCTGTGCAGGGCTCAACACACTAACTTTGTTGCTCTTATTCAGCGCCAACACATATCCCTCTTCAATCACCTTACTCTTGAACAGCCCGAAAGCTTCCGTGAAAAGGAAGAGTACAATCAGCAGAATAGTAATACTTGTCACGAAACCGCTACAAGTCAACATTCCTTCTATAATCCTTTCAAATACCTTTTTCATACCTACTATGATTTCTGATGCAAAGAAAGCGTCTCTTTATTAAGGAGGTGTGACTAACGTTTGAAGGAAATGTTTCAATCATGTTACGTTTGTGTTACAAGTATCATTTCCATTCCGGATGAAATGGAAATGTAATATCCGATTGCTTAATTTGCAAAGTCAATAAAAAGAAGAAATATGAAAGTGAGAAGAAACTTATTAATCGCCCTTTCCTTACTCTCGCTCGGTGCCAACGCACAACGTATAAAAGGTAGCGACACGGTACTGCCTGTCGCACAACAGACAGCAGAGCGGTTTATGAACCAGCATCCGGATGCCCGTGTCACTGTAACCGGTGGCGGAACCGGTGTGGGTATCTCCGCTTTAATGGATAATACAACGGACATTGCAATGGCTTCCCGCCCGATCAAGTTCAGCGAGAAGATGAAAATTAAAGCGGCGGGAGAAGAAGTAAACGAAGTGATTGTTGCCTACGACGCCCTCGCCGTGGTGGTACATCCCTCTAATCCGGTGAAACAGCTGACCCGCCAACAACTGGAGGATATTTTCCGGGGGAAGATAACCAACTGGAAACAGGTAGGCGGAGACAACCGAAAAATAGTAGTCTACTCGCGTGAAACATCGTCCGGTACTTACGAATTTTTCAAAGAGAGCGTACTGAAAAATAAAAACTACATGGCAAGCAGCCTTTCCATGCCGGCAACAGGTGCTATTATCCAGTCTGTCAGCCAGACCAAAGGAGCTATCGGATATGTAGGACTGGCCTACGTGTCTCCCCGTGTCAAAACGCTTTCCGTGTCTTATGACGGAAGCCACTACGCCACCCCTACGGTAGAGAATGCCACCAACAAAACCTACCCTATCGTCCGGCCGCTTTACTACTATTACAATGTAAAAAATAAGGAACAAGTTAGCCCCCTGATTCAGTTTATTCTTTCATCCGACGGACAGGACATTATAAAAAAGAGCGGTTATATTCCGGTTAAATAAAAAAAATGTCCTACTTTTGTAACCTAAATACAGATAACATTAACCGTTATGACAGATATTAAAAACGAAGAAGCAGGCGAAAAGAAAAGCTTGAACTTTATTGAACAGGCAGTAGAGAAAGACTTGAAAGAAGGTAAAAATGGTGGAAAAGTGCAGACGCGTTTCCCGCCCGAGCCCAACGGCTATCTTCACATCGGCCATGCCAAAGCTATTTGCCTTGATTTCGGCATCGCAGAAAAACACGGCGGTGTATGTAACCTTCGTTTCGACGACACAAACCCTACCAAGGAAGATGTGGAATATGTAGAAGCTATCAAAGAAGATATCCAATGGCTAGGCTACCAGTGGGGAAATGAATATTATGCTTCCGACTATTTCCAGCAATTATGGGATTTCGCTATCCGCCTGATCCAGGAGGGAAAAGCATATATCGACGAACAGAGTTCCGAACTGATTGCACAGCAGAAAGGTACTCCTACCCAAGCGGGTGTGGAGAGTCCTTACCGGAACCGTCCTATCGAAGAGAGCCTCGAACTTTTTAAGAAAATGAATAGCGGCGAGATCGAAGAAGGCGCTATGGTGCTCCGTGCCAAGATTGACATGGCTAATCCGAATATGCACTTCCGCGATCCGATTATTTACCGTGTAGTGAAACACCCGCACCACCGTACGGGCACTACCTGGAAAGCTTATCCGATGTATGACTTCGCCCACGGACAGAGTGACTTCTTCGAAGGAGTGACTCATTCTCTGTGCACACTTGAATTTGTGGTACACCGTCCGCTTTACGACCTCTTCATTGATTGGTTGAAAGAAGGAAAAGACCTGAACGACAACCGTCCCCGTCAGACTGAATTCAACAAACTGAATCTAAGTTACACCCTGATGAGCAAACGTAACCTGCTCACACTGGTGAAAGAAGGATTGGTAAACGGATGGGACGACCCTCGTATGCCGACTATCTGCGGTTTCCGCCGTCGCGGTTATTCACCGGAGTCCATTCATAAGTTTATCGATAAAATCGGATATACCACTTACGATGCCCTGAACGACATCGCCCTGTTGGAAAGCTCTGTCCGGGATGATTTGAACAGCCGTGCTACCCGTATATCTGCAGTAATCAACCCGGTTAAACTGATTATCACCAACTATCCGGAAGGACAGGTTGAAGAACTGGAAGCAATCAACAATCCGGAAGATCCGGAAGCAGGAAGTCACTTGATCGAGTTCAGCCGCGAATTGTGGATGGAGCGCGAAGACTTCATGGAAGACGCTCCCAAGAAATATTTCCGCATGACACCGGGACAAGAAGTACGTCTCAAAAATGCTTATATCGTGAAATGTACCGGTTGCAAGAAAGACGAAAACGGTGTAATCACAGAAGTATATTGCGAATATGACGCAAATACCCGCAGTGGCATGCCGGATGCGAACCGCAAGGTGAAAGGTACGCTCCACTGGGTAAGCTGCAACCACTGCCTGCAAGCAGAAGTACGTTTGTACGACCGTCTGTGGAAAGTGGAAAATCCACGTGACGAACTGGCCGCCATCCGCGAAGCAAAAAAATGCGAAGCACTGGAAGCCATGAAAGAAATCATTAATCCGGATTCATTGAAAGTTCTGCCCAACTGCTACATAGAGAAGTTCGCAGCTACCCTGCCTCCACTCTCCTATCTGCAGTTCCAACGGATCGGTTACTTTAATATCGACAAAGAATCAACCCCGGATAAACTAATCTTCAACCGTACAGTAGGGTTGAAAGACACATGGGGTAAGATTAATAAATAACTAAGCTTTCAAGCTTAACTTTACAATGGGGCTGTGTCAAAAGGATCATCATCTGAACTTTTGCAACAGCCCCATCTTAGCAATTAAAAATCTAAAAGTAAAATGGGTAGAAAAAATTCGCCATCAGCAAAAAAGGAACTAGTCACACTAATCACAAACTACGAAGAAGCAAAAGCAGAAAACCGACAACTTTATCTGGATGCTGACCAATTGGCCGACATCGCCGACTGGTATGCCTCCGAGCGAAAATTTGAAGAAGCACAAGAAGTAATCACTTATGGACTTAAAATACATCCGGGAAACACAGATTTGCTTATAGAACAAGCATATCTTTACCTGGATACCCAAAAGCTGCAAAAAGCAAAAAAAGTAGCGGATTCGATTACCGAAGAATTTGATTCCGAAGTGAAACTGCTGAAAGCCGAACTATTGCTGAATGGAGGAAAACTGGAGGAAGCTCAATGGCTGTTAAGCACAATAGCGGATGCCGACGAGCTGGAAACAATCATTGATGTTGTATTTCTCTATCTGGACATGGGATACCCGGACGCAGCCAAAGAATGGCTCGACAGAGGTAAATCCCGTTATGCCGAAGATGAAGAATACATGGCTCTCACAGCCGATTATCTGGCATCGACCCATCAGGTAGAATCAGCCATCATCTATTACAATAAACTCATTGACAAATCTCCATTCAACCCTTCCTACTGGATGGGACTGGTGAAATGTTACTTTGTCCAGGAACAAATAGACAAAGCCATCGAAGCCTGTGATTTCGCATTGGCAGCCGACGATCAGTACGGGGAAGCTTATGCCTACAAGGCACATTGTTTCTTCTATCTGAACAATTCGGATGATGCCATCGAGAATTACCAAAAGGCGATTGAGCTCAAAGCCATTCCCCCCGAACTGGGTTACATGTTTATGGGAATATCCTACGGTAATAAAGAAGAATGGCAAAAAGCCGATGACTATTACGACAAAGTGATCGAACGTTTTGAAGAAGACGGAGACAAGCAGTCTATTTTATTGATAGACACCTATACCAGCAAAGCATTCGCCCTCTCTCACCTGGAAAGGTATAAAGAGGCGCATGAGTTATGCGAGAAAGCCAAAGAGATAAACCCGAACGAGGGATTGATTTATCTGACAGAAGGAAAACTATACCTGGCAGAGGAACTGGAAGACGAAGCTGCCATCTCTTTCGAAAAAGCGATAGAGATCAATCCGAACATAGAAATGTGGTATATGATTGCCTCTGCTTATTCGGAAAGTGACTATCTGATCGAAGCGAAAGAATACTTTGAAAAAGTGTACCAGATAAATCCGAAATACGAAGATGTGACGGAGAAATTGAGTGTTCTTTGCCTCATGCACGGTGAAATCGACAACTTCTTTAAATATAACAAGGAATGTGAACATCCACTGGAAGAAGACATGATCCTGGATCTGTTGAACAGTCCCGAACACAGAGAAGAAGACGAAAGAACTCTCAAAGAAGTGTGGGAACGCATGAAAAAAGAGAATAAGAAAAAAACAAAAGGAAAAAAATAAATCAATTTATAAATTCTATCCTCAAAAAACATGGAATCAGTAGCAGAACTTCTTAAATGGGTATTAGAAAACTTGAACTATTGGGTAGTCACTATTTTTATGGCTATCGAAAGCTCTTTTATTCCCTTCCCCTCGGAAGCCGTAGTACCCCCTGCCGCATGGAAAGCTATGGCAGACGACAGTATGAATATCTTTCTCGTTGTCCTATTTGCAACTATAGGAGCAGATATCGGTGCATTAGTTAATTATTACCTGGCACGTTGGTTGGGTCGTCCTATTATCTATAAATTCGCTAACAGCCGTTTAGGGCACATGTGCCTTATTGACGAAGAGAAAATACACCATGCAGAAGAATATTTCAGAAAGCACGGTGCAGCCTCTACTTTCTTTGGCCGTCTTATTCCGGCTGTACGCCAACTTATCAGTATTCCCGCAGGGTTAGCCGGCATGAAAATAGGTCCTTTCCTGCTTTATACAACTCTCGGCGCTGCTATATGGAACAGCATATTAGCTTTGCTCGGATACCTGATTTACCGTTTTACAGACCTCAAAACGACTAACGATGTCTATGTAATGGCCACCGAATACAGTCACGAAATCGGCTATGTCATTATAGCAGTGGTGGTAATTGTAATCGTTTTTTTGGCTTATAAAGGGCTGAAAAAAAGAAAATAAGTAGTAAAATACTCATTGCAAAGCCACAGAGGACGCAGAGAACACAAAGCAAGAACATAGAGTTACCGGGGCATCCATTATTGTAAATCGGCTATTACCCGTTAAATTCTTACTTCTTTGTGTATTCTACGTCCTCTGTGGTTTATTTTTTGTGGTAGATAAGAGCTAATTAGAAATTAAACTGAACTCCTACTCCCAATATCTCTTTAAATTGCACACGAGCACCTTTTGTACCATCCTTTTGCACGATTTTCACATCATCGTCATACATCAGGTTAGTAGTAAGTGTGGTTGAGAACCATTTATTGATAATCATATTTACTTGTACTTCCCAGTTCACATCTATATTCAGCGGCTTATGCAGATAATCGGAATATAGATCCAAACGTGAATATACCGTCATATTTTTCAAGAATTCATATTTGGCTTCTCCTTTCAAGTTAGCACCGAAGCTGGATAATAGATGTTTGCCCGGATCCACTCCATAAGCTCCTTCGTCAGAGAGACGGTCATTGAGTACAAATGTTCCGCGCCACGCAGCAGGAGACAATACAACGGTAAATATCTTACCCGGATCATACGTAAAGCCCAAACCGGTAGTCAAATAGGCAGGAGCCATAAATTCGGAGATAGCAATGTCTTTATTGACGGAGTAGTCATATCCTGGAGAAAACTGTGTCTGGAAAGTGGCGAACGCACTGGCATACCAACTTTTGGCAATAGCATAGCCATAATTCGTATTCAAATAGATTTTATCATTTGCTTTCCTGGTTCCGTCGTCACCGGTCTTATTTAATCCATAAGCCAGTTCGATACGATTATTCCACAGATGTTTTCCTTTCTTATAATTAATCTGATAAGTGCCCTGCAAGTCAAAGGCAACGGAGTTATCACCTCCGGCAGCCCAATTAGTGAGGCTCACTTGCGTTAGTTTCAGTCCGGCAAATCCTTCTTTTGTCCAGGGAGAAATTTGTGTACTATCGGCAGTTTGGGCCGACAAGGTTCCAACGCCCATACATAACAGGGCGATGAATAGAGTTTTCATTTTGTTCATGATAGTTGAGGTTTAGTGTAGAAAAAACACAACCTAACAAGAACGGAGCCTTGGCAGTTTACCAAGCCTTTTTACCAGTTCCCATTAGGTCAAAATCTTTAAGATAAGTAGCAGGCTTAAGTATTAAGTATTAGCCATATTCGTTTATTAGCTGCAACTAATAGTTAATACCTAATACTTAATACTCCATATTCTATATTACTTTACAGCAGCTAAGGCTTTGTCATAATCAGGCTCCTGGGTGATTTCAGGAACAAGTTCCGTATATGCAATTTTGCCATCTTTGCCAATCACAACTACCGCACGCGCCAAAAGTCCTGCTAACGGACCATCTGCCATACGCACTCCGTAACTTTCGTCGAAATCAGAGAAGCGGAAATCAGACAATGGAATTACATTTTCAATACCTTCTGTCGTACAGAAACGGCCGTGTGCAAAAGGAAGATCCTTAGAAATAGCCAATACTACCGTATCTTTCAATCCGGCAGCCATTTTATTAAACTTACGTACAGAAGTTGCACATACGCTGGTATCCAGACTAGGGAAAATATTTAAAATCACATTTTTACCATTTAAATCTTTCAGAGAGAAAGAAGATAAATCTGTTTTTACCAGCTCGAAGTCAGGAGCTACCTTACCTACTTGTATAAATTCACCGATCAGTTTCACCGGTTGTCCTTTGAAATTTGTTGTTGCCATAATGCATGTATATTTAAAATTTACTTTATATAGGAAACAACTATTCCCCCAAATATGTTCACGGAAAACCTTTTCTAAATTCAATTTGTTATTCCTCAACGAAATCACTCTAGTGTTCAATTTAAAATATAAAATGTATGGAAACTGTATTCAATGAGATTCAACATTCAGTAAAAAATTGGTGGACTTCTCTTCTTTTGGGAATCGTGTATATCATTGTAGCCCTTTGGCTCATGTTCTCACCCGTAAGCACCTATGTAGCTCTAAGTATCATTTTCAGTGTATCGATGCTGATAAGCGGTATTCTGGAAATCATCTTTGCTCTTAGCAACCGGAAAGGTGTCCCGAGCTGGGGATGGTATATCGTAGGAGGACTCATCGACCTCGTTCTGGGTATTTACCTGATTGCCTATCCGATGGTCAGCATGGAAGTTATCCCTTTCATCATAGCCTTCTGGCTTATGTTCCGAGGGTTCTCCTCCACCGGCTATTCCATCGACCTGAAACGTTACGGAACCCGCGACTGGGGCTGGTACATGGCTTTCGGTATTCTTGCCATCCTGTGCTCTCTTTTAATATTATGGCAACCCGCCATAGGAGCGCTCTACGCAGTGTATATGATTTCTTTTGCTTTCCTCATCATCGGACTTTTCCGTGTCATGCTTTCATTTGAATTAAAGAATCTGCATAAAAGAAAATAAAAAGCTTTCGGCACTTACTTTGGGATTTTGTTTATCTTTGTAGGCAATTTACATAAATCAATTAATTAAAAAAGAAGAAAATTATGGCAATGCATACATGGTTTGAGTGCAAGATCCGTTATGAAAAAGTAATGGAAAACGGAATGCAGAAGAAAGTAACTGAACCTTATCTTGTTGACGCACTCAGTTTTACAGAAGCAGAAGCACGGATTATTGAAGAAATGACTCCGTTTATCTCCGGAGAATTTACCGTTTCGGATATTAAACGTGCCAACTATAGCGAACTTTTCCCTAGCGACGAAGAAAGTGCCGACCGCTGGTTCAAATGCAAACTTATTTTCATCACTCTGGATGAAAAAAGCGGTGCTGAAAAAAAGACTTCCACCCAAGTACTGGTACAAGCTGCCGACTTGCGCGACGCAGTCAAGAAGCTGGATGAAGGAATGAAAGGAACCATGGCAGATTATCAGATCGGTATGGTATCCGAGACTCCGCTCATGGATGTATATCCTTACAGCGCCGAACCGAATGACAAACCGGAATTTGATCCATCAAAAGCATAAGTAACAATGAGTATTGCTGACAATTTAAAGCAAGTGCTGGCCGAACTCCCTCAAGGAGTCCGGCTGGTTGCTGTCTCAAAATTCCATCCCAATGAAGCGATAGAAGAAGCATATCAGGCGGGACAGCGTATTTTTGGAGAAAGCAAAGTGCAGGAAATGACAGCTAAATACGAAAGTTTGCCCAAAGACATTGAATGGCATTTCATCGGACACCTGCAGACGAACAAAATCAAATACATGATACCATACGTAGCGATGATTCATGGAATTGATAGTTATAAACTGCTGGCCGAAGTCAACAAACAAGCTGTCAAAGCGGGACGTACAGTGAACTGCCTGTTGCAGATTCACGTTGCGCAGGAAGAAACCAAATTTGGTTTCAGTCCCGAAGAATGTAAGGAGATGTTGAATGCCGGAGAATGGAAAGAGCTGACTCATGTACGCATCTGCGGATTAATGGGGATGGCCAGCAACACCGATTGCATTGAACAAATCAACCGGGAATTTGGTTTACTAAATAGGCTCTTTAACGAGATAAAAACAACTTGGTTCATCCACTCCGATACTTTCTGCGAGCTGTCGATGGGAATGTCACATGACTACCACGAAGCCATTGCCGCAGGAAGTACGCTGGTACGGGTAGGAAGCAAGATTTTCGGAGAACGAATTTATTAATCAGGAGTAAAAAACATATTGCTATGACCGATTTAAAAACTACTTTCGCAGGGCTTTCCCTTAGAAACCCTATCATTATCAGTAGCTCGGGGCTGACCAACAGTGCCGGCAAAAACAAAAAATTGGCCGAAGATGGTGCCGGTGCAATTGTTCTGAAATCACTGTTTGAGGAACAGATCATGCTGGAAGCAGACCAACTGAAAGATCCGGCTTTCTATCCGGAAGCCAGTGACTATCTGGAAGAATATATCCGTGAGCACAAGCTATCCGAATACCTGACTTTAATAAAAGAAAGTAAGAAGGTATGCCCCATTCCTATCATTGCCAGCATCAACTGCTACACTGATTCCGAATGGATTGACTTTGCAAAGATGATTGAAGAAGCCGGTGCCGACGCATTGGAAATCAATATCCTTGCCCTGCAATCGGAAGTGCAATATACATACGGTTCATTCGAACAACGCCACATCGATATTCTCCGCCACATTAAAAAAACAATCAAGATACCTGTAATCATGAAACTGGGTGATAACCTGACAAATCCTGTGGCATTAATCGATCAGTTGTATGCCAACGGTGCAGCAGCAGTTGTTCTCTTCAACCGTTTCTATCAGCCGGACATCAATATCGAAAAGATGGAGCATATTTCAGGCGAAATATTCAGCAATGCTTCCGACCTCGCCATTCCGCTTCGTTGGATCGGAATTGCGTCTGCAGTAGTAGACAAGATCGACTATGCAGCTTCCGGTGGTGTTGCCAATGCAGAATCAGTAGTGAAAGCTATCCTTGCCGGTGCTTCGGCTGTAGAAGTTTGTAGCGCAGTCTATCTAAATACAAATGCATTCATCGGAGAAGCCAACCGCTTCCTCTCTGCATGGATGGAACGCAAAGGGTTCAGGAATATAGCTCAATTCAAAGGCAAACTGAATATTAAGGATGTTCAGGGTGTTAATACATTCGAACGTACACAGTTCCTGAAATATTTCGGAAAGAAAGAATAAGGAAAAAGTATACTAAATCAATAAAGAAAACGGTGAACAAATTGTGCTATTTGCAACAGGATGTTCACCGTTTACTTTTTTAATCACTTATTAATTTATCTCGCTTAGCAGAGAAATCTGTTATAACAGGTTGCTTGCCAGTTCACTCAATTCACTTCGTTCACCTTTCAGCAAATTGACGTGTGCAAAGATATTCTGGTCTTTCATACGATCAATCATATATACCAAGCCATTGGACTGACTATCCAGATAAGGTTGGTCAATCTGCTGGATATCTCCCGTAAATACCATCTTCGTACCTTCGCCTGCACGGGTGATGATTGTCTTTATTTCATTCGGGGTCAGATTCTGCGCTTCGTCAATGATGCAATACATTTCGCTCAAACTACGACCACGGATAAATGCCAGAGCTTCAATCACCAGCTGCTCGCTTTTCTGCATATCTTCTATGCGCTTCACTTCGGTAGAGTTTGTAGCAAACTGACGTTTTATGACGTTCAGGTTATCAAACAACGGCTGCATATAAGGAGCTACTTTTTCCTGTGCGTCTCCCGGAAGGAAACCGATATCCTTATTGGAAAGCGCCACAACGGGACGTGCCAGCAAAATCTGTTTGTAATCCGTCAGCTTGCCCAAAGCAGCAGCCAAAGCCAGCAAAGTCTTACCTGTTCCCGCTTTTCCTGTCAGAGCCACCAGTTTGATGTTCGGGTCATTCAGAATCTCAAAAGCAAAACTCTGTTCCGCATTCCGTGGTTCGATTCCATAATTCTTACCCTTCATCACACGGATAATAGAATGGGTAAAAGGATTGTAGCGTGCCAATACACTATTCCGGTCACTCTTCAATACAAAACATTCATTGGGATGAATCAAATCCTTAAAGTCAAATTCACTCAAGTCAATGCCTTCCTTTGAAGAATAAATACGGTCGATCAATGCCGGATCTACATTTTCAAAAATCTCATTAGATTTCTCGAACACATCTACATTTACCACCTTATCCGTAATATAATCTTCGCAAAGCAGACCGATTGAACGGGCTTTCATGCGCAGATTCACATCTTTGGTCACTAAGATAGATTTCATTTTCGGATACTTGTCGGTCAAGTATTCGGTTGCCGCCAAAATCAAATGATCGGGTTTCTTTATAGGAAACGATTCCCACACTTTGGCAGCCGGCACATTACTTGTCACGACAAACAGACGTCCCAATCCTTCGCCAAGCTTCACTCCGTCGGAGAAAAGCTCGTCGCTTGTCAGCACATCCAATTCGCGCACGAACTCACGAGCATTGAAATTTATCTGCTCGTTTCCTTTTTTGAACTTATCCAGTTCTTCGAGTACAACAAGAGGGAGGTAAATATCATTTTCCTGAAAATTCTTCAAGCAATTGTAGTCGTGAAGAATAACATTTGTGTCTAGCACAAAATTTTTCTTAGTTCCCATGATTTCTTAGATTTAAATGTTGATATTTGCAATCTCATTCGCCAATCCCCCATTTATAGTCAGATTGACGGTTCTAAAGATAAACAAATTAGTGGGCAATAAAGATTGCCCGACGTTAAATATTATAAAACATGGACTATCAGAACACTTTAAAGTACTTATATGAGAGTGCGCCAATGTTTCAACAAATAGGAGGCAAAGCATATAAGCCGGGTTTAGAGACCACACACAAATTGGACGAACATTTTGGGCATCCTCATCAACAATTCAAGACGATACATATCGCCGGAACCAATGGAAAAGGATCCTGTTCACATACCATCGCAGCCGTATTGCAGTGCGCCGGTTACCGGGTAGGACTATTCACCTCCCCTCATTTAATCGACTTCCGCGAACGTATCCGTATCAACGGTGAGATGATACCGGAAGAGTATGTAGTCAATTTCGTAGAAGAGCATCGCTCTTTCTTCGAGCCGCTGCACCCTTCATTCTTCGAACTGACCACCGCTATGGCATTCCGTTATTTTGCCGACCAGAAAGTAGATGTAGCAGTTATCGAAGTAGGCATGGGCGGAAGATTGGACTGTACGAATATCATCCATCCGGATTTGTGTGTTATCACCAACATAGGCCTCGACCACACCCAATATCTGGGTGACACGCTGACGAAGATTGCCAAAGAGAAAGCCGGAATTATCAAAGAAGGAGTTCCGGTCGTTATCGGCAGAGCCCAAGGGGCAGTGAAACGTGTATTTACCATGAAAGCTAAAGAAAAGAATGCGCCTATCGAATATGCCCGTGAAAATGCCCGGTACTGGGACATGGAAATAGTTCCTTATTCGAAATTGCAAGAAATAAGACCGATGATGGACAACACAATTCAGAGCATGCACGAAATGATCGAAGCAATGGACGAACAATCAGAAGAAGAGGCAAACCAGATGCGGCAAGCATTACTCATGTTAGACCTGTCAGACAGTCTACGTACGCTAGACCAGATACTCGACAAAAGAAAAGATGCTATCAAAATCCACAATGAGATGTTTCCTTTCGGACTTTTCACAGAGTTGAGCGGAGCTTACCAATTCGAAAATATGTTTACCATCCTAAAAGCCCTTGCGACACTGACCCGTCTGAACTACAACATCAGATCCCAGGACTATCGCGCAGGTCTTGCAAACGTATGTCAGCTCACCGGTCTGATGGGGCGTTGGCAGAAAGTACACAGCTATCCGGATATTATCTGTGACACGGGACATAATGTTGATGGAATCGAATATATCCATGTACAGCTCAATGCCATTCACAAAACCTTCGATCAGGAGATCCATATTGTATTCGGCATGGTCAATGACAAAGACATCCGGGGGGTTCTGCGAGCATTGCCGAAATATGCCACCTATTATTTTACCAAAGCAAGCGTTAAACGCGCGCTTCCGGAAAATGAACTACTGGCATTGGCAGAAGAAGCCGGATTGAAAGGTACCACCTACCCCACTGTTGTAGAAGCTGTACAGGCGGCAAAAAAGAACTGCCCCCCCAAAGATCTGATCTTTGTAGGAGGCAGCAGTTTCATTGTCGCAGATTTGTTAGCGAACCGCGATACACTCAATCTCTACTAACGCATCCTTTGGCAGAGCTTTTACGGCAACCGCCGAACGTGCCGGAAAGGCTCCGTCAAAATACGTGGCATACACACCGTTCATCCCTGCAAACAGGGACATATCCTGAAGAAAGACAGTGGTTTTGGCAATGTTTCCCATTGTCAATCCTGCTTCTTCAAGAATGTGTTTGATATTCTCCAACGACTGGCGAGCCTGTCCTTCTATCCCTTCAGCCATCTGTCCCGTAGCGGCATCAATAGGCAACTGACCGGACACAAATACCATACCATTGGCTTCTATCGCCTGACTATAAGGGCCGATAGCCCCCGGAGCTTTCTCACTGCAAATTACTTTTTTCATATATATTTCTTTTTTCTGTTTACCGAATTTCAAAGATAAAAATAAATTTCGAGTAAGATTGACAAATCTGTTTCTTTTTATTATCTTAGCAGCTGATGAGCAAGCATAATTACGACATATTCATAAGTTACCGTAAAAGATGTTCGGGCGACAAGCCTGAAATGCTGCAACTGATGCTGGAAGAATCCGGATTCCGCAAAAGGGTGAGCTTTGATAAAGACAATTTAAACGGTCGGTTTGATGTTGAGTTGATTCGCCGTATTGATGAGTGCAAAGACTTCATTATGTTTATGGTGCCGGAGACGTTTACAACGATCCGCCCGCTCAATGAAGAAGCGGTCGAGACAGGCGAAAAAGCAACATGGGACATGGAAGAAGTGGCTTTCTACGAACGGATGGCATCCTTGACCTATGAAGAGTTTGAAACGGAAATTAAGCAGATCAGCCATACCGGAGAAATCGATTTTGTCCGGATAGAATTAGGCCGTGCGTTACACCGCCGGAGTAGAAACCCCAAACAGATAAATATCATTCCGATTGCTCCGCAGGAAAGTGAAAGCTATGATTTCGCCACCCTGCAACTACCACCGGACATTAGCGGATTAAAAGATTTTCAAGCTGTATTTTACAGTAACTCACGAGTAGCCCGATTCAAAGATATAAAGGGTGACCTCCTGAAACAAATGTTATCAAAACCTTCTTATGTATCTGCCAAATGGCTTGTGATGACTTTCATTGCTCTATCATTAATAGTAGCAGGAAGCAAAACTTATACTTCCATCCAAAGAACGGCAGAACAAAAACTGGAATTCAAGGATTGCCGCACTTATGACGATTATAGTAGTTTCATAAAGAAACACCCGGACAGTTCTTTGAAATCTACATGCGACTCCATCCTGCATGAATTCAATGCACTCCGGAATGACGGACGCGCTTCCGTAAACAACACCGGAAACAGGGATATAAAAGACAGAGAGAAAGAATGGGTAGACGTAAAATGGAATCCCACAATCACACTGCCCCAGCTCCGCTCCCTGGTGGACATGATGAATAATATGCTGCTGATTCCGGCCAAAAACAAAGAATTCATCATGGGGAAAACTATGGGAAAAGGATATGACTCACCGCAGCACACCGTTGTATTAAGTTCCGATTATTATATGTGTAAATACGAAGTAACACGTTCGTTGTGGTATGCCATTATGAATGACTCCATTGTTACGGAAGAAGGCATGCTGCCTATGACACATATAACGTGGAATGATGCAGAGGCCTTCACCAAGAAACTGAACAAGCTCACAGGTTTACCTTTTTCCCTCCCTACGGAGGCGCAATGGGAGTATGCAGCCGCCGGAGGCGAAAGCTATCCTTATGCCGGTTCAGACAACATTCGTGATGTAGCCTACTATGCCTCCAATGCCAATGAACGCCTGCATCCCGTTGGCGAGAAACGCGAAAACGGATTCGATTTATACGACATGTCAGGCAACGCCGCCGAATGGTGTACAGACTGGATGAGCCGGTATGAAAATACACGGGTCACAGATCCCCAAGGTCCGGCAGAGAATCCCGGACACCATAAAAAGATAGTGAGAGGAGGCAGCTACCTGGCCAACGAACGTGATATGGACATTCGCCATCGTAGCGTACAGACTTACGATACATCAGAACCACATATCGGATTTCGTGTGGTACTTAATCCTATTCAATAACACTATGAATGCAGAATAAAAATGAGCAGGAAAACTATTTTCAGAGTATTCATCCTCCTGTTTTTTTCCATCGGAGGGCAAATGAGTGCCAATGCACAGACAACGACACCCTTTGAAACGGTGTTCGACGCCTGTAAGAAAGCATGTGAAGCATTGGACGGCGGCTTTGCCAGTGGCGAACAACTGCTGGCAGTAAGCAAAACGCTGCGTGATGCAGCCCCTATCCCATTAACCGTCAAACAAACCAAGGGCGATGTCTTGAGCCTGAAAGGACATCTGGTATTTGACTACGAATTCATTCAAGCCTGCGTTGATAATGAAACAATCTATGAAATTGCGGACAAGTATGCAGCAGAAGCGAGGACGAGAGGCGATAAGGACTCCGCCAACAAAGTAAGATTAGATACCAAAATGGTGGCTGCCGGTCAGACCTGTACTTTCGAGATTCCGAGCTGTTCGGGAACCTCGCAGATAGGCTGTGTGGCAGAGGTGAATCGCTCTTTCAGTTGGAAAATAAAGACAATCGGTTATCAATCGAAAAGTGAACGGGAATACAAATGTAATGACAGCGTCCGGAAAGGTCTTCCCTTCCGAAAAGAAAAGGTTAGCTCGGATGAACGATATAAAATCATCGTCTCGATCACCAATAAAAGCAAGAGAGACGGGAGCTTTGCCTTGATCTTATTTTAATCCACTAAAATCTCTATTATATGCGACAATTCATTCTATCTCTATTAGCCTGTCTATGTCTGACAGCCTACTCACAGACTACAAGCCAAGCCGACCTACTAGTTGAAGAAGCTCAAAAACTAGAAAGTAAACAAGATTACCCAACCGCCATTACCAAACTGAAACAAGCGGACGAATTATATGTCAAAACGGGAAAGACACAGAGTGCGGAACGTGCTACCTGCCTGCACATTCTCGGCCGCTGTTATCTGAATCTGGAACGTCCCGAAGGACTAACCTATACACAAATGGCAGCAGATATGCGCAAGACCATACTGGGCGAAACAAATATCAAATACATTTCCTCCCTGAACAACACAGGACTCTACTACCTGACTGTTGCAAAAGACTATCCTAAAGCAGCAGAAATTCATGGCAAGACATGGGAACTGTGCAGTCGCATTCAGCCCCGTCCTGAACAGGCATTCATGTTTCATATCAATCTCGCCCGCTGCTACATAGCTTTAGGAGAAATGGACAAAGCAAGTGCCATCGTAGAAGAGGAAATAGCCATCAGTAAAAAGATGTATGGCGAAAAGTCCCTTTCAGTTGCCCGTCAACTCCAGCAGATAGGTTCGTTGTACTACCTGTCGGGACGTAAAGATGTAGGAGTCACTTATTATGAGCAGGCCTTCAACATCTTTCCTGACGATTCAAAAGAATACGAGCAACTTCTCGATTGGATATCATCCATCTACGTGGAACTGAACAATCAGCCGAAAGTATTAGAATACATGAAATTGGTAGAAGCTCACAATAAAAAAGAATTGGAAAAGCCTTGCGACGAACCTGATTGCCTGACCGAGCGTGCCCAGTATTTTGCCAGCATAGGTGACAACGATAAGGCAAGGGCACATTTTCTGGATGCTTTAAAGAAATGCGATGTGAATACTGATAAGGAGATTGTTTTTAAAGTACGCCACAACTATGCGCAATTTCTTTCCGGAATACAAGATCACGCATCTGCCGGCGAATACTACGAACTGGCAGCAGACATCCTTCGCAACAATCCTGCCGAACAGGCTAAATTTGCATTGGAATCTTATCTGGGCGGACTCAATTATAGCATTGCCGCCAAGTATGAGGCCTCCAATCGTATGCTCAACCAGGCACTGTCGGTTTATGCACAGATGTTGCCGGACAGACTGGACAAATATGTAGACGCCTCCGTTGCATTGTGCCGTAACTACGGATTCACCAAGGAGTACGGAAAAGCCCTCGAAATACTCACAAAAGCCGAAAAACTGCTTCCGACGGGTGATAAGTCAGATAAGATGGGGGAAATTCTGCGTTCCAGAGGCAGTATCTTATACCGACAAAAACAATATGCAGAAGCAGCAGCAAACTACCAACAGGCTGCAGACATTTACAAAATTCTTCCCGGCAGTGATGTAAAATATCAGGATGCACTTAGCAGTCTGAATCGTTGCCACACCATGATGGGCAATGAGACAGCAGCCAGGCAGACAGAACAGGATGCCGAACGTCAACGAATGGCGGTTTTAAACAGGCTATTGAAAGAGAATCTTGAACAATTGGACGCTTATCGCCTGCAATGGGGAGAAGACGGTTTGATGTATGTCTCCGCATTAGGGACTATCGCTGACATCTACTATACCCAAGGACAGACCGACAAGGCATTAGCCTATATGGAACCTTTCCTCTCCGGCGAAACAACCGCGCTGCGTAATCTTTTCCGTCTCTCGAAAGCCGATGAACGCCTGGCATTCTGGAAGGATATCCGTTCCTCACTGGACAGTATTCCCCTCCGTGCAGCCAATATCGCCGCAACAGGTACACCTGAACAAAAACAACGTTTTGCCCGGTTAGGTTACGATGCATTATTGTTTTCGAAAGGTATTATGCTCAATTCGTCTATTGAACTGGAGTCTCTGATCCGCGCTTCGGGAGATAAATCCCTGCTCGGCCAATACAACAAGGCTACCCTTATGGCGGAACAAATTTTATCCATGCAAAGTGAACTCCCGAATGCAACCAATCAGACGGAAGGACGGAAAAATATCATCCGCCAGAAAGAGGAGTATGAACAGTTGCAACTGGACTTGATGCGAAAATCTACTGATTTCGGCGACTATACCCGTTATCTTTCTGTCAAATGGCAAGACGTACAAAAGCATCTACATGGAAACTCCATCGCCATAGAATTTGCTCTCATAGACGATGAACTACTAGCTCCGGACAAACACCTGGCCGCTTTCGTACTTCGTCCGGGCGACACGTCTCCCACCGCAATCAAGTTAATGAGTCAGAAATTGCTATCGAAAGAGATGCAATCGCCTACGGCTTTCACCACAACCGAAAACGGGGCACATTTCTGGAAAGCGCTGGATGAATATATCAGCAAAGCGGATACTATTTATTTTTCACCTGACGGGATACTTCATCAGTTACCTGTAGAATATCTTCCGTATGGAGCGGGTAACCTGCCGTTAGCATTCCAGAAAGCCGTCTATCGTTTATCGTCAACAAAAGAAATCGCACTCGACAAAGCTTCACTGAACTACTCATCAGCCGCACTTTTCGGAGGATTAGACTACGAAATGGCTTCAACCAAAGTTCGCAATATTGTTTCTACAGATCATAACTCCGGGAAATTCCGTAACGGACAGAATGGGTATCATGAGTTACCATATACGCTCAATGAAGTAAATAACGTAAATTCCCTATTGAAAGAAAAGAAGATTAAAACCAATCTATTCGTAGGTGAAAACGGAACGGAAAAGCAGTTCCGGGCACTCGACGGCAAAGCTGTTTCGTTGATTCACATAGCTACTCACGGAGACTATAAAGAATTGAAGCAACGTGAAGCCGATGATGCGATGAAGCATTGCTTCCTGATTATGTCCGGCGCCAATGCCACGGAAGAGAATAACGACGGACTGCTCCGTGCAGATGAAATCAGTACACTAAACCTCCGCGGTTGTCGTATGGTTGTTCTTTCTGCCTGCAACACCGGTCAAGGTACTCTTGGTGCGGATGGTCTTTTCGGTCTTCAACGAGGCTTTAAGAATGCAGGAGTACAAACCATCCTCATGACACTTTCAGCTGTTGACGACCAGGCCTCCATGCTTCTCATGACTAAATTCTATGAGAACATCATTTCAGGATTATCCGAACGACAGGCTCTTATCAAAGCACAACAGTACCTTCGTGAGAACGGATATGCAGACAGTAAATATTGGGCACCATTTATCTTGTTGGATGCAGGCAGATCGCCTATTCCTCATCCTTCGAAATCTTGAACCCTAGTTTCATAATCAGTTTCAAGGTTTCCACCGAAGAATTTCTGTCGTACACCTTTTCTTCTTCAGGTAATTCTTCATACGGAACCAGGCACGGATGCTGCTTCAACACATCATCCCGCTTTTTTCCATACGTCCAACCTTGTTCTATTCTGGTTTTCGACCAGACTTCATGAACATTCTTAGCCATCTCTTCTACCAAATATTCCAACTCCTTCGGGAGTTGGATATGTCCTGTATCCACCGGATTGGGAATATACTCTTTCATTTTATGATTCATTATTTATATATTAGCGGAACAATTTCCAATCTATCTTTTTACCACAATGACTGCAATAGATTTGGTCCATAAAAATAGACGCACCACATTCACAGACTTTGGCATCACCTTCATTCTTCAATTTTCTCATCAGCTCATTATGAAGAGCCGTATCGCCCTGTTTGATAATACTATACCCCAGCTTTTTCATCAGCTTGATCGTATCAAACGCCATACGTCGATCATATTCTTTTTCCGAATAAGGAAGCATGGAATAAGGCACCATGTCCGGAGTCTCTTTCTTCTCGTCATCCCTCTGCGGTCCATAAGTCCATCCCTCTTCCTGGCGCTGGTCGGCCCAGACTTCGTGCGCATTTTCAGCAATGGCTTCACGCAATTCAATCAAATCAGTGCTCAATTCAACATCTTCCAGATCAATAGGCCGCGGATTATAATCCAGATCAGGCACTTTCACCCTCGCAAGATACGCTTTTGCATCATTCCATGCCGCAATAAAGTGATCCTTGGGATAGGCCGTACTTTCCTCTCCTGTTGCAGGATCATAAAGCATCACTTCCTCTTCATTTACGTCAAGCACTACTGCTGCATGATAAGCAATTTCCTCCTCACTATTTCCCGGCAACCGGCAACTATTTACCACAACAATCGCATCATGTCCGGCCTTGAGGGCACGTATGACACTGTCAATACTGGAACCATAACTGCGCATCACAATCAATCCGTGTTGTTCGAGCAGGCGGCCTACACTATGCAAAGGAGTTCCCCTCTCCCTCAACCAACTGTTATTCCTGGCCTCCTCCGAGAGTTCGTCCGAATTATATTCAATCTTTCTACGTTTCAAAATAAACTGTTCACACTGGAAATCACAAAGATTACCTTCCGATTTGGCTGCCATCTGCGCCATTGGCAGGAAGTCCGTTTCTTCATCATCAGCTCCCATCATGGCATCCAACTGTTGAGACAAGATAAATTCCTCTTGCAAACTTTCATCAGTCGCCAGATATTCAAGTACCAAAGCTGTTTCTTCAGCATTCGTCTTACCTTCTTCAAAAGCAGCCAACAATTCTTCGGTTATCATATTTTTATCTTTTGTTTTCATACTTCTTCTTATCATTCATAGCTAAGTGAGCCAATGCTGCCAGCGCACGCTTTTTAATATTGTACAGATTAGCAACAGTTATTCCCATAGATAATGCTAAAAATTCAGGTTCGACCTCTTTGAGTACTAATTCCCTGATGACCATCACATACCGCTTATTCGACATCAGATCGAACAAACGTTCCAAATCAATCTTTGCGGCTATTTTCGATTCAGAGTCGTCTATTTCTTCTTCATGATTCTGCTCATAAAGAGGCTCTTTACTCTCGTCTTCTATCATCTGTTCACGTTTTTTCTGTTCCCGGAAAAAACGGATTGCCACAATCTTAATCCATGTTCCAATGGTGCTACGTCCCTCAAAATTACGAAGAACGGCAGCATCATTCTTCATTAGATGATAGTAGAGTTCGCTGATACATTCATCGTAATCAACCTGGTAATCAAATATCAGCTTAATTACATTGATAAACAACGGACGATATTTTATGTTGAAAAACCAATCGGTGATTTTTTCATCCCGATTGATTAATCCGTCGACTATTTCCTGATCTGTCATATAGTTAGTTCTTTTTCAATCTAAAACTTAGCTCAACCACACACTGGTCATAAGGGATGGTTTCCGGATATTTACTTCTTAAAATATCATTATCGACGATGCATTTATGCTTCTTCTGCTGAAAGTCTTTATCTCCGTCACACGTTACAAATCCTTGCAGTTCCATACATGCATTCCAACGCAAATGTTCGCACTTACTCAAATTATCAAATAATGTACTGGAAACAACGTCACAAACCTTAGAATAGTTCAATGTATGGGCATCACGCTGCGTCAGCTCAACCATCTCTTTCAATCTTTCCTTATTATCTTTGCCATCCTCTCCCATGGCCCCAGCTAAAAACTTTTTGGTATCAATATGCCATACATTAGCCCTATCCTGCTCTTCCTGATAAGCCAATTTAATTTGTGCATCCAAGCTATGCTTGTCCTGCAATGCCTCTCTACGCGCATTCCATTCTTCTTCCGCTGTTTGCTTCAGGCTTTCCTTCGCTTTCTTCTTCTCTTCAATTTCCTTCTCATTCGTTTCAGGCATTGCGTCAATCATAATTTTCTGATATGCATAATAAAATTCCTTTGCCAATACTTCAAGCACATCTGTCGATACCACATCGTACGAGAATATTTCTTCCTGCGCTCCAAAAGTTATGATTACATCCCGGGTATTGCCATAAATATTAAAATACTCTTTTATTTGCTTCAGCTGAATGGTGTTGCAACTTCCATTGACGCGCAGATAAATCCTAAAATCATTGAAACAATCCTTTCTATATCGATAGGCATATTCGTAGAGATCAATCGCCAATGCCATCCCTTCATTATCATTTCCTATAGCAATTACAACATAGTTTAGATCATGAATGATTTCAGAAAATTTTTCCCAAAAACGTTCGGAATGGATAGACATTTCTTCACACCATTCCAACTCATTTTTCCTCTCCTTCAAGGCAGGTGCTTTCATTAAAAAATCACCTTTCAATTCATCTATATGTTCATCAACCACATATATTTTTTGAGGGTTCCTATTGCCATTTACATCGATCAATGCCCCAAACTCATATAGAAAACGAAATGCATCACGTCCGGTTTCTCCAAAGCCAATAATCATCGACGTAAAAGGTTTCTTTACACAAGCCTTCGATGTATCGACATCTACAAAATTCACGGGGTGATTCCTCACATTCTTTTTTAATTGCAATACAGCAAGATTAGACGAGTCGATGATATGAATCTGATGTTTCAACCCATCACATATTTCCAACTTCTGGTTCTGGTTGTTCTTACGCGCATGGCAATAAATCTGAACCTGATTATGGACTCTATCTTCTTTACATTTCGCTATTTCCTTAAAAACAGACACCGCCTCCAGATTCAGTTCTTCATTGGGAGACAAGAAATAGAAAGTTGCCTGCGGGTACTTCTTGATTAGGTTTCCCAATCTCCTCAATCCGAGATATTTGTATAAATCAAATTCCGATTTGACTTTATCTATAACCCGGCCTGTGATTCCAAATTTAGAGTTAACCAGTATGCCGTCAAGCTCTTCTATCTTTTCTATGAATTTTTCAGTTCCGTCATGAGACGAATTAAAGAAATGACTGAATGTGAACCGGCCATGAGAACTGCTTTCATTAGCAGAAAGCAACCTCACGAAAATGAACTTACAATTCTCCCATCCTTCTTCATTCTTCCCCTTTGGCTCTGCCGCTTTTTTTCTTATACTGTTAGCCAGCAATATCGCATTATCATTGACACCCCAGAAAATAAACAGCCGGCATTTCTTCTTTCTTGAAAGATTCGCCATACATAACCGCACCCATGAGATGAATCTGAATCCTAACAGTTTGATGATAAAAACCGCACTCACTATAACGGCCAGGAAATGTATCACAGAAAATATCGTCATGTAGAAAGGATCATGATGCAGATCTTCAGGAACCTCCAAAAGATCGGAATGCGAAGCGAACATTTCCATAGAAGACAGAGCAGACCTAAACGCCAACGCTATCGAATTACTGTCACTCCCTCCCTCATTAAAAGCGTACCAATATATCAGGAAACCTGCAATAAATACTGTACCTGCAATCCATTTCAGGTTATCCACTAAGAATTTCCGCTTCTTAAAAAGCAGGTATACTAAACCTATCCCGATAATGATTAACAAAAGGGTAGAATATCCCCATTGATTTAAAAAACAAGGGTCTGTCGCGTGCTGTGCATTGCATTCACCAGTTTGAGAGATTACTGTGCTTAACATATACATATTCGATAGATTGATTATTTATTCTACAAATTTATACAAAATATTGAATAACAAACAGATTAGTAACAAAAAACCTCCTGCAAAACGAATTTTGCAAGAGGCTTTCTTATTTCTTCTTTAATAAGATTATTCAGCTTTTTCTTTATTCTCCTCCGCTGGAGCTTCTGCAGGTGCGGGAGCATCCTCCACCGGCTTGTCAACTTTCACCTCTTCTCTTGAAACGTTTACAGTCACATTTACAGAAGCAGGCTGTGCCTGATATGGCATACGGTTTTTCGGATCTGCTCCGTAAGGATTAGGACCTACCGTACCATCTGCAAACAACATATACAATGCAAAAATCCAACCAATGATAGGCACACAGCACAACAAAATCAGCCAACCGGATTTGTTTAAGTCGTGCAGACGTTTCACACCCTGTGCCAAAGAGAACCAAATGGAAGCAATCATAGCAGCAAGACCGATCAATAAACCAAATACTGATCCACCGGCCGATCCGCTGGCAGCACCCAAAATAAATGTACCTACACCAAGTGCCCATGCAATACTGGAAACTATACCACCGATAATGCCCGACAGGAAATATTCAATTCTACGAATACGCCCGTCAAATGAGAAAGGAGCTTTGAACATAATTTATTAAATTTATATGAATAAATAAGTGAGTTTTTATCCGTGTTTCTCAATATGAAAGCAAAGATATAAAAAAAATTAAATAAAGAAAGAAATCGGGCAAAAAGATTGAAAAAATGCCCTATTTTCTGTAGAAATCACAATTTCACTCCATCCCAATGCATCACTGCCACCCATTCTGTCGGCTGACAAGTTCCGCAAGAACGATGCGGAACCGTAGCGACCACCAAGTCACAATGGGAAGACAGTACGATTCTTAACTCCTTCAGCAACATATCCAGCTGAATAATCAAATGAAGATATTTCGTCATACACCGGATCACCCGTACATACTGATAAATGCACATATCCTCTCCCCGCCTTATCTCCCCTAATGTTTTAGGAGAGATAGCGAATTCGCTTATGAAAAAACTGTTACTGAAAATACGATCCATATCCATTAAAGCCAATACCAAATTGCTTAAAAACTCATAAGGTTCCTGTTTTTCTTTTGCCATGTCATTCTATGATTAATAAATTATAATATTTCATTTTTTATTTGCTTTATCAAGTGCTATCCACATAGGGAAGCAACCCTATTTTTAATATCCCGACCTTTGTTCCCGTTATCTGATAGTCAGGTAGCTCAATCTTACAAAAACAATTTTATATGAAAGTTTTAGAAGAAATCAAAGTCTCGGTTTACGAAAATGTGTATTCAAAAAAGCCCCGAGTCATGTCTTTCCTTGAAGTCATTATTATGTGCATTCATCCGATCTATGCCTCCATCATAAACGCTATTCGGCGGTACTATGCAGAAGGAGACCATGCCGCGGCACAGAAGCTGAAAAACCAACTCCCCTGCTTCACTCCGGCAGGCACATTCGACGGAGCGCACGCTATCAAAAACTTTCTTCTCCCCAGCCATATTGTCGGACTTGATTACGATCATGTAAAAGATCGTCTTCAAGTCATCCAACGTTGTGCGGCAGATCCCCACACAGTAGCGGCAATAGAAAGCCCTACCGACGGAGTGAAAGTTTTCGCCTATGTAGAAGGTATCGAAAACCGCCATCGTGAAGGGCAGCAACTAGTGAGCCGCTACTACAATCAACTGCTGGGATTGGAGAGTGACCCGGCATGCAAGGACGAAAGTCGCATGTGTTATTTCAGTTATTCCCCCAACGGATATGTTGCGGCGCTCTATCAGGCATTTGTGTTGGAGCCACTTATAAAAGAAGAAACAAACACTTTCTCTGAAAATGAAGTGCTTCCTCCCTTTCCCCTTCAGGATAATACTCCGGAAAACGTGTCTGAAGAAGAAATCGCCCAATTTATTTCGTCCTATATTTTCTTTCATCCGCTAACAGCCGGTCAGCGCCATTCCAACGTCTTCAAACTTGCCTGCGAAGCCTGCCGCCGACACTATCCCCAGAAAAGCATATTACGCGAACTTACTGTATTTTTCGAGCACACGGATTTTCGTCCCGAAGAACTAACAAAGGTTTTATCGTCTGGATATAAACAAGTTAATGAACATGCACCCGCTTCCTCTCCGGCCAGCGCCCCTTCTTTTCAAAAGGACATAAGGACAAAAAGACAATATAGTACTGCAGAAAATTCCGATACCGACGACGAAGCCTATTGGCTGGGAGAAGAATTCCGAAAAGGAACTCCTTTATTTCCCCGCAGTTTGTACAATAATCTTCCCGACCTATTAAATGACTGTATCATTGAAGACGGAAGCGAACGCGAACAAGATGTCGCTCTCCTTTCCGATCTCACGGCCTTGAGCGCAGCACTTCCGCAGACTTTCGGAATTTATAATCATAAAAAATACTCCACGCATATATTCAGTGTCATACTTTCGCCTGCCGCCAGTGGTAAAAGCATCGCCCAAACCGGACGATACCTGTTGGAAGAAATACATTCAGAAATCCTGTCTACCAGTGAATCTATGATGAAAAACTACCAAACTGTACATAATAACTGGCAATCAGAATATCAAAAACAGAAAAAGAAAGGAGAAGCATGCTCCGAAGAACCGCAACGACCTCCTTTCAAAATGCTATTCATTCCTGCTACTACCAGCTATACCCGCATGCAAATGCAGATGCAGGACAACGGTCCACAGGGAAGTATCATTTTCGACACGGAGGCACAAACGCTATCCACAGCCAATCATCTGGATTGTGGCAATTTCGACGATATGCTCCGCAAGGCTTTTGAGCACGAAAATATAGATTCTTCCTACAAAGCCAACGGCCTCATTCCGATCTATATACGCCATCCCAAATTGGCTTTGTTGCTGACGGGTACTCCCGGACAAATAGACGGCCTATTGAGCAGCTACGAAAACGGATTGCCCAGCCGCACCCTGATTTACACTTTCCGCGAAGCTCCGCACTGGAAAGAAATGGGCGACGACTGCGTCTCACTGGAAGATTCTTTCAAACCGATTGCGCATCGTGTCTCCGAATTATATCACTTCTGTCTGGCTCATCCGGTTCTTTTTCATTTCAACCGCCTGCAATGGAACCGTCTGAATGAGATTTTCTCACGTATGCTGTCCGAGGTGGCATTGGAAGGCAACGATGACCTCCAAGCCGTAGTGAAACGCTATGCTTTTCTGGTGATGCGTATCAGTATGATCCAGACCCGTATCCGGCAATTTGAAGCAACCGATCTTTCTCCCGAGATTTATTGCACGGACGCTGATTTTGAGCGTTCTCTTCAAATCGTTCTATGTTGTTACGAGCATAGCCGGTTGTTGCACTCATCCATGCCGTCTCCTTCGGTCCGTCCACTGAAGAATCCGGACACTATTCGTAATTTTGTTCAAGAGTTGCCCGACAGTTTCACGACAGATGAAGCGATTCAGATTGGCGCAAAATACGATTTCAACCATCGTAAGGTAACACGTCTGCTAAAATCGCTTAATGGAGTAAAGATCAATAAGATATCCCATGGTTCCTATACCAAGATGAATGAGCAATAGTCACATCTGTCCTTTTTGTCCTTTTGTCCTTTTGGAGGGCCCGGAAAAACATCGGGAGATTTGAAAAAAACATCTCAATGATTGAAATCAAACATTGGGAAGTTTCGATACAAATCTCCCGATGTTTTTTCTTTTTATCTGTGCGCCTGTGTGCGTCATTATGCGTCATGCCGCTTTCCCGATGTAGTACTTTTGTCATGTAATCGATTACAAGGCAATTAAACAATTAAAAATTAATGATTTAAAATTAAAAGTTATGGCACAGAATTACACTCTCATGGCTCGTAAGAACCTGTTGAAACCTAGTGAAACTCCGAAATTTTATGCAGTGGCGCGTAGCGGTCGTAAAGTGACGGTCAAGGAAGTTTGTAAACGTATCACTGAACGCTCTTCTTATTCCAAAGGGGAACTGGAAGGTTGTATCGGTGAGTTTTTGCTCGAAATCGTCAATGTACTGGATGAAGGAAATATCGTCCAGATGGGTGACCTGGGTAATTTCCGTATGAGTATCAAGACCGGTACTCCTACCGATACGGCAAAGGAATTCAAGGCATCATGCATTGATAAGGGCAAAGTGCTCTTCTATCCGGGTAGTGATCTCCGCAAGTTGTGTAAGACATTGGATTATACATTGTATAAAAGTGATTCTTCCACTGATTCGGATAAAGATCCGCTTCCTGATGATGGCGGTGATGATAATCAGGGAGGTTCCGGCAGCGGGGAAGCTCCGGACCCGGCAGCTTAATCAACCGGTTGTTGACTGGTTCTTGAGTTCATAATGTATCAGTAGTATTTATTCTTTAATTCAAATTTATATGAAAAAGCAACTTTGGAAAAACATTCTCCAGTTTATTGTAACTATCGCGACTTCGATCATTTCGGCTATCGGTGTAACGTCCTGCGTGGGACATTAATCTCCTGCTGACCGATATGGAAAATTCAGAAGAAAACTATCTCCCACGTGAGATTAAGTTGTTGGTGATTCATTGCAGCGCGACGCGCTGCAATGTTTCCTTCACCGTAGAGCAGCTTCGACAATGTCACCTGCAACGAGGTTTCAAGGACATAGGGTATCATTTTTACATCACCCGTAATGGGGAACTTCACCATTGTCGCCCGGTATCAGAGCCCGGTGCACATTGCCGCGGTTTCAACCGGCATAGTATTGGAATTTGCTATGAAGGCGGGTTGGATGAAGCAGGTCGTCCGGCGGATACAAGAACACAGGCGCAGCGCTTCGCGCTACTTGACTTGTTGACGATTCTCAAACATCAATATCCGGATGCGCAAATCCTGGGACATTATCAGCTTAGTGCTTCGATTCATAAGGCTTGCCCCTGTTTTGACAGTCGAAAAGAGTATATGAATATATAAAAAGAACTACGGGAGCTCGCGAAAGTGCAGTCTCCCGTAGTTCTTTTTTATGTTTATATCATTTACAGTTCCCCCGGCTTTCCCAAGTAATAGGTAATAAGCCGCACTTCTCTCACAGAAAATGCCTTTGTCTTCGGATGAAAGTCAGTAGATAGTATTTCATTCATCAACGGCTTGCATCTCCTCATCCACCTCCGAAGTTTATTGACCGAAGCACGAATCGTCAGATCAGGAAAATACATCTGGGCTAACTCTTGTTTATTATAACATTTCACTACAAAGTCTGAATGTTCCATTGTTTCTTTATTACTGTTTTCTATGCTATAAAGTTACAAATATTTCAACATATAAACAAAGAAAACTGATATTATTATCCAGTATAATGAGAGTAAAAAATATCAACGATCTTCACAGACAGTTGATATAGTGGGAAATTCACATCGGCTTTAACCTCCGATGTCAGGGCGTAGATCAGAAATGTACCGTCGTACGATTTCCAATCCACAATGTAGGAGAATCATGCCCTTACAGCATGAAGCTAGGGACCTACATTTTTTTCATCTCACATACGAAACACTCACGTGTTTATTACATCTCAACATTTTATTTTATACCATTTCTTATTGCCATATCATTTAAATCTAAAATTTTCACATCTTCATACATAATTATAAAACGACATTGTAATCTTCCAACACGACACACCCTATATACAGTTAGCAATCAACCATAACTGATAAAAGCATATATGAGTACATTGAATTAGCTCATATTTATTGTAGATTCTACCACAAATTAGAGTGAGTTATTACATATTGAAAATTATTTATACTATAAAAACAAACTACCAACTTGCTAGTATACAAATACTTCCCCATCAAAACATAATTCTGTCTCTACTAAATAGACATCATATGAGTGCCTTTTATATAGTTCTCTCCTCCCTATGTACCTTTAATTCTCCTTTTACATGATTTTCATAGAATTATGCAAAAGGATCTTTATAACGCCCCAATAATTGCTTAGCAAAGTAGTAAAAGAAACAAACATCATCTATAAAATAACGTCTAAAAAGGCGTTTCGGTTCTCTTAGAAAACGATAAAACCACTCCATTGCCATTTTTTGGAATAAAATAGGAGCACGTTTTATATTACCAGCTTCAAAGTCGATAGTTGCTCCAAGAGCCATAAAAAGTTTTATATTGAACATCTGACTACGATATTTAGCTATCCACTTTTCTTGTTTTGGAGCACCAACTCCCACTAATAATACAGTTGCACCGGAAGCATTTATTATATCAATCAATTCCATGCATTCTTTTTCATTCTTCTCAAATCCAAAAGACGGAGAATGAGTACCAACAACAATCTGCCTCCCTACTTTCCTGTTTATATTTTCCATTGCTTTATTAGCAACTCCTTTAGCAGCACCCAATAAAAAGATTCTGCAATCAGGATCATTGGCATGATAATTGTAAAATGCCGGAAAGAAACTTGAACCAGGAATAGCTTCAGGTATCGGATGTTTTAACAGTTTGGATATCCAATACAAAATCCGACTGTCGGACACCACCCAATCCGCTTGCCGATAGCTCTCATAAAATTCCCGATCATGTTGAAGCTTTACTAAGTGGTCAATATTGGGAGTATAAAGAACTCCCTCATTCAACTCACACAAAAGTCTATTTTGTGTAAAAGGCTGAATATCAATATTTAAAAAACAGATTCTATTTTCAGCTATCATTTGCTTTGATTTTTCTTTTATCTTCAAATAATCTTTATTCTTTTCAAAATCAAGTGATATAGAAAAGCTATAAAATATGAAAGGACTAGTGAGATAATAGCTATTATCACGGTAGACATTCCAAACTGATGCATATAATAAGAAGTACAACTAAAGACCAATATATGCACTAAATACCATTCGTAAGAAATTTTGTTTGTGAATATAAATACATTATTAATGAACTTGATCTTTAGTTTGTAGATAATCAGTAATACAGATAAATATCCCATCATAGAAGGAACATCATTATATAGTTTCCATATTCCTCCTTTTAGCCCAGCAAATCCCGTAAGAATTATACCTATCATACAAATTGGAATCAACACCTTAAAGCTCGGTATACAAAATTTCGCCGAGTTAGATTTATAATATGTAGCCAAATGTATGCCTAAAACAAATTCCCATAAATACTGCAAGAAAAAACTGTTCCACACACGTATCTCATTCTTTCCCAATACCGCCACAATCGTAGCCCATGCCAGACTTACTAACAATGCGTATATCACACCCTTGGGCCTATTAAATAATTTCAACACCCAAAACCATACTATATAAAACTGAAAGAGTGTTGAAATGAACCACATTTGACCTCCTAAAGAACTCTCTAAGTCATTAAAAAACATCTTGAAAAAAAACAGATGGCTTAGTACTTGAAGTATTTTATTCGGTGATGTATCGTAAAATGGAATCATAGCACTTACCAATACAACAATCAGGTATGGCAAATACACTTTAGTAAATCGCCGTTTTATAAATTGGGAATATGTAAGCGGTTTGTTCAAATATGATAGACAAAGCCCAAACCCACTACATAAAATAAATATATGTACTCCCGCCCCTCCAAAAGAGGAAGCCTTCATGAAAAGAGGATTAATTGGATAGCTCTGTAGCAAGTGCATTAATACAATGGTAAAAATAGAAAAGCCTCGTAGAAAATCAATAATTTCTAACCGTTGTTTCATATTCTACTATTTATATCTAACTTAAACTTACTAATTGACTTAAAACACTTTAGATATACCATAAATTGATCCATCAATCCGCAAAAATATTTTACATTATTATTTAACAATAAATACTCATCTCTTATTTTACAATCCTTTTTTTCATTTGGCAATCAACATGCTTATATCTCTTTCATTTTACTTATCAACATTCGTGAGATTTCATCAGAGTCATATTGATGAGCAGTCTTTACAGCCTGTATTCTCATTGTATTTCGTTGTTCATCAGTAAGTTTATAAAAATAAGTAATCCTTTCCGCCAACTCATGACTATTGCCAGACTCAAATAAGAAACCTGTTATTCCATCCTTAATATATTCGGGTAAACAACCTATATTAGAACCAATTACAGGACACCCGCAAGCCATAGCTTCTATTCCTACAAGACCCAAACTTTCATAAAGCATTGTAGGAAATATCATTACATCAGATTGGTTATATAATTCATTTAACTCTTGATGTGTTTTAGGACCGAGATAACAACAGCAATCTGATAAATTAAACTCTTTAATCTTTTTATTTAAAAGTTCTGTTTGGCCCCCATAACCAACAAATAAAACTCTTTTTCCCGAGATTTCTCCACTCAATTTCAATTCCCCAATAGCATCAACTAAAACATCCCATCCTTTTCCTGCATCTATTCTTGATACATAAACAATTGTCCCTATTGACATTATATGACTATTTAAGCAAGTAAATACATTTTTATCTACACCTCCGGATGCACTCACAAACAATTGATTCAAAGAAATTCCCGGAATCTTATTTAAAACAATATTCTTGAAATATTCCGATGGTACTACTATCAAGTCGGAATTAATAAGCAGCGGAAATGCAAGGCTTAATAGCTTCTCTGATGTTTTATCAATCGTGACGATATCCCCCCCATGGATATTCATAACCAGTTTAAATTTCCTAAAGCACCTACAGAATCGTAATGCTGGAGCGGAATGTGTTATTTGATGATTATAAATAAAATCATATTTCGTAAAAAGCGTCTTATAGATGATGGCAAAATAAAAAATAATATACTTATATACTTTAACTATAAAGCTATTAGAACGACCTCGAATAAAACAGCAATCAAAAACGATATCATTCGTGTTATGTTCTATACTCTCCTTAAACATCTTTACAAATGTTCCATATGTTTTATCCTTTTCTGAAGGATACATATTTGAGATCAATAAAATTTTCATTGTTTCTTAAACATAGATGCCAATTTTACATAAATCAAAGCGATATAGTAATTAGGTAATTTTAATAATATTCTAAAAGGTAAAGGAAGACTTACAAAATACTTCCTATCCATTTTTTCTACCATTCCACGTGTAAAATAATAATATTCTTTATATCCCAGTCTGCAACACTTCACTAAATCACGCGCATAAATTTCCGCCTTAGAAAAGTTTAATGCATCTACATATTCAATACCCTTATCTTGGAAAAATTGCTCTAAGAGGTTCACAGAGATCATCACTTGTTCTGCAAGTTTAGGAGAATATGTAGCTGTATATGAATTATTATTTGTACAATTATAATGGTATAGTGCATCATTTATACTGCATACTTTTTGAGCATAAAAAGTTAACCTAGGCATCTGTTGATAATCTTCAGCATTATTTATTCCTTCAAGAGATTGAACATCATTATCAATATATAAGCATAGTCGTATAAGTCTTGCCCAAACACTTACTGGCACTTTTTTTCTTAATAACTGCAAAGTCATCTCTTTAGGAGTATTATATATAGGAGAAAACATTGTGGAGAATTTCCCTTTAGGCAGATGAACAATTGTATTGCATGTAACAATGTCAGCATCGTTTTGTCGTTGTGCACTAACAAGTTTTTCTACCATATCCAACTCTACAAAATCATCTGAATCTACCCACATTACAAATTCTCCAGACATCATACTAACAGCCTTATTTCTTACTGCTGACGAACCAACATTTACAGGTTGCCTTACTATTTTAACCTGCTGCATCCTAGCAGGATAATCCTCTAAAGTAGCTTTAAGTATACCAATACTATCATCTGGAGAATTATCATCAATAAATATATATTCTATATGAACATAAGTTTGTTCAAAAAGACTCCGGGCACAACGTTCAATATAGGACTCAACATTATATATCGGTACACCGATAGATACTAATGGATTCATAAATAAATTCTATTACAATGAAAGCCAAGAAGGAGGAAATATTTCAGGAATTTCATCTCCAATCCATTTCTTTGGCTTAATAACTAATTCTTTTTTATTTCCTAACATTGCCCCCCAAAAACTAAATGTGCTGTTGGCTATAATACTAGCCGTACATAAGGACATTAAATACATATCCAAATAACTATTCTCCTTCTTATTCCAATCTATATAATAAGCATTAGGTATATTCAGATTCACCTTAACCCACGGAATATCATCAGAAAACACAAAAAACACAGGTTTTTGGAACTTCTCTTTCATTACACTTATAGCCGACTCATAATATTGAGGCGTACAAGACTGTAAGAATAAGTCTTTACGACAACTATCGCAATAATCTCCTCTTCTCACATGCACTGATACTGAGTTCGTATTTCGTATCAAAGAGAGTATATCATCATTTTTCTTATTTAGAAATCCCTCTCTGAATCTCATTTTATCTACATTATTCTGGAAGTATTCTTTGTTTTGCCAATATCCGTCAAAGTAAACTTTCCAAGGCGAAAGTTGATCCTTCCCTATAAAATATTTTAATCCAAGCCCTCCCAAGGCTCTAATAAAAAAGGCAGAAGCATCACTTATAACAGTATGGGGCGGAAGTTGAATATCAAAAACCTTATCAACCTCAAGCCCATTATGTTTGTTGAGAATATTTCTGTTGTAATATCCATAAATATTTTGATTAGGATAGTTATCTCGAAGATATAAATAAAATAAATATTGAAACATCTGATTTCCGAGTCCAGGAGTAAATAAAACAATTTTCATGAGTGAATTTTATATTTATTATCGAAGCTAATTCCTACAATTACAATACCTGTTCTCCATATTACTTGCAGCTTGCATTTTTGGACTAAATATCAATGCATTCATCAAGGCAAATGGAATCCCCATAAGACCAGAGAACAGAAGATGTCCAGCGAAACATGATGCTGCAAGTATAAAAATATCCATTCCGAAAACAAACTTGGCATATTGACTTTTCTCCCTGTACCTAAAAGCTTTTACAATGAGAGAAAAATAAAATGAATAAACAATAATTAATCCAACGATTCCATAGTTGAGTAACGTATCCGCTTGATCCATTTCTACAGTTCTAGCTCCCCCCATTCCAAATAGTTTAACTACAATATTCCCTTCTTCCCACTCTACTCTCTCTTCCTCCCAAAAAGTATCACGTGAAGAATAGATGGCATTTACCCCATCTTTATCAAAGAAATACGTCCAACGATCAATTGCACCGCTATACTCAAGCAATGCATAACCACAGTATGATACCACGCATATTATAGAAAGTAAGACGATTAGCTTTATTTTTGACATTTTCAAGAAAGAACGAAAAATGCCATATTTCATGTGTACAAATGGAACTAGAATCAAACTTGTCAAAACAAGAAGTATGCCCGCCTTTGTTGTAACCAATAGAGCCGCTATTAAAAAAAGCAGGTTAACAACCAAAAGAATAATCTTCTTCGTAACATACCTATTATAAATAAAATAATAAGAAACACCATATAGAACAGCTTGCATTCCAGACATCTCATTGTGAGCATACATAAATCCCTTACACCCCCAACCTTCACCATAGGCATAATATCCTACTCCCAACAACCCACTATAAATATTCAACAAAAGTACAATAGAATTTATATAGAATATCACTTGTATATCCTTTTCTTGTATACTTTCCGATTTAAACACAACAACTGCAGCATAATATATAAAAACAACATTTACAAATTTCAGTAAATGGTTTATGGTTGGAACTATTTGAGAATCCGTATTAAGAATGACAAGTAATAAAAAAGCAGGAATATAAATTACAGTAAAAAACAGTAATCCTTTGAATCTTGGCGATGAACATAATATTTTAAAAGCAACTGACAAAATAAACGCCTTAAAAATAATGCCAATGGAAGATTCCATTCCCTTATTAAGAAAAAATCCGTTTATAGTATCCACTATAACCAAAAAGAATAATGGCTTCACTAGTAATTTACTGTCACATTTTATACTCATTATTCGTTCAATTCATTTTATTTTCTCTCGAAAAGACAACATCTTTTTCCAACAATATTACACACCCAATCAGTCATCTTATCAAAAACAGCATCCAACAAGTATCTCCTTATTAATTCAATATAAAAGTGACTAGAAGCATGATGATGGAATACAACAAAGTTCCAATCAAGTTCTTAAACATTTTTTTGCTCAACAAATTAACGAATTTATGAATATAAGGAGATATAAAGAAAATAATACTAACTATTAGCGCATGACAGCAGAAAGCATTTTACGTAAAACTTTCTTCATCCATTCAGGTAATATTGCTATAAGCTCCGACTTAACATTAAGAGGATATGTCAGAACCGTTTTAAAGAACGACTCCAAATCTTTTTCATCTAAACGCTTATATATTATATCACGCATATCGGGCCTTGGTGTGGGGGCAACCAAGTTTCTCTGGAATTTCATTACATCATTTAATGACACTTCTTCCATATCAAACAGACTCTTAAACATAGGTATAAGTGCCATGACATTAGGAGTGTTTAAAATAAGACAGGATACTCCTTTCTTTGAAAAAAAATCAGGAAGTATCGACTCTATACCCCAAAAATCACCAATTGTTACATCTCCTACACGCTCTGGTCTGCTATACGAACAACGGTAACAACATTCACGATATGTATCACCTTTAAGAAAATGATAATAATAAGGGTCTATGACACAACTTCTCGTTTTTGTTTTTGTTTTCGTTTTTATTTTAACATTTAATCCCCAGCCCGAACTTTTATCACGAAAATTAAAATCAATTATCGGCTCTCCATATCTATGCTCGAGCCATTGAATATAACTTTTGAAAAGTTTAATACTAGGAACCCCGTGGCATATCAGATCAATAGTCAACAGATTAGATTTGTCTACATTTCCTAAAAAAGAGTTCAATCCTGCGATTTGACATGGTGTACCACTATATAACACTTTAATCCCTTGACTTAAAAGACAACGAACCTCTGAATAAGTATGCAATGTATCGCTTTGAACATATTTTGAACTTTGAAGCGAAGGGAGATCATCCAAGCTCCTAATAATTTTATGCCCAACATTCCATCCTTTATAATAAGATGCTCCAACACATACTCCATTTTGTTCCAAAAAATATCGTGCCAATGCTGCAAATGCTCCTCCTGATGCACTTTTATAAAGCTCTTTATCATTTTTAGATTTTACAGCAAAAACCTTTTCGGATAGTGGGTAAACTTTCAAATTATTTTGTGGACAACGTCTTTGGCATAATCCACAATCCACACACTGATCTAAATCGATAAAAGGCTCAAGAAACCCTTCAGACGAAAATTTCATTGAAATGCAAGACTTCGGACATACTTGTTCACATGTTCTACATCCTGTACAAAATTCTGTTATATTCTCCATTATTCAATAGCTCTATAAAGAAAGTCATCCCCTATTCTTCTGTATCTCGCAAAAATAGCATTCACTTCTTCCCAATTGATAGGATCGTTCCCCATTACACGCCAATCTTCAGAGTTTATTACATGTAGCCGTTCGAGATTAGTTAATTTCAATAAGTCTTCTATAGCATGAAAAGAATCAGTTATCACATAATCTGCAAAAGCAATATAAGATGGAAAATCAAATGGTTCTGGCAAGAAAAGCAATTTTCCGCTTTTAAATATCTGATGGACATTAGCACCAAAACGAATCAACTTCAAACCTTTTTGGCGGGCGAAAGATTCTGCAAAGTCATTAAACCAAGGATGTTTATTCAATTGATAAACCAATACATAATGTTCTTCGGAAGGCTTTCGTATATACCTATGCCAAAAAGCAGCATCTAATTGTAATGTAGGATCCAAAACATGAACAGATCCTGAAATACCCAACTCCTCTATGATTTTCACCCCACTTTCTTCACGTAGTGAAATAGCAGCATATCTTAATAAATATTTTCGTATTTCTTCTTTTTCAGAATCTTCCAAAGATGTTTTTCCAAAACTGGCTGCGTATGATATCTTTTTAATATTATCCGGGCAAAAAGTCAAAAAATATGATTTCAAAATTCTCCCATACCATCCACTATTCCATGTCTGATCACTGCCGGTACAATAAATATCCGCATCTATCTGTAATTTATCAAAATCATCCTCACAATTTAACACAGGACCTCGAGAAGAAATATTATCATTACGAAACTGTCCAAAAACTTTATCCTGACGCCATAAATAAAAGAAATATAGTATCGATTTTATTGCCTTTTTAGCTAGACTGTCATTCCTGGTTGCCATCTGGACTCTTTTCCACAAACTAACAGAAGAAAGACGTCTATAATCAATAATATTAGTAATCAATCCCAGTCTCTTAAAAATTTCTTGAGTTGCAAATGTTTGAAGAACAGAACCATAATTAGGCACATCATGCAATGTTAAAATTGATATTCTTTTCTGAATCGACATAATAAAAATTTAAGTTCTATCTATAATGTTATATTAAACAATCTCGCCAATTTACACAAAAACAAATCTTTTAAAGTGTACTTCATTGGGTATATTGTTTCCGGTAACGACATTTTTTCAATCACAGAGCTATATGAGTCTATTTTATTAACCTCATTTGCAATGAGATTGAACATATTGTATTTATCCAATACCAAATTTCTTGCTACAGAGACAGCTTCTTTAGATGCTGAAAAGAGATCCTGATCTATTATTTTTTTAATAGCGCTTATCGTTTTTTCATAGTCTCTTATATCAACTTTCAGCATACTATCCTGCTTAAAATAATCGCTAATATTTGGACAACCATAATATATAGGATAACAACCCGCTAAATAAGAATCTGCCAATTTTTCTGTCCAATAATCCATACATTGCCCATTTTCAATAGCCAGCACATATTTATATTTAGACATCACTTCCAATTTGTCATCAACAGGATTATAACCATTGCCATATACATCAATAAAATCAATATGATTCTTTAATATTTTATTAGCAAAATTTACTCTATCTCGATGTCCCTTAGTAAACTTTTTATTTGACGTTATGAAACATACTTTATCTAATCGAGATTCTTTCGCTTCATAGTGTTTAAAATCCTGATAGGACATAAATGTATCAGGATCATCTTTAAAGACATTAGCTCCTATTTTACAACCTGCCATCCAAGCAAGAGTAGGCATTAATCTTCGCATAAGGCCTTTGTTAATCATCTTAGGCTGGCATCCAAAAACATAACCAAATTGTTCTCGAAACGCTTTAGGATATCGTTTCACATACGGCGGCTCTCCCAAAAAGCACAATCTTTTTTCTTTTGGACACAATGTTGGTAATTCTTTTTCAAGTCCCCATACAACAAGATAATCATATTCTTTAGGTTCTTCAAAATAAAATTCACAATTTCCCCATATACACCGCTTAGAATCAGGGAATTGACGCCAAATAGGAATAGAAAATGGTCCAGGAATATAAATTTTTATCATAATAATATTATAACTGTTTCTTTTGCTTAAAAACAAATTAATTCTGAAAGTTTATTGTTATTGTTTCATTATTGTATAAATCATTTCTCACTTATATTCTCTATTTATCTTGCAATAAAAATATTTTACCATATTTTTCACATATTCCTTTTCTATCATTTCCATTACAAAGAACCAAACACAAAATATGAAAACTATTAAAACGATAATTATTGTAATACAAATACTTAATGTGCTATTCCCCAATAAAGAACGGACTAATACCCCTAAAGCAACGGAAAACAAAAACGTTATATATGGTCTTTTTACATATCCATTAAAAAATGTTCTGATATTTAATCGACATATTTTTCTTGCAAAATATACAGTTTTTAGTTCATATATTATTCCCCATACAAAGAATGAAACAACAATATATGCCATAGGAGAATACCCCATATAAAATAATAAGATTAATAGAAGCAAGGGAAACATGTTGATTAATGAACTGTAGAAGCTGTTTCCTTTTATTTTTCCTGTAGCACCAATACTTGTCTCTAAAGGAAGTAATAAGCACTCATTCAAAGTTCTAAGAATCCCAACTAATGTCATGAGGTAAGCCCACTGTGGTACATTTACTAACCACCATACTAACAATTTATCAAGACATACCAATGCAGGAGCAGCAAAAAGAGCGAATATCAAAAAAGAATATTTACAACTATACATTGAAACCTGAAGCATATTTTCTCTATTATTCTCCCCTTCAGATTTTACAATAACAGGATTAACAGCTTTAATCATATTATTCGAGAATGCTTGTAACTGAGATATCACTTGACTTGCTATTGATATTGCTGCATTAATGACTGCTCCAAAATAATGGTTCATTAATAAACCCGCACCATAATTTCCTACCATACTTGTAAACTGTGTGGATAGTTTCCATGATGCAAAAGATGCCATCTGTTTCATTTTTTTCTTCGAAAAATATGTTACTGGCTTAAAAACACATTCAGGATAATGCTTATGGCAATATATTTGCATAGCCATCATAACAGCAATAGATAATGCCGCCATTAAAATACCGTATACAATCAATTTATCTCCAGATACAAATGTTGTAATATAAACCGCGATTGTTAGCTTTCCAAAAGAATCTATTATACCCACTATTGAATAGTATAACATATTTTCATGAGAATTAATTACAGCATCATATGGCACAGATAATACTGTAATTACTACACTAAACACCATAGAATAATAAACCACTTTTGCTGCATACAGCCTTTCAATAGGAATATTTATTATCTTATCAAAAAATAGATATGAAAAGGAACAAAGCAATATACACGCACAAACAGCAATAATAAAATGCAACATCATACTTACATTAAACACCTGTTTTTTATCTTCAAAATTACCAGATCCTTCTGAATAACTCATAAATCGTTGAGTAGTAGCCGCCATAGACGCAGACAAAAAGCCAAGCATATTAACTGCCCCACCAATCACTCCAAAGATACCATAATCCACGACTCCTAATGATTTCAGAACTAAGCGAGTGGTATAAAGTGTAAAAAATATAGTAATACACATCTTTCCATAAAGAAAAAATGTATTTTTAACTATTTTATTGGGATTACGGCTCATATTCTAATTGTAAAATTCACTCATCGATCAACAATGTCTAAAAATAGCAAGATTTATTAACATTGGATTTCTTTCATTATTAGTAATATAATTCGATATGGAAAGTAAAACTAGATTTCTGACAATCATAACATAATATGCTTCATAAACGCAAAGCCAAATAATTCATAATTTGTCCAATCCTGCTCTCATAATAATATTTGTAATTGGTTTGTAATTTCTTCTCTGGCAAACGATTTTGTTCATCATAAATAAGCTTTTCATGTTCCAATGTTTCCTCAACAGTAAATCTAAAGCCAATAATCTTAGCAGGATTACCAACCACAATACTATATGGTGGAATATTTTGGTCTCGTACAACTGTCCCTGCACCAATTATAGCACCACGACCAATATGTGCACCTGATAACAACATAACACCAGCACCAATCCAGACATCCTCCTCTACTATAATATCTTTCTCTAATAAATTACTGTTCCCAGCTTTACCAAATACTTCCCCTATTTTCGATTGATGTTGACCTGTTATAGCAGTTAACCCTTCAGCAACAATAGAATTTTCTTTTATTACCAATTTACCACCAGTAATATACAAAACACTACGGTAATCAATATATGCATAATCATGCAAAAAAATATTCTCTCTTTTACCCAAAAGAGTAGGAGGCAAATAATGTGAGTTTACTCCACATTTCCCCAAACAATCATTACGTGTCGAAAAATATTCATAATTAAGGATTCTCAACCCTCTAATGATTGCATTCCATTTTCCTATAATTTTTTTAAGCATAGACTTACAATCTTTTCTTCTTAAATCTTTCAGAATACTCCGATTCGGTCATTAAAATTACTTTAGCAGGAATTTTATATCTATCAAGTTTACCATTACAAAACTGTACTATTTGCTTTTTTGCCTCTGAAGGCTTCAATGGCTCCTTAAAAAGAACTTTTGCAACTACTATCATTCCTGTAATAAAGTTTTTTTCACCATAAACAATACAATCTACTAAATTCGGTATTTGAAATAATACTGACTCTACTTCAGAAGGCAAAACTTTCTCTCCACCAACATTGATTAACTCTTTGCTACGTCCAACTATTTTTATATAACCATCACTTGCTTCTTCTACCAAATCTCCTGTCTTAAACCATCCATCCTCGGTAAATCGTTCCATTGATGAATTTAGATATCCCATGACTTGAGTTTTACTACGAATCCATAGTTCACCTTTGACTATTTTTATTTCAGTATTTGGATCATCTATTTTTAAAAATGTACTATCAGATGATCTACTTGTAGTTTGACTAATACCTGTTTCACTCGTCCCAAAAGTTTGAAGAAACTTAACACGAGGAAAAGCTGTTTTTAATTTTAATAGTAAACTATCGGGCATTGGCTCCGTCCCGTAGGTAATCATCCGTAGAGAACTCATATTATAGCCTGAATTTGATTCACTTATCAACATTAAATTTAGGAATGTTGGGGATGCCGGAAGAATGTTAACCTTATATTTTTCTATCAATTCCGCGACATGTTCCGGTTCTCGATGTTCAGGGAAGACCATTGTTACACCCATCGAAAGACAATTTAACAAAGAGTTAAGTCCACCGATATGATCAAACATTAAGAAAATCAAAAATACAATGTTCTTGCCACGTTTCCCTTTATATGAGTCAACCAAATTATCGAGATTGTGAATCATCGCTTTTGGTGCTCCTGTAGAACCGCTACTAAAAAGAATAAGACCTGAATGATGATACTCCTGAAGCCTTATCACAAGAGGATGATCTTCGGTTTTCTCTGTTGTTTTATATATATTGAGCTTATCATCTATTTCAATACGATAATCACTATTTGCGACACGAATTCGGTCGACTATCTCTTGATTAATCTTTGTAGTAATTGGCACAATGATATTTCGATTCTCATACAATGCCAAAAAAAGCGCAATAGACTGAAAACTATAATCCGAAATTATTGAAACAATTTCCCCTCGATTGATTTGTTTACTAATTATTATATAATAATCCTCAATTTGTTCCACAAGTGCTTCATAAGTATATTCCTTTCCTTTGAAAATAATAGCATTCTTACTACCATCTTCTTTCATCTTTTCAACCAACCAATTCATAACAAACTCTTTTTTACAATTAAAATACGCCACCTAAATAAATTATTTGCCCTGTTATAAATTCACTCTCAGGACGAATAAAAAAATCTACGACATTTTTAACATCCTCAAAATTCCCAAGTCGCTTGATACATTGACGACTTTTCAGTTCTTCAATTTTATTTTCTGGAACATTTTTGATTAAATCAGTATCAATCGGAGTGGGACCAATAGTGTTAACAGTTACGCCACTTTCACCAATTTCACCAGCAAGCACTCTAGTTAACTGTTCTATTGCAGCCTTTGATGAAGAATAAACCAGTTCTCCTTGTAAATTAAGTGCAACAGCTACTGTTGAATAATTTACGATACGACCATTTTTCTGTCTTATCATGAACTTCGCACACTCACGGGACATTAAAAATGTACCCATAAAATTTGTATTAAATACCCTCTCTGCAGTCGTTTTTGGGGTCAACAGAATATGATTCATTGAGGCTATTCCAGCATTATTAATCAGTATATCAATTCGTTTTTGTTCTTTGTAAACATTACGAACAAAAGCTATCACAGCAGGTTCATCTGAAACATCAAGACGGGTATGATGATAATTTTCATGGTTGATTTCACATTCACGACGACTACACCCATATACAATGTCACCCTCGTTTAAATATTTCTCTGCTAGGAAATATCCAATTCCTTTCCTAGTTCCAGTAATAATTATAACTCGATTCATTATTCTTCCAAGCCCAATTGGCGAGCAATAAAGTTACACAATGATCCAATTGTTCGAAAAGGGCTTATACGACCAGACATTGCCGTTTCGGAAGTCAGTGAAATTTCTATATCTTCATCTAGGAAAGCCGTTTCAATATCCACAACGATATTTACAAGTCCCATAGAATCGAGAATACGAGCACTACCAATAAGAGGTGTATCTTTATCCAAGTCTTTTATTACCAAACCATTTGTAGCGCAATACTCTTGAATGACATTGATTACAATGTAGTTAATTTGATTTTTATCCATATTTTTTTGAATTTATATTATAATAAAAATATCCCATTAATCCAATACTATTCATCATGTTCTATAACTTACTAACATTTAACAGACTATCTTCCTCTAATATTATGTAATACAAACAAAACATTTTACAAACGTTTCCTAGTATGCATTCTTCTCTCCCATAATCACATTTGCTATAGTCTTGTAAATGATATATAAATCAAGCAATATTGTCCAATGCTCCATATACCAAATATCAGCCTTAACTCGTCCTTCCATTTGTGACAATTCTTTAGTCTCACCACGGAATCCATGCGTTTGTGCCCATCCAGTTACTCCAGGTTTTATAAAATGCCGTACCATATATTTATCAATCAGTCGTGCATAAGTTTCTGTATGAGCCAACATATGAGGACGGGGTCCCACTATTGACATATCCCCCTTAAAAACATTAATAAACTGTGGAAGTTCATCAAGATTAGAACGTCGGAGAAAGTCCCCAAATCGAGTCTTTCGAGGATCATTAGCCGTTGCCTGTTTACTATCAGCTTCCTCATTTACCTTCATAGAGCGAAATTTATAACATTTGAATTCCACTCCATTTAAACCAGTTCGCATTTGTTTAAAGAATATAGGACCAGGAGAAGTCAATTTTATAATACTTCCCACAATAAAGTAAATAAAAGGAAAAATAGTAATCAGGAAAATTCCTGATAATACAATATCAAATATCCGTTTTAGTACACGGTTTTCCATTTTACTTAAAGGTTCATATCGCAAATTCAGAATTGGCATATTACCAACCATACTGTGCCAGATACGCCGAGGGAACCCTTTACATACATTAGGAACACCATGAAAATAAAGCAAATGATTCTCACAATAATTCATTATGGAAAAATTATAACGTCCCTGATCCATTGATAATGAACAGAAAACGTGCTTTATTCCTGTTTTCACAGACATAAAATCGGCAAAACTGTCAGGACTGCCCAAATAAGGACATTGAGACGAAAGAGTATCATTAGGACAAATATCGAAATAGCCTACGACTTCATAAATAGATGCCAAAGAACTTTCCATTTCCTCATATAACATCTGCATATTATTGCCTCCACCTATAAAAACAGCACAACGTTTATGCTTACCTTTAGCGCAATAACCAATCAATGAACGACGAATAATAATACGATAAATACATAAAACGACAAAGAGAATAAAAAAATAATTAACAAAAAAGAGAGGAGAAAGAATAGAAATTCCACTAAAAGTCATAATACATGCCCAAAAGACAGAAAATGCTATTATATTCTTAAATACACGCAAAACAAGCTGATCCGCACGAATTTCTCTACTACTCCAAGCTTTTCCGCGAGATGCAGAACAAGCTAAATAACAGAGACTAAGTGAAGTCATCATCAAAGAAGCAGTACAAGAAAAAGGTGAATATATGAATATTTTTTCCCAAAAGGAAAGGAGCTGGAACAAACAAAAATTCAGAATGATCAGATCTCCTAAAACTACAATGAGTTCTACTACTTTATTTATTTGATTAGTTGATGCCATATCACTCCACTAATGACTTTAAATCTACATATTTTTAAACTCACTCAAGAAATCTTTTCCGAATAAATTCCAAGATATGACAATACATACAGATAAAAAGACAAAAGCCAAAACATATATTTTTTTACTGATTCCCGAAGGTAGCAATGGAACTACTGCAGGTTCTAGGACAGCAAATACAGGCTTTTCCTCCTGAATTTTAGCTCTGGCAACCTGAAGTTGGCTTGCCACCTGACTGTACATTTGATAGGCCAAACCCATATCGCTCTGTAACCTTTCCTGTTCTGTTCGGACACTCTGCAATATGATATTATCATGAGAATCCAGATAATCAGCATATTTTTTCTGGGCAGTATAGTACTCTTGTTGACGTTCCTTGAATAGTTTCTCCAAATAGATACAATCCTCTTTTGCTTTGGAAGTACGATAGCCTATGATATACTCCTGCAACTTCTTCACAACAGAATCAGCAACTACAGCAGCTACTCTAGGATTTTGTAAAGTCACAGTTACGGAAGTCATATATGTATTCTTATCTACAGTAGCAGTAATCTTTTTTTTCAACATACCAATCCGCTTCAACTCTTTTTTAGATAACTCAATTGTACCTTGATGGACTCCACTAAAAGCCATTGATTCATCATCTTTTTCGGTAAACAAAGACTTTATTCCCCCAATTACCATACTCGGAAATCCGATTATATAGTTCCACCAAGGAGATGATTCTTCATCTAAATAAGTATTCAAAGTCATATTTTCATCTTTCGACACAGGTATTTTCATTGTAGAAAGTTCCAATAAAAAAGGAGTAGAAGATACTATATCGGCAGACAAAGAAGCATTCAAAGCATCAGTACCTTCACTCATAGTAGCCCCACTCCCCAAGAAAGAGGCCGCTAACCCTGACAAGCCACCACCTTTAACATTACCCATCTCTGGAGAAAGAGTTACTTCAACCGTATACTTTTTAGGAATACTTATTGCAATGATAATACCAATCACCAAACCTATGCCAGCAGCCTTATAGATTGCTTTACGAATAGCAATAATCTTACGAAAAATATCCATCAGACTAATTTCTATCTCTTCATCCGTATGGTTATTCTGTCTCTGTTTCATTTCTTTTCCAAGTTCTTCTTCTAGCAGAGTAGCCATAAGAAGTATTCGTTATTTTTTTATTAAATTAGCTATAGAAGCAACCATCACTCCTAATGTGCTGAATGTAGTAGCGTAACCTAGAATATTACCCATATTAGTCTTCTTCTTAGCTTTACTTGGTATAATTATCTCGCAACCCGGTTCAATTTGCTTCTTACCACTACCTTTCACTTTAGTTACCTGACCATTCATATAAACGATGAATTTCTTACTCTTCTTCGCATTTTCAGAATAACCTCCTGCTTGATTCAGGTAATAATCTATATTCTTTCCTTCCATATAAGAAACCGTATTCGGAACCATCACAGCGCCATTGATTGTAACCGTATTATTGTTTTTCGGAATAGAAATTACATCACCTTCACGCAAGACAATATCTGCTGTACTTCCAGGATTCGCAAGTGCCTTTTCCAAATCAATGCCGACTGTAAAATGGTCTTCTACACGAACCCCCAAAGAATCCATCATAACCTCACCCAACTGTCTGCTCATCAAGCGGATCACATCACCCATGCGTTTCTTTTCACTTGCATTGGCGACACGAGTCAATTTGGCACCACGTAAGTAGGCATAATTCGTTGCACCTCCAGCTTTATTGATCAAGTCCGAAAGACGTTCTTCACGACTGGTCATTGCATAAGAGCCTCCGAACAGAATTTCACCTTCAACAATCACATTCTGTTGAGCCTGATAACCCGGACTACGACGTACATAAACTTCATCATAAGGTTGAAGGACAAAGCCGGGAGTTCCATCTACAATAAAACCTTCTTTTAGGGAGAATGTATATATCTGACCGATAGTATCGTTATCCACTGTACTACGAGGATTCTTAATCCTACGGGATACATCTACACGGACTACAGAAGCGGCTTCACGCAATCCACCTGCTTGAATGATCAAGTCTTCAAGGGTCATGTTATCCGCATAAGGATAAGAATCAGGTTTGGCTACTTCACCATGGATTACGACGTTGCCTCTGTCTTCCAGGTCATGAATACTAGGAATATAAAGGATATCGTTTTTCATCAGGATGATGTTTTGGGAAGTACCGTCCATGATAGCTTTAATGTCTACTGGAACAACTTCGGTAGTCAAGTCCTCACGCTGGCGGTAGAGAACGGCACGGTTCAAGAAGGCATCACCGGTCAGGCCTTGAGCTTCGTTTACCAGTTCACGGACTGTATTCAGTTTTCCATTCAACTGGTAGATGCCGGGACGATAAACGGCTCCACGGATTTCAAGTTTGTTGATGAAGCGGTTAAGGATGGCTTCGGCGGTCACAACATCACCGTTTCGCATTTTATAGACACTATAGTCAAGGTCTTTGACTGTGTTTACTTCATATTCCTGTCCATTCTGGCGTACGACACGTAAGGAACGGGTATAGGCGTCAGCTTCAAAGCCACCGGCATAGCTGATAAGAGTGGATAGGCTTTCATCCTTTTTCATTTCGAAACGCATTGGGCGTTTCACTTTTCCGTCGATCTTAACCAATACGTCATAGGCGGGGACTATTACTACATCCCCTTCCTGAAGCCGGATGTCATCCTGAATGTTTCCTTTCATGATAAATTGGTAGACATCGATCGTGGCGATATTTTTGCCGTTACGTACCAGCTGGACATTGCGAAGGCTTCCTATGTCACTGACTCCACCCGCACGGTAAAGTGCATGGAAAACTGTGGCAAAAGAAGAGAGGGAGTAAGTACCCGGTTGGACAACCTCACCCATTACATTGATCTGGATAGTACGTATGCTGCCCAAAGTCAGACGGATGTCAGAGGTGGGATCATTCGCATTATTAAGACCATTATATATCTTGTTTAATGTCTTTTTGAGATAGTCATTGGCTTCAGCAATAGTTAGTCCGTTCAGGTTGACAGGACCAATTTTCTGAATGTTGATCGTGCCGTCAGGAGAAATATGTTGGCGGATAGTGTTCTGGCTGGCTCCCCAGATGTCGATAATCACTTCATCACCGGGACCAAGACGATAATTTAAAGGAGTGGCGATGTTGACGCTCGGTTCAAAAGTCAGGTTACGGGTGTTGAAAATATTTCGTCCGAAAACCTGATTGCCACGTGCGAGGTCTTGAGTGCTCGGATGGTCTTCCAGCATATCGGAAGTGTTTTCTTTCATTTCCTCACGAAGGCGTGATTCATTGACATCGGTACCCGTTGCATTGGAAGCATTAACATTGTTTTGTTGTTCATATAGTTGCTTCACACGAGTTGCCTGTTCTTTGGTCACACCTCTACGTGCCAGTTCAGAAGCTAGTTGTTTCTGTTCTTTACCCTGGCGGATGCCATCCTTTACATATTCAAGAACTTGGGAGTCGCTCATGCTTTGAGCCATTAAAGGAGAAAAAACTCCCAGCAACAGAATGAATAGAAATACGTTAAATTTTCTTCGTGTTGTCATTGGTGATTTTTGTGGATTCTACATAACCGATTGGCATATCTACACAAGCACAGCCAAGCATATTTAAACGAACGGCAATCTTACTCTTCCCGCCTACAGTCACAAGTTCGCCAACAAGTCCACTCAAAGGACCTTTTATGACACGAACTTTCTCACCACGCGCTAGTGGAGTATCATTCATACAGACTGCTTCTTCGGAATAATCGAGCATGAAACGGAAACGGGCCATCTGCTCGTCAGGAATAACGGCAGGAGTGCTCTCTCCACGCATCACCATATAACGGCTGACCGTAGAAAATGAAAGGACTTCCATACGTTCTTTTGGATTGACATGTACAAAAACCATCATTGGGAGTAAGACTGTATCAACCATCTTACGACGGTCACTCCATTGATGAATTTGCTGCTGAACGGGAACAAAAGAATCAATTCCCATCTTAGATAAACGCTCGGCAACTTTCTTCTCGTGGTGCATTCGAACGAGTGCTACATACCAGCGTTTTGAGTGTGCTACGCCTTCCCCTGTCCCACTACTAGGCCCGGCATTTACTGATTTCGGTTTCGTTAAAATCATATTTTTTTACCCCATGTTCATCCGTTACTTCTTAGGTAACGGACAACACACATATAGAATACACATCGCTGTGAAAAAAGGAAAAAAATCGATTATGAGGGAATATAAAAGTGGGCACCTAACATTCAATATAAAACATTCTTGAATTTAGGTAATAAAAAGCCTTTGAGCATGAAGATGTTATCCTTCATGTTCAGATAGATTCATGTTGCATATTTTAGAGAAAAAGGAAAAAAAGAAGTTTATTGTTTGTTTGCTATTAATATTTTTACCTATCTTTGTAGCGAATATAATTCCGTTACCTAAGAAGTAACACCAGCATCAAGTCCCTAATCCATAATGCTTTAATAATATCAATCAGAGCGTTTTGAAATTGCAAACGTAAGAATAATTCAATTTATTTACTTTTGTTCTTTCTTCCAATTCAAAACCCTTTAAATATATCTGTGTTGTTTTAATAGATTTGTGTCCCAGTGATTCGCTAATCATTTCGATAGGTACACCTCTGTACTTAGCAGTCGTAGCCCAAGAATGACGAAGCGTATACGACGTGACGGGCGAATGTAGCCTTAATTTTCTGGACAGGCTTTTCAACTCATTATTAAAACGTCTCAAAGCTGACTGATACTCACGATAGGCTCCTTCTTCATTCCGCTTGTACGCTCCGCTTAATATCCGGAAAAGATAATCTGGATAGCCAGAACTCCGGGCGTCAGATTTATTATACAATCCCCCAATTGCATTCTGCGCTGACTCCAGTACTTCTATGCTCATAGGAGTACCGGTCTTGGTACGATTATACTTCAAAAGCCCCCGTTCCAGATTAGACTTTTCCAAATGGGCTAAATCAGAAAAAGGCATTCCACAAAACTGAAATAACAGATTGGCAATGGCCTGCGTCCGACGAAGCTTTTCCGATTGAGGATCTTTGTTTAATAGCATGTGAAGTTCGCCGATCGGGATAGCTTTCTTCTGACGTGTGTCCACCCCGGTAAAAACATCCCGGAACAAACCATGTACATAAGGAGCCTGATGCATATCGACACCACGATTGTAGATACTACGCAACATACGCATATACGTAGAAATCGTATTGGGCTTCAAACGGGAAGCCATCAGATAGTTGCTATACCTCTTTAGAGTTTCACGGTTTATCTTACTAAACGTGATGGATTGAGTTCCACAAAACTGCGAAAAAGAACGAATAGCGTGTTTATACACATGGGCCGTAGAATAACGACCCTCTTGTCGCAAACAATCGATGTAATTGTTTGCACAAATAGTAAATCGATTTTTTTCCATAAATTATAACTTATCTCATACGTGTTATTAAAAACGTGCGGAATATAGTAAGATTATAGATAAAATGAACCACAATTTTAAATTTACTTACTGTTTTAGATAGAATTTCGAATTATTTCTAAAAAAAATAAGTGAAGCCATGCAGTATTTTCAATAACCGTGCATTTAACTTATAAAAGAGGAAAAAAAGAGAAATCAAACCATATATCATTAAAACCTACAACCTGAGCTTAACAAGTGAAGTGGGGAAAAATAAAAAGAGAGAGAGTTTTTTATACAACGTCCCCAAAAACGAGGAATCCCTGCCAATTTTCGAGTTGGCAGGGATTCATTTTTTTTATCTTCAAGAAGATGATCTTTTTACTTGCAGTATTTGGTTATCAATTCATCTGCATTCGGATCACCCAATTCTTTCGCTTTCTTAAAGTTGCCGCAAGCTTCATCTGTCTTCTTCAGCTGTATCTGGCAAAGTCCCAATAAACGGTAAGCCTCACCATATTTGGGATCAGTCTTCAATATATTATTCAAAATCTGAATAGCTTCTTCATACCGTCCTACACGGAGGTTTATAACTGCATGCTCTGCCTGATAGGTGAGGTCTGTCGGATTCATCTCGATGGCCTTGGCAATATCGTCTAAAGCGCGTTGAAACTGACGGGCTTTCAAAGCTGCCTGTTCGCGATAATAATAGAACACGTCGTTCACTTCTCCCTTGACTGCCGTATGGTAAGCATCATAATCGAGCATTGCATTTCTTGCCTGGTCGGCATTCATATTCATCTGCGCACGTTCCAACAAGTATGGAGCAAAGTCGGCTGTAATTGGTTGCGGGCAACGGGCAATACAGCTATCCATTAAGGCCACCACTTCTTTCGGATCCCCTTTCAGCAGTTCCTTCGTTTTGGCAGCACTAAAGAAAGTGGCCGGAGAAGCAATATTGCTGGCATTTACCTTTTCATAAGCAGCCAAAGCACCGGCATAGTCTTGTTGGGCAAACAGTATATCACCTTCCATTTGAGTGTAAATTGGCAGCGGATCAATAGCGATTGCCTGACGGACATTCTTCAAAGCGGTATCATACGTCCAGTCTTTGTAAGTTTTCTCCGGCTTCGATAATTGATAAGCATACATTAGCTTACCTATATTATAATATACATCATCTTTCTTCTGGGCTACTTTCAGAGCCTGATTAAAGTCGGCAACGGCTTTATCATACCAAGTCTGGTCGTCTTTACCTTTAGATGCATAATAATTGGCACGACGGAGATAACCATCTGCATTGGCAGGGAACTGACGGATGAAGTCATCCAACAGCTTTTCATAGTCCTCGCCCGAAAGGCTCGAAGAGGCCATGAACAGATATACTAATGCCTGATCTTCCGTTTCGGGCAAACCTTTCCGGATACCAATGCTTTTCAAGGCAGCGTCTCCCAAAGAAAGAGCACTGATTTTCTGCGACATGGCAAAAGCTGCTCCCGCCGCATAGCAAGTAGTCACCGTATCGATACCGGATGATTTCTGCGCAATACCAAATACCTGACCTTCCGCATTCATCACCGGACAGCTCACCATCTTATCTTTCATATGCATGCTCAATGTATAATAATGGTATTCTCCGGCTACTTTGGAAACATCTTTCACCTTACCATTAACACAAGCAATACTTTTCTGCGTAGAATAAGGAAGCATCCATGCTTCGGCTCCTGCCACCGGGGCTGTTTTGGCAACAATCAGCGCAGGCACTTTCTTCTCGGTGATAGCCACACGGAACTTAATGACATCATACATATCATTCGCTCCAAGTATCAGGCTGACCGGCATCTGCTTGCCTTCGGAAGTAATCACTACCGCACGTTCAGCTCCTTTAAAAAGAGTATAATCTGATAAAGCCAATCCGTCTTCGGACACAAAGAATCCGTTTCCCGTATTCAGCATTTTATCATTCTTGTCATAAGTCACTATTGAGAAGACTGCACGTTTTGCCTTCTCTACCCATTTTGGGGTTTGTGCCATGCTTCCTTGTACCAGAAAGAAAAGCAGCAAAGGTAGAATTAAAATCTTCTTCATATCAGTCATTGTTTCTTTGTTTCACAGCTTCGTAAATCAAGATACCGGCAGCTACAGAGACATTCAAGGATTCGATAGTGCCCAGCATCGGAATTTTCACCCATTCATCACAGAGGGCAAGGTTTTCATAAGAAACTCCTGTATCCTCCGCTCCCATTATGATGCAGAGGGGACCTGTATAATCGGCCTTGGTATAGTCATAATCTCCTTTTTCGGTAGCAGCCACAATGCGGAAACCACTGTCTTTCAGATATTGCAGAGTCGAACGAAGGTTCTGTTCACGGCATACCGGAAGAGTATGTAGTGCTCCTGCCGATGTTTTCACGGCATCAGCATTGACCGACGCACTACCCCGGACAGGAATAATCACAGCATCGACAGCTGCACATTCGCAGGTACGTGCAATCGCCCCGAAATTGCGTACATCAGTCACTCCGTCGAGCATAACAAAAAACGGATTTTTTCCTTGCTCAAACAAGAAAGGAACAAGATCCTCCGCTTTCTGATAAGTCACAGAAGAAATGAAGGCGATCACTCCCTGATGATTTTTCCGGGTAATACGGTTGATACGCTCTACCGGAACACGCTGAACAGGTATCAGCGTACCTTTCAAAGCTGCAAAAAGCTCCTTGGAAAGATCACTTTGAATATCTTTCTTCACGAGGATCTTATCTATCTCTTTTCCAGCCTGAAGGGCTTCTATCACGGCACGAACGCCGAAAATCATTTCACTTTTATCTAACATCTGGTTGATTTTCTATTTTACTATTTACTATTTACTATTCACTATTTATCAGTTGCGGGCAAGCAGGGATTTGGCATTGCTAAGGGCAGCTTCGGTCAGAGTGGCACCACTAAGCATGTGAGCTATTTCCTCTACCCGTTCTTCGTCAGTGAGACGGCGGATATGGCTGTTGGTTTCCGTATCGCTATCTTTCTTGTATACCTTATAATGAGCACGCCCACGGGCAGCAATCTGCGGCAGGTGGGTGATACTGATTACCTGACGGTTGCGATCGCCCATCTCCTGCATCATGTCCGCCATACGGTCGGCTATTTCACCGGAGACTCCAGTATCTATTTCATCAAATACGATAGTCGGCAGCTTGACGGCTCCGGCAATCATTGCCTTGATAGAAAGCATGACACGGGCAATTTCGCCTCCTGAAGCTACGGAAGAGATATTCTGCAAGGTACCGTTCTTATTGGCGGAAAACAGGAAGTTGACTGTATCCTCTCCTTGCAATCCCGGCTCTTTCTTCAGTCCCATTTCTATCTGGAAACGAACATTCGGCATTCCTAATGGAATCAACCGGGCAGCCAGCTGTTTTTCTACTTCACGAGCAGCTTTCGTACGGGCTTTGGTCAGCACTTCTGCCTGTTGTTTCACTTGTTTATATTGTTCCTCTTTGCGAGCAGTCAGTTCGGCGATACGCTCATCATAGGAAGTGATGTCCGACAATTTGCTGCGGTATTCATCCGTTAGCGCTATCAATTCATCAAGGGTTTGTACCCGATGTTTCTGCTGTAAGGAATAAATCAGATTCAACCGTTCATTCACTTCGTCCAGACGAACCGGATTGAATTCAACGGAGTCACTTTGTAAAGAGACTTCGTGCGAAATATCTTTCAGTTCGATATAAGCGCTCTCCATACGTTCGGTAAGTTCCTTGGCCGGCTGATATACTCTTTGCAGATTATTCAGTGTATTCAGACTGTCTTTCAGATAAGAAAGCAAGCCACCTTCATCCGAAGCAAACGACTGCTCCACCCGGTAAAGTCCGGCTTTTATCTCTTCTGCATGACTTAATGTTTCAGCTTCCTGCTCCAGTTCTTCCTGTTCGCCTTCCACCAAACAGGCTTCTTCGAGCTGTTCGAGTTGGAAGCGGATATAATCTTCATCGGAGCGACTTTTCTCTGCCAGTGACACTAATTCAGCGAGTTCGCGATCTGTCTGTTTCCATTCGTCATAACACAGATGATATTTCGCCAATGCAGCGTCATTATGCGCCAGAATATCAAGCACATTCAACTGAAATCCTTCTTTATTAAGCAGCAGATTCTGATGTTGCGAATGTACATCTATCAGCTGTTCGCCCAGCTCTTTCACTTGTGCCAACGAAGCAGGAGTATCGTTGATGAATGCCCGGCTCTTACCGGAAGACTGCACTTCACGACGCAAAATGCACTCTTCATCATATTCCAACTCGTTTTCTTCGAAAAACGGACGCATACCATAGGCAGATATATCGAAACGTGCCTCTATGATACATTTGGAAGCTCCGTGGCGAATCGCTTTCACATCGGCACGCTGTCCTAACAGGAGTCCGATAGCTCCCAGAATAATTGATTTTCCGGCTCCCGTTTCACCTGTTATAACGGAAAAGCCTGTTTCAAAACTGATATCCAGTTTTTCTATCAATGCGTAATTCTGAATGTATAGTGAACGTAACACCTTCTATTTTAATTAAAGATTAAAAATTAAAAACCGGGAGACAGGGTGGCTACCAGACGGTCGATGATGTCTTGGGCTACTTCCGTCTTCGGCTTCAGAGGATAGTCTGTACGACCTTTCCTGTCAATGATACTTATTTTATTGGTATCATGGCGAAAACCGGCTCCAGCATCATTCAACGAATTGAGCACAATAAAGTCGAAGTTTTTGCGTTCGAGCTTTCCTTCGGCATTCTGCTGCTCATTATTGGTTTCGAGGGCAAAGCCAACCAATAACTGATTTTTCCCTTTCAGTGCTCCTAAATTGGCAGCGATGTCTTGTGTTGCCTGAAGATGGAGGGTTAGTTCCTCTTCTTTCTCCCGCTTAATCTTCTTGTCGGCCACTGTTTCCGGACGGTAGTCGGCTACTGCCGCACAAAGAATACCTGCATCAGCATCTGGAAAATAGATCTGTGAAGCCGCATACATTTCTTCTGCTGATTCCACATCTACACGCCGGATACGGGAATGTTTCGTTTTGAGCTGCACAGGACCTGTTATCAATGTCACCTGCGCTCCGCGACGGGCACATTCTTCTGCCAACGCAAATCCCATCTTTCCGGAAGAATAATTGCCTATGAAACGCACCGGGTCAATTTTTTCGTAAGTAGGTCCGGCTGTAATCATCACTTTCTTTCCGGATAGTTCATCACTCGAAGCGAAGAATTCATCCAATACCCGGATGATGTTTTCCGGCTCTTCCATACGTCCCTTTCCTACCAAGTGGCTGGCTAATTCTCCTGTTCCCGGCTCGATAATGTGATTACCGTAGGAACGCAGTATATCCAGATTTTTCTGGGTGGCGGGATGGGCAAACATATCGAGATCCATTGCCGGAGCAACAAACACGGGAGCTTTTGCCGAAAGATAAGTTGTTATGAGCATATTGTCGGCTATTCCATTGGCCATTTTACCGATAGTAGAGGCAGTGGCAGGTGCAATCAATACAGCATCCGCCCACAATCCGAGATCGACGTGGCTATTCCACGTTCCGTCACGCTGGGCAAAAAACTCACTAATGACTGGTTTGCTGGTCAAAGCCGAAAGAGTGATGGGAGTAATAAATTCTTTTCCCGCCGGAGTAATTACGACTTGCACTTCCGCTCCCTGTTTTATCAGTCCACGAATGATATAGCACGCCTTGTACGCGGCAATACTGCCGGTAATTCCAAGAATTATTTTTTTTCCTTTTAGCATTATTTTGTAATCAAATTACTCATTTCACGCAAACGGATTTTTGTCAATGCCGCCTTAGTGTTCAACGTGAAATCACTATTCAAAATCCAACTGTAATATCCGGGATCTTTCTTCAAAACCTCGGCTACAGACATTCCTTTATATTTTCCGAAGTTGAACACTTCCACCCCATTATCATCGTACACCATGCGTCCGGCAAAGTCTACATTCTTGCTGAAACTTGAATAATCTGCCAGGAACGCAATATCATTCTGAAGATCGGAGTAACGGTCGAGCTGTGCTTTCAGCACTTCGTAAGTGGCCCGTGTATCTGCTTCGGCAGTGTGTGCATCTTCCAGATTCTTGTCGCAATAGAATTTATAGGCAGCAGACAAGGTGCGTTGTTCCATTTTGTGGAAGATCACCTGTACGTCTACAAATTTGCGTTTCGTCATATCAATGTCCACTCCGGCGCGAAGGAACTCTTCAGCAAGGACAGGAATATCAAAACGATTGGAATTAAATCCTGCCAAATCGCAACCTTCAATGTCCCTGGCTATGTTTTTCGCCACTTCTTTGAAAGTAGGGCAATCGACTACGTCGGCATCATAAATGCCATGTATAGCAGAAGATGCTTCCGGGATATGCATTTCAGGATTGATACGTAATGTTTTTGCTTCTTCATTTCCATTCGGATATACTTTCAGATAGCAGATTTCAACAATTCGGTCTGTGTTGATATTGGTTCCGGTTGTTTCTAAATCAAAAAAAACAATGGGATTTTTCAGGTTTAATTTCATTTCTAATTATTTTTTCCACCACAGAGTAACACAGAGTTCTACAGAGCAATAAATACATAAAACACTCTGTGGAACTCTGTGTTATTTTGCGGTGATTACTATTAATCATTTAGCATCATCGGCATCAGCAGCATCAGCAGGTCTTCGTTTTCTTCCTGCTCTACCGGGATGATTACTCCGGCACGTGAAGGATCTGCGAGTTCGATGACTACTTCGTCTGCTGAAATATTGTTCAGGATATCGATGAGGAATGTCGATTTGAAACCGATGCTCATTGCTGCACCTGCATACTGGCAAACTTGTGTTTCTTCGGCAGAAGTAGAGAAGTCAATATCTTGTGCGGAAATCACAATCTGGTTTTCCTGCATACGGAGTTTAATCAAACTGCTTGCCTGCGATGAGAAAATAGACACACGACGCAAAGCTCCTACCAACTGTTGACGGTCTACGGTCACTTTGTGCGGGTTGTTCTGCGGAATTACCGAGTTGTAGTTCGGGTAACGTCCTTCAATCAGGCGGCAAACCATCCGGTAGCTTTCGAGCATGAATACAGCATTACGTTCATCGAATTCGATCGTCACTGTGCCTTGTTCTTTCGGCAAAAGATTCTTAAGCAAAGTAGCCGGTTTCTTTGGAAGGATGAAGGCTGCACGCTCGTTACCTTTGGCTGCCAATGTCTTGCAACGCACCAGTTTATGACCGTCTGAAGCAACCATTGTGATGTCTTCTGTGGTAATATCGAAATAAATACCGTTCATCACCGGACGAAGTTCGTCATCGGCAGTAGCAAACACCGAACGGTTGATACCTCCCAAAAGTACACTAGCCTCCATTTCTACACGGACTGCATTATCACCCAGTGTAGCCGATTGCGGGAATTCATCCGCATTCTGCCCCATCAGGCTGTATTTTCCGTTCTGGTACTGCACTGTTATTTCATAATTATCCGGATTGATTTCAAATGTAAGTGGTTGTTCCGGGATTTCTTTCAGTGCATCAAGCAATGTTTTCGCTACTACGGCAAAACGCCCGTTTGTATCGCTTTCATTCACTTCTACGGTAGTCACCATCGTTGTTTCACTGTCGGATACAGTCACAGACAATGTTCCGTCTTCCAATTCGAAGAGGAAACAATCGAGAATTGGCAGCGCATTTTTTGAATTAATCACACGGCTGATGGCCTGTAAATGGCTGGAAAGAGCAGTACTTGAAACGATAAATTTCATATATTTTCGTGTATTTAAGTTTTAAATGTTCTATCGCACAAAGTTACGAAAAAAGATTTGGGCTGCCCAATAAAACAAAAGAAAAAAACAGGCATTGTGTGAGGGATATTACTAAAAAATTGTAACTTCGCCCCAGAATTTAAAATTATCGCAATGGAATTTACAGGAAAAATCATCGCTATCCTCCAGCCCAAAGGAGGAGTTTCAAAAGCTACCGGCAACGAGTGGAAAGCGCAAGAGTTTGTTATCGAAAGTCACGACCAATATCCACGCAAAATGTGCTTCGAAGTATTTGGGGCAGATAAAATAGATCAGTTCAACATTCAAATGGGCGAAGAACTGACTGTTTCATTCGACATCGATTCTAACCAATGGCAAGACCGCTGGTTCAACAGAATCCGTGCATGGAAAGTAGAACGTGTCAGCGTAGGTGCCCCAATGGCTACAGGCGGTTCCGTTCCTCCCGCAGCTCCGTCGGCAATGCCGGAATTTACTCCGGGCGACGCAAAAGACGATCTGCCATTCTAAACCGAAAGTCATTCGTCGGACGAATAAGCATAAAAAAACTCCCGATAGAATTTAATCTGTCGGGAGTTTTTTTATAGAATGATTGTATATAAACCACGATTTTTATTCTGATTTATATTTCAAAACAATATTGGGATATACTACTCCATCGGTACAGGCAAACTGGACAAAGAGTGTAAAATTACGGAAAAAGTCTGCATTGCGCAGGAAGAAATCCGGTACGAAACGGACGTGATTTTCCGATTGCCGGAACACGTGATCGAAATCCGCCATCAGCATAAAATGATATGAATCAGACAGGTGATCCATACCCGTCTGATAAGCCATTGCCCCATTAAGCACTTCCCCTTTATCCAGTTGGCGAATATAATGCGACAGGCTATCCTCATCCGGAGCGAGTAACAAACGTCCGCCATAAAATGCTGCATACACATCCAAAGTCAGTTCAACAAAACTGGTCAGTTGTTTAAACAATGTTGTTTGAGGCAACCGATAGACCAAGTATGCCTTATTTACAGTATAACAAAAAGTAATACGGGGAGTTTTTCTTCCTTCATCTGCCGGAGCAGTATTGACAAAGGCACGAAGCATCCTTTCAGCTTCCGTCACATCTGCCACAGACAGGCTCAAGACTGCCGCTGCATCCTGCAACGTATCTTCACGCTGGAAGAGACAGACAACCAGGTCTTGCCCGGCATTTTCCATCAGATAGCGGGAAAATTCCTTATCTCTATTCTGCACTTCACTCGTGCGGACTGCCCCGTTCTGCTCCTGCGCATTTCCATAAGAAAGCAAAGACGCCCAGTCCGTAATCCCCTGTCTGCTAAAATAGAAAGCAGTGGAGGGTAGTGCTTCACCCGGGAAGCCTTTGACTGATTGCTGCTGGCGAAGTTGGTTTATAAATGCAAAGCAAGTGTCTGCATCATGTGTGATGCCGGAGAAATAGATAAAATCATCTTTCATCTTCATGTCAAATTCCGTCCATCCCATCATCCCTTTCATTCGGGCATAGATTGTGGCGGCCGCTACACTTTTTTTCGGAGCACGCACTCCTGTAAAGGTCGGATCATCCGCCAATGATTTGTCACTCTTATATGCATCAATAACGTTTTCAATCAGTTTTTTCTGAAAACTTAACGCCATAAAATCAGACGTCAGATAGCAGGCTAGAAAATCACCATCTGCCATCGGGTAAATGATTATTTCCTCTCCTTTGTAAACAAACGTTTTCGGTGGATAAAGCGAAGATATATATTTACGCACAAACCTGTTTACCAATTCCTTATCTCCATTTCCCAATCTGCAATAAAGTACCTGGTTCCGTTCGTTATCCGGTTCGTGGAAACTAATCAGCATCTGATTCATTTGCCGACTCAAGCCATGGGGAGTATCTTCCGAGAGGGCATAAAGGCTTTGTTTCAGATAAGAAAAAAGTTTGGATACATAAAGATATTGCTGATTTTTACTACAAGTCAGATCATCGACCTCCGCTACAAACTCGAGCACATCATCGGTAACAAATACGGCTGAAGTGGTGGATGGAACCAGTTCATAAAGATCAAAATCTTTCTGCCCTTCGGCCGCCGACAGTCTAAAAAAAGAGTACAATGCGAAACCTGAGCACAAAAGTACAACAGAAGACGTGATCGCTATTTTCACTATCGTACGAAGTTTCATAATATTCGCTGTTTATCGGCTAGGTGCAAAAATAATAATTTCTACAAAGAAAACAAAACTTTTGCTAAAAATTTCACCGATAATCAAAGATAGATATCCAATCCGTCGAATGCCAGGTGAATATTTTCCGGAAGGCTCTTTTCAACCTCCGCATGCAAGCCCATATCATGACTCATGTGTATAAAGTACGTCTTCTTTGCCTGAATGCGCTGCGCCACTGCCAAGGCTTCTTCCAAATTCTGATGAGTAGGATGCGTGGCAATCCGAAGTGCATTCACTACCAAAACATCTATTCCCGCCAATTGTTCATAGGATTCTTCGGGCATGGTCAGCATATCAGTGATATAACCTAATTGCCCGATACGATATCCCAGAATAGGCAATCGGCCATGCATCACACGTAAAGGAAGCACCTCCGTGTGGTTAACTGAAAAAGCCTGTCCCACCGAGATTTCCTGCAAAGGAATGTCGGGAACTCCCGGATAACGATGGTCAACAAAACAATAGGGCATACGCAAGCGCAAGCCTTGTGCCACATAATTTTCCGCATAAATAGGCACTGAACCAAACCGGCAAAACGGACGCAAATCGTCCAACCCACCCACATGGTCATAATGTTCATGCGTAATGAGCACACCATCTATCTTCTCAAAAGGAAGACGCAATACCTGTGTCCGGAAATCCGGACCGCAATCTATCAAAATTCGCGCATCATCTGTCTCAACAATAGCAGATGCACGCAATCGGTTATCTTTCGGATCGGTAGAAGTACAAACCGGACATGTACAGCCGATTTGGGGTACTCCCGTCGATGTTCCACTTCCAATGATTCTTACTTTCACTTGTTACTTCTCAATTTATTAAGTTAACTTCCGGGTGGATATCAATGCCAAACTTCTCATGAACAGAGGCTCGGACTGCATCTGAAAGCGCAAGAATATCGCTACCTTTTGCTCCACCAAGATTCACTAACACCAGCGCTTGTTTATCATGTACGGCAGCCGGACCTAAGGCCTTACCTTTCCAGCCGCATTGGTCGATCATCCATCCTGCCGGAATTTTCACCCGATCTTCTGCCAGCTCATAGTAAGGTATCCGGGGATATTCCTGCTGCAGGGCTTCCAGTTTTTCTTTCGGCACAATGGGATTCATAAAGAAGCTGCCGGCATTTCCCATTACCTTCGGGTCGGGCAACTTGCTCTCACGAATATCAATTATCACTTTCCGTACAACAGAAAGCGTCAATGCCGGATATTTTTCAAGCTCCTGACGAATGGTTCCATAATCTAACGTATAATGTTCTTTTTTACTAAGTCGGAAACGGACATAGGTGACAAAAGCCGACTTGTTTTCCGGGCGTTTAAAGATACTGTTGCGGTAGGTATATCCACACTCTTCCACCGAATAAACGCGTTCTTCAGCTTGAATGTTCACCGTTTCCACAGCTGTTATCAGATCTTTCACTTCAACGCCATAAGCTCCGATGTTCTGTACCGCGCTCGCTCCGACCTCACCGGGGATGAGCGACAGGTTCTCCGTTCCATACCATCCATGTTCTACGCAATATGCAACGAAGTCATCCCATACTACTCCCGCTCCCACTCGTACCGACACAGAGTGTTCATCTTCCTCCGTCACTTCGATTCCTTCAATGCGGGAATGGAGTATCAACCCGTCGTAATCTTTGGTAAACAGCAGGTTACTGCCGCCACCAATATGCAAAAAAGGTGTCACAATGGCACCTTGCACAATCAGCTTCTTCAGTTCTTCAACCGAAGAATATTCTAAAAAACGAGCGGCACTGACATCGATGCCGAATGTATTGTAGGGCAAAAGAGAATACATATATTTTTAGTTATAAGTTATACTGTTATAGTGCATCTTAACCTGTATCAGATACTTGTATCTTCAAACTTATACAATTCCCATTCTCCGGCTTTCCGGCGGAAATAAAGGATATTGGAAAAACCATTTCCGATACCTTTCAACGCCAGGATTTTCGTGGGCGAATCATCGTCATTCCGCTGTCCGTAATTAATATTAGAAAGGCGGTCGACAGGAAGTACCGGTTTGAAGGCGAACCACTGATTAAGATCGAGGGTTGTCTCCAAAATGGAGAAATCATCGTCCGGATCACTGGTTACAAAAGCCAACGGCTCCCGCACACGCTGACTCTGAAAAAGACTATCCGTTGCAAAATGTCCGAAAAACTCAACAAAGTTTTCATTATCACTTTGTTCAATGGGCCGCAGGTTGATTGCCTCCAGTATCCATGCACCTTTGATACGTTCAAAATAGTATCTTTTCACCATTCGTGTTTTCACGAACATCCACTCTACCTGCACAGAAGTGAGGGAGGTATCTCCTACTAAATCCATGTCTTCTTCTCTATCAAACAGCAGTGTATAATAATGCTGTTTGGTAAACAAGTCATCATGCTTCCAGTTGCGTTCCTCAATGTTTGACTTCTTATCTCCATTGTAGTAGGGCAATGGAAATTTCACACGCTGACGCTGTAACACATCATCGGAAGCAAAATTGTAAATAAAATCATCGAAAGATTCATCCGCCTGTATAGGCTGCGGATCTTCCGGCGATTTATCATGGTGGCTAGAATCGGCTATCTGCCGGACTGAATCCACCTCTTTAGTAATAGATGCGAAGGGGTCAATATTTGTTTTCTTGTTTCCACAAGAGCTCAATATACCGAGCAGTATGACCCCTGCAATTAGTTTTTTCATTATTTCAGTTTCTCTCTTAACTTTTCAAGCATATCCACCGTCATGCTTTCCAAATTGTAGGCCGGCTTCCATCCCCACTCTTCACGAGCACAGGTATCATCCAGACTATCGGGCCAGCTATCGGCTATGCGCTGCTTCAAAGGATCTATATCATAAATCATCTCAAACTGCGGCACATGCTTCTTGATAGCTTGATATATCGTTTCCGGATCGAAACTCATGGAAGCGATATTGAAAGCATTGCGGTGTATCAATCTTGCCGGATCGGCTTCCATCAGTGTGATTGCTGCATTCAGCGCATCCGGCATGTACATCATATCCATTAAAGTGCCTTGCTTAATGGGGCACACAAACTTTTCTCCTTTCACTGCCGAGTAGTAAATATCGACAGCATAATCGGTCGTACCTCCTCCCGGAGGGGTCACATTCGAAATAATGCCCGGAAAACGGACAGCACGGGTATCGACACCGTATTTATTAAAATAGTAATCACTCAATAACTCTGTCGTTACTTTAGTGACTCCATACATGGTACGGGGACGTTGAATGGTGTCCTGCGGTGTTTTCGTGTGAGGCGTACTAGCGCCAAACGAACCGATAGAACTCGGAGTAAACACTGCGCACCCTTGTTCACGTGCCACTTCCAGCACATTCCACAATCCATCGATGCCTATTTTCCAGGCCAGCTTGGGTTTCGACTCGGCAACTACGGACAACAGAGCAGCCAAATTATAAATCGTATCGATGTGATACTCTTTTACTACAGATGCGATCGCTTCTCCGTCCGTTACATCAGCAATAGCCGACGGTCCGGACTCCTTTAATTCCCCTTTAGGTTCTGCACCCGGAATATAACCTGCTACTACATTTGCATTTCCGTAACGTTTACGTAGCTCCATCGTCAGCTCCGACCCTATCTGTCCGGTAGCTCCAATAATCAAAATGTGTTCCATTTTTTCTTCTGACTTAGAATATCAAGCTTAAATAGTGCGCAAAGTAAGCACTTTTTTTTCAGATTTTAATCAAAAAGACATTGTTATTCCAAGAAAAATTGTGTCCTTTGCAATATAACTTAATCACCCAAACACTATGTACGGTAAAATGCAAGAATATCTCCGCCAAACATTGGCTGAAATTAAGGAAGCCGGACTTTATAAAGAAGAACGACTGATTGAAAGTGCGCAGCAAGCTGCCATCACTGTAAAAGGTAAGGAAGTATTAAACTTCTGCGCAAACAACTATCTAGGATTGTCCAATCATCCCCGATTAATCAAGGCTTCGCAGGAAATGATGAACAACCGTGGATACGGAATGTCATCCGTCCGTTTCATTTGTGGAACACAAGATATACACAAAGAACTGGAAGCTGCCGTCTCGGACTATTTCCAGACTGAAGACACGATTCTGTATGCTGCCTGCTTTGACGCTAACGGCGGTGTATTCGAACCACTTTTCTCTGAAGAGGATGCCATTATCTCGGACTCGCTAAACCATGCTTCTATCATTGACGGGGTACGTCTTTGCAAAGCAAAACGTTACCGTTATGCCAATGCTGACATGAAAGACTTGGAAAGATGTCTGCAAGAAGCGCAGGCACAACGTTTCCGTATTGTTGTTACGGACGGTGTGTTCTCAATGGATGGCAACGTAGCTCCGATGGATCAGATTTGTGATCTTGCCGAGAAATACGATGCGTTGGTAATGGTGGATGAATCCCACTCTGCCGGTGTGGTAGGTACCACTGGTCATGGCGTAAGCGAGTTGTATAAGACTCACGGACGTGTAGATATTTATACCGGAACGTTGGGTAAGGCTTTCGGCGGTGCACTGGGAGGATTTACCACCGGTCGTAAAGAGATTATCGATTTGCTCCGTCAACGTAGTCGCCCGTATTTGTTCTCCAACTCATTGGCTCCAGGTATCATCGGTGCAAGTCTTGAAGTTTTCAAGATGCTGAAAGAGAGCAATGCACTGCATGACAAGTTGGTTGAAAATGTAAACTACTTCCGCGATAAGATGACGGCTGCCGGATTTGATATTAAACCGACACAAAGTGCTATCTGTGCTGTTATGCTGTATGATGCGAAGTTATCCCAGATTTACGCTGCACGCATGCAGGAAGAAGGAATCTATGTGACAGGTTTCTACTATCCGGTAGTGCCGAAAGATCAGGCCCGCATCCGTGTACAGATTTCTGCAGGACACGAAAAAGCACATCTTGACAAGTGTATCGCTGCCTTTATCAAGGTAGGTAAAGAGCTCAACGTATTGAAAGCGGAATAACTCCGAAGCAAGGTTTCCTTGCGGAATCTATATTTTAGGCGCAGATTACACGGATTACACGGATCACACAGATTTCACGTATCTTACACAGTTGCTTTATAACAAGCTTCATTCTAGAAAACGTATAATACGTGAAATCTATGTAATCTGCGCCTAAATTCTCTTTTATAAAATGAATTTTGAACCGCTACTTGACTATAAAAAATAAATTATGGAAGAACTGACCCTCACTACTCCTGCCCTACTTTTCTCGGCAGTTTCATTGATTTTATTGGCTTACACCAACCGTTTCTTATCGTATGCCCAACTTGTGCGCCAACTGCGTGACCGCTACGTGGAGAACCCTTCGGATATCACTGAAGCTCAAATCGAGAATTTACGGAAACGGTTGAACCTGACCCGTACAATGCAAGGACTGGGTATTGCAAGTCTTTTTCTTTGCGTAGTCAGTATGTTTCTTATTTATATCGGACTGCAATTATTTTCTGCTTACGTATTCGGACTGGCACTGATTCTGTTGATAGCCTCTCTAGGCGTATCTTTCCGCGAAATACAGATTTCCACCCGTTCACTGGAGATTTACTTGGGAACGATGGAGAAAGGGAAAAACAAAAAATAACACGGTTGACAATCCCTCCTATTAAGTTTTATCAAGACACTACCCGGCAAGGAAGGATGACCGTAAAGCGACTTCCCTTGCCTACTTCGGATTTGAGTTCAATCCTTCCACCCAGTTTTTCTATAATTACCTGACAAATAGAAAGCCCCAATCCTGCTCCCTGTGAAAATTCGTTCTGTTTGTAGAAACGGCTGAAAATCATCCGTTGTTCTTCGCGTGGAATACCTCTCCCAGTATCTTCTACATAAATCCGCACATGCCCCTCATCCGGCAGATAAATATACCCTAATTTGATATATCCGGTTTCCGTAAATTTACTGGCGTTATTCAAGAAATTTGTTAGAACTTGTATCAAGCGCTCTCTATCCACATTAATTTCCAAAGGTATATTATCCACTTCTTTCAGGAATTCCAGGCGTGGAGCAATCAATACCTGGTGAGTCATATAAATGTCATCAATCAGCTCTCTCACCCTACATTTCTTAAACGAGAAAGACATATAGCCTGATTCGATACGAGAAAGCTCCAGAATATCGTTAATCAATTTGAGCAGCAACTCGCTGTTCTTATTAATAGTGCCGATGTATTCTTCGCGTTCTACGGAACTCAATCCATCTTCCAATGCCAGAATATTGGCAAAGCCAACAATCGAATTAAGTGGAGTACGTATCTCATGGCTCATATTTGCCAGGAATGATTGTTTCAATTCTGCCTTTTCAGCGAGTAAGCGTGCAGCTTCCAGTTCCTCCTCACGATCTTTTATATCTTGTATGTTGAGCAGCAAACCTGCTGTTTTATATTCACCACCCGAAAGCTGTTTAGTAGTATAACGAAACTCCCACCACTGATAGCCTTTACCGTCGAAGTTACAAAGCTCCTGCACAATTTTTTTATGAGCACTTTTCAGATTTCGCCAGTTGAACTTCACTCCCTCCCAATGATCGGGATGAATAAAGCTCATGAATTCCTTAAACGAAAGTTGTCTAGGATTTAACCCTTGCGACGCCCAGAATGCATCTTCAAAAACAAAACAACCCTTATCCAATCTCCAAGCATACGTCATTCCACCCTCAATGGCTAATGACAATGTTTCTTTTTCATCAGCCAATGCTATAAGAGCCTGTTTTTTCCTCATCTGTTCCCGAAGATATAGCCACCAAAGAGAAGCAAAAAGTAAAATCAGGAAAAGAACAAATGAAGCGACTAAGGCTCCCCACAAAAACGGATATTCATCTCTGAACGGAATATTGATAATACGATAGTTAGCAGGAATACTTTCCTTACTCAAACCAATTTGCGTCATTGTATTCCAGTCTACGACATACTCTTTCCGGCTTTCAACAATGGGTATATCCGAGGGACTTGCGCCATGCAATATGCGAACGGCAGTTTTCACCTCTTCTTCTACCTGAATAGGCAGCGAAGTGATGTATCCACCCAACAACTTCTCACCAAACCCAAAGGCTTCATTAATAGCTGTCAGACTAGGACTACCACAGATACTCCCAATATTAATAGTGGTGTAATCACGTTTCAACTGGATATAACATTGATCGCGGTAACTCCTGTTTAAAACCCACATAAAGGTAGCATCCGAATGATTTCTGGCATTACGCAAAGGAATAGCCATGAAACGGGTATAGCCTTCTTCCTGTGCCAAACGTATCTGTTCTTCAGGAGAAAGTTCGGGATTATCTATGAATCCGGTCACTTTATGTCCTTTAAACTGCTCCTTTGCATCTCTTCTGATTTGTCTGTCGATATAGGTAGTATCGAGCATGGTAAACAAACGAACGTGCTCACCGAAAAGCTCTTTTGCCACACTGATATTCTCATTAAAGGCTATCTTGTCATGGAAGCCTGTCACGTTGGGATGATGTTTCAGTAATCCCCAATTCGGATAATTGACACCACCAAAAACCACAGGCACTTCTTTCGCCAACTGAATTCCGCATTTCATCAATGAATAAGTAGCCTGGTCTTCATTCACCAGAATCACTTCCGGCCGCCAGTCTCTCGATACGGAATCAACCAGAAAGCGCATCCGTTCGAGTTCCGGTTCTTCCCAGTAGGATTCACAGTCTAAATAAACGGTACGAATATCAGCATCAATTTTCTCTTTTTCAAATTGCTCCGCTATCATCCGGTTAAATTCCGGATAAGCCGCATAAGTCTCCTCATAAGAGTGGATAACCAGAATACGCCGTTCTTCTTTTTGAGAACAACTACTCACCCCCAAAAAGAGCAATAAAAATACAGGGAGCAATCTAAAAATTCCTCTATTCACACCATTCATTTATAATAATCGGGATTAATTTTTCTCTGACTCGTAATACAAAGGTAGTTTATTTTCGAACATATAAGCCTAATAAGTGAAAAAAAAGAAGCTGTCTGAACAGAAATTCAGGCAGCTTCTATCTATATAAAGAACTATTTTTTCAGAGTAGCATCATTAACGCTGTCCCAATTGTGAATCTACAAAGAAAATTCCGGTATCACCAGCTTTCTTGATCTTGTCAACAATGCCTTGTGCTGTAGCTTCTTCTTCTACTTGTTCGCGAACAAATCCCCACAAGAAATCCTGTGTTGCTTTATCCTTTTCAGCAGCAGCTACGTCTACCAGCTTGTCCACCAATTGAGAAACATGACATTCATGCTTGTAAACGTGTTCAAACACTTCGAGAGGTGTACCCCATCCGTTAGGAACAACATCTATTTTATCCACTTTAGCAGTTCCTCCACGTTTGATGATATAATCTGCCATTGCATAAGCATGTCCCATTTCTTCCTGGGATTGCTTTTTCATCCAATGAGCAAAACCGCTGAAACCTTCTTTCTCAAAATAGAAAGACATTGCTAAATACAGGTTAGCAGACCACATTTCAGCAGTAATCTGTTCGTTAATTGCATTCTGTAATTTTTCTGAAATCATAATCGTATTTTTTATTAAGTTGTTAATGTAGTTTCTTTTTGAACTCATTACAAAAATAACAAGCTTTCAGTTAAAATTGTTCCATGCACCCTATATTTTTAAACTACATTCACATTTTGATTGTAGTGGTTCATTTTTTACTTACACCAGTTCGTCGGAAGTATATCCTTTCGGCAGTTCACGACAGTTGTATCCGGAAGCCATTATTTCACCATAAGCACCAGCAGAACGAAGGGCTATCAAGTCACCACGCTTCACTTTGTTCAGGTCAATCGCTTTTCCGAAAACATCCGACGATTCACAGATCGGTCCTACTACATCGTATGCCTCCAATGGTTCTTCGGAAGTAATATTTTCCATTTTATGGAATGCCTGATACAGAGCCGGACGGATAAGATCGGTCATACCTGCATCCAGGATGGCAAATTTCTTCCGTGTGCCTTGTTTTACATACAGAACCTTAGAGATTAAGGAACCGCACTGTCCTACAACTGCACGTCCCAATTCAAAATGCAAGGTCTGATAAGGACGTAATTTCAGTTGTCCGGCATAGGTAGCAAAGTAATCCTTGAAGTTCGGAATAGCCTGACGGTTGGGATGTCCGTAGTCAATTCCCAAACCACCTCCTACATTGATATGTTCTACCAGAATTCTGCGAGCTTCCAATTTATCCTGCAATTCATTGACACGATTACAGAGAGCTACAAAATCGCCCATATCCAGAATCTGTGAACCAATGTGGAAATGAAGCCCGATAAACTTTACGTTTTTCATCTCCTGCGCCACATCTATCACCTTGTCCATATCCTGCATGCTGATACCAAATTTATTTTCTGCCAAACCGGTAGTGATATTTGCGTGAGTATGTGCGCCTACATCCGGATTGATACGGAAAGCAACATTAGCCACCTTATTTTGAGCAGCAGCCAATTCATTGATTACTTCCAGTTCGGGAATAGACTCTACATTGAAACAGAAGATGCCGTACTCCAGCCCGAGGTTAATTTCCCAGTCTGCTTTACCTACTCCTGCAAAAACAACTTTATTGGCCGGAAATCCTGCACGGATAGCGGCACGAATTTCTCCACCGCTCACACAGTCGGCTCCCATTCCGCTCTCACGGATGATGGTAAGTACTTTCGGGTTAGCATTTGCTTTAACAGCGTAATGCACTGAATAATTAGGATATTTGGCAACCTCATGGTTAATAGCCGACAATGTATCGCGCAGCACTTTGGTATCGTAATAATAGAAAGGTGTCTGCAAAGTGCGGAATTTATCGATTGGAAATATTCCCTTCATAATTCGAAAAACTTGTTTAGTTGGTTAAAAAAGAGCGCTTTTATCAGTTCGGTAAAAGCGCTCGTATTATTTGTGGAATTATTTGCCGTTGAAAAGCATATCGCTCAACGATTGTAAAGCTACTTTCTTATCACACTCCCGAATGAGGAAGGAGATGTTATAGTTACTTCCTCCAAACGAGATCATTCGCACCGGTATATCGCGCATCGCATCGAGTGCTTTTGCTTCAAAACCGACATTTTCCCATTCAAGGTCACCTACAACGCAGATGATACACATTTCTTTATCAACGGTTACTGTTCCGTATTTCTTCAGGTCGTCCAGAATCTCATTAAGATGTTTCGTGTTATCTATCGTAACAGATACACCGACTTCTGACGTACAGATCATATCGATAGATGTCTGATAGCTTTCGAAGATTTCGAACACCTTACGCAAGAAACCATGAGCCAATAACATGCGGCTGGATTTAATCTTAATAGCAGTGATGTTATCTTTTGCAGCTACTGCCTTAATCTTGCCTTTTTCCGTATCGTTAGAAATCAGTGTGCCCGGAGCCTCCGGATCCATTGTGTTCAACAAGCGGACAGGGATATTGGCATATTTAGCCGGCTGGATACAAGTAGGGTGCAGAATCTTTGCACCGAAGTAAGCCAACTCGGCTGCTTCTTCGAAGTGCAGCTGGCGTACCGGAGCGGTCTTGTCAACAATACGCGGGTCGTTATTGTGCATACCGTCGATATCTGTCCAGATCTGGATTTCGGAAGCGTTCACTGCTGCTCCGATCAGAGAAGCGGTGTAGTCGCTACCACCACGTTGCAGGTTGTCTATCTCACCGTAAGCATTGCGGCAGATGAAACCTTGCGTAATGTAGATTTCCGTATCCGGATAAAGATCCAATTGAGCACGCAATTTATCCTTAATATATACGGGGTCCGGTTCTGCGTTCTTATCAGTACGCATGAATTCCAAAGCCGGAAGCAACACGGACTTCACACCGCATTCCTGCAGGTAAAAGTTTACCATCGCCGTAGAGATAAGCTCTCCCTGTGCCAAAACCACTTTCTCTTCGAACAAAGTGAAAAGGTCTTTAGTATAGGAGCGGATGTAGTCGAAGTGGGATTTGACAACTTCAAGACCTTTCTGTTTATATTCCTGGGTTGCAAAAAGCTCATCAATATGCTGTTTATATTTTGCTTCCAGCTTATTAATAATCTCGTTGGCACCCTCCGGATTCTTCTTATACAGATAGTCCGAAATTTCCACCAATGTGTTTGTTGTTCCTGACATAGCAGAAAGAACAACAATCTTCTGTTCACCATCGGTAATCAATTTGGCTACTTCCTTCATGCGCTGAGCAGAACCTACGGAAGTTCCTCCAAACTTTAAAACTTTCATTTTCGTTACTGTTTTAGTTATCTATATTTAAATCTATTTCTATTGTTCTCTGTCTGGGCATATATTCATCAGTCACATCTACAATCTGATGGTCGGCACAACGATATACCCTGCCCGGATAATCTTTCAACAGTTGCAAATTGTGCGTCGTCATCACTACCGATGAGCCGGATTCGCAGATATTGTGCAACAATTCAACGATGGCTTTACCTGTTTCCACATCCAGATTTCCGGTTGGTTCATCCGCCAGGATGATAGCCGGAGAATTGAGTACGGCACGTGCAATCACAATGCGCTGCTGTTCGCCACCGGAAAGTTCGTTCGGAAGTTTATAACCTTTGTTGGACATTCCCACCAGTTGAAGCACTTCTTCAATACGATCCTGTATCTCCTGTTTGTTTTTCCAGCCTGTGGCACGAAGCACAAATTCCAGGTTATTATATACAGTACGGTCTGTGAGCAGCTGAAAATCCTGGAATACAATGCCTAACTTGCGGCGCAATTGCGGGATATGCTTACGTTTGATAGATCGCATATTATAGCCCAGCACTTCCGCTTCACCGTCAATTACATCCAGTTCGCCATAAAGAGTCTTGAGCAGACTCGTTTTTCCCGAGCCTACTTTTCCGATCAAATAGACAAACTCTCCTTTGTGCAATTCCAGATTTACATCACTTAGCACACAGAGTTCCTGTTGATGGATTTCTACGTTCTTATATTGTATCAACGCCCCGTCATCCATGCCGACTCCCGTTTTAATTTTTAATTTCTAATCTTTACTTATTAATGCTTCTTCCAGGTACTGCTATGTCTTTCCTGCAGTTCACGTGCAAGATCTTCAATGCGATAGCCTTTTGAAGCAAGCAATACAATCATGTGATAAATGAGGTCGGCTCCTTCGTAGATCAAACGTTCGTCAGTACCGTTCGTTGCTTCGATCACTGTTTCCACAGCTTCCTCACCTACTTTTTGAGCTATCTTATTGATTCCCGACTCAAACAGGCTGGTTGTATAAGAACCTTCGGGCATTTCTTCGTGACGTTTGTCTATAAAGTCCTGCAATGCTTTCAGGAACATGACCGGTTCTTCGTTTTTCTCCCCCCAACAAGTATCTGTGCCTGTATGACACACAGGACCTACCGGTTCTACTTGAATCAATAATGTATCATTGTCACAATCAGCCTTTATAGATACAACATGAAGGAAGTTACCGCTTTCTTCGCCTTTTGTCCATAAACGATTCTTCGTACGGCTAAAGAATGTAACTTTTCCGGTTTCCACCGTTTTATCATAAGCTTCTTTATTCATGAAACCCAGCATCAAGACCTTACGTGTCTCGTTGTCCTGTATGATAGCCGGAACGAGTCCGTTCATTTTATCGAAATCCAATTCCATTTTTATATAAGTTCTAATTACTATTCCAATTTACAATTACTACCTATTCGCCTACGGAATTCTTTTGCAGACAGTTCCTATATTTATCTGACTATATAATCCATCCGCAGGAAAACCCGGCCGGGGTGCCTCACCCCCTGATGGTAATTCCTTCGCCGCAAAGATACGATTTTAATTCGGGAATTTTAATTTCTCCGAAGTGAAAAACACTGGCAGCCAATGCAGCATCTGCCTTTCCCTGTAAAAAGACATCACGGAAGTGCTCCTTACAGCCCGCACCTCCTGAAGCTATGATGGGAATGGAGAGTTGATCCGCTAAAGCGGCAAGTGCTTCATTTGCATAACCGGCTTTTACACCATCGTGATTCATGCTTGTGAAGAGTATTTCTCCTGCTCCGCGTTCCTGTGCTTCTTTAGTCCACTCGAACAGATCTTTATCCGTTTCGATGCGTCCTCCGTTCAGGTAACATTTCCAACCGTTTTCGGTCTGTTTGGCATCTACAGCCAACACACAAACTTGTGAGCCGAAATTCTTTGCTATCTCGTCAACCAACCGGGGATTACGGATAGCGGAAGAATTGATAGAAATCTTATCTGCCCCTGCATTCAGCAGACGGTCTACATCACTTAATTCATTGATTCCACCACCTACGGTAAATGGGATATTGATATTAGCAGCAATCCGTTTTACCAATTCCGTAAAAGTCTTACGTCCTTCATGGCTTGCAGTAATGTCCAGGAAAACAAGTTCATCTGCTCCCTGTTCACTGTAAGCACGGCCTAGCTCCACCGGATCACCAGCTTGACGCAAGTTGACAAAATTCGTTCCTTTCACGGTTTGTCCGTCTTTTATATCCAAACAAGGTACTATTCTTTTTGCTAACACAATCCTATTTTATTTATTGTTCAACAATTTATAATCTATATTCCTGAAGCTCGATTCTTATCTTCCTTATAATAAAGGTATCTTATTTATTCCGATACGCTCATTATAGAAAGATTCTCAAATCTTGTAAGGTGATATGTCCTTCGTATAATGCCTTACCGAAAATAACTCCGGGAACACCGGCCTCATCCAAGGCAACAATATCATCCATCTTGCTCACCCCGCCACTAGCCATCAGATAAAGGTCAGGGAATTTTGCCAGCATCTCTTTATACAAATCGATAGAAGGACCACTCAACATTCCGTCACAGCTAATATCCGTACAGATTACTTTTCGTATACCTTTATCTATATAATTTTCGAGAAATGGAAAAAGTTCACAGGCACTTTCATCTTTCCAACCATTGACGGCTATCTTATGTTCTTTTACATCTGCCCCCAAAATAATCTTCTCACTGCCGTATATTTCCAGCCAATGACAGAATAATTCCGGATCTTTCACTGCAATGCTTCCTCCGGTTACCATCTGCGCACCGCTCTCAAAAGCAATTTTCAAATCTTCATCACTCTTTACTCCTCCACCAAAATCTATGACAAGAGAAGTGCGTACAGCAATCTGTTCCAACACCCGATAGTTAACGACATGATGAGAAGCAGCACCGTCCAAGTCTACCACATGGAGCCTGCGAACACCGTTCGCTTCAAACTCCTTTGCAACTTCCACCGGGTTCTCATTATACACCTTTTTACTATCGTAATCTCCCTGGGAAAGGCGTACGCACTTTCCATCAATAATATCAATGGCTGGAATAATTTCTATCATCTATTTACTATTTGTATCTTAGAGGTTTAAAAAGTTTGTCAGAATCTTCTCTCCTGTCTTACCACTTTTTTCCGGATGGAACTGGGTAGCATAAAAGTTATCTTTATGGAGCGCAGCACTGAACGGGTGAATATAGTCAGTTGTAGCAGCAGTAAAGTCGCAGGTCGGCACATAGAAGCTATGCACAAAATAGACAAACTCTTCTTCGGTGAACCCTTCAAACAATTTGCTATTCGTTTTTCCAATGGTGTTCCATCCCATGTGCGGCACTTTATCCTCATGTTTCTGCGGGACAAAACGTTTCACATCCACATCAAAGATATTCAAACAATCGACTTCTCCTTCTTCGGAATGCCGGCACATCAACTGCATGCCGAGACAAATTCCAAATACAGGCTGACGGAGATTCTTAATCAGTTCGTCCAGTCCCGTTGCCTTCAAGTGGTTCATGGTAGTTTCCGCCTCTCCCACTCCGGGAAAAATAACTTTATCGGCCGATTGGAGTTCTTCTTTATCAGCAGTAATCACCGCTTCTACCCCCAACCGCTTTAAAGCATAATCCACAGAACGAATATTGCCGGCATTGTATTTTACAACTGCTACTTTCATCAGCTAAATATTACTGTTTTATTTTTATAAGCTAAAACTTTGCGCTCGATGTGCTTCTGCACTGCACGCGAAAGAACGATTTTTTCCAAATCCTTTCCTTTATTTACGAGGTCTTCAATAGCATCTTTATGAGTAATGCGCACTACATCCTGTTCAATAATCGGTCCGGCATCCAGCTCTGTCGTTACATAATGACTAGTTGCACCAATAATTTTCACCCCTCTCTGGAAAGCTGCGTGATAAGGCTTCGCCCCTACAAACGCAGGAAGGAAAGAATGATGAATATTGATAATCTTATTCGGATAAGCATTAATCATCTGTTCGGAGATCACCTGCATATAGCGTGCCAATACAATAAATGTAATCTTATGTTTGGCAAGCAATTCCATCTCTTTGCGCTCCTGTTCTTCTTTCGTCTCCTTGGTGATAGGGAACAGATAGAAAGGAATTCCGAAACGTTCTGCTACGTGCTGCAAATCCGGATGATTACTTATAATAAGAGGTATCTCTACATTCCACTCTCCTGCCGTATACCGGGCTAACATATCGAAAAGACAGTGTGACAGCTTGGATACGAAAATAGCCATACGTGGTTTTACATCAGAGAAATAAAGACGAAAATCCATTTCATATTTTTGCCCGTAGAGTGTTCTGAAATAATCTTCAATTTTTTCCTGTGGAACCAGAAAATCTTTCAGTTCCCATTCAATACGCATGAAGAAGATGTTCTCTACATGATCTACATACTGATCCAGATAGATAATATTTCCTTTGTTTACCGTAATAAAGTCTGTCACTTCCGCTAGGATTCCCGGTTTGTCGGGACAGTGCAATAACAGTTTGGCTGTTGTCATCATTCTTTCTACTAATTAACGATTCTAGGCAGATTATTTTCTACCTTTCTAATTTTAGTCCGCAAAAATAACGATTTATTGCAAAATTACGAATTATTCAAGCAGAAAGTTGATATAAAAACGGTGATTTCTTACAGATAGAAAGATATCGAGAGTTATTTTCAATGAAAAGAATGACAAACTTTAGGATAGTGATGCCATTACCTTCGGATAGTGACGGTATTCCATCGTGATAGCGTCACTATAACGATCAGATACCGTCACTATCCGAAGAGAAGAAAAACGAATATTTTTTTTCATTACAAAAGTACTCAAAATGAGACACTAAGCATTTTTCTTGTTTTTTCTTGAAAAAAACTTTTCTCAAAACGCTTGCAGGTTTACAAAAAACAACTACCTTTGCACCCGCAATCGAGAGAGATGCAGATTAATAAATTGAAATTCTGGTGCGTTAGTTCAGTTGGTTAGAATACATGCCTGTCACGCATGGGGTCACGGGTTCGAGTCCCGTACGCACCGCTTCTTTCACTAAGAAGCAGAGAGAAATAGAAATGAGTTAATCCAATTAAAATTTGGTGCGTTAGTTCAGTTGGTTAGAATACATGCCTGTCACGCATGGGGTCACGGGTTCGAGTCCCGTACGCACCGCGAAAGCAAATAGTAAATTAAAGCAAAGCTCTGAAATTCAAGAAATTCAGAGCTTTTTTCTTTTTCTTCAGTTCATTTAAAACAGAGTTTAAGTAGGCGATAGATGTGCCCATTCAAACTCTACAATGATTTTTTAACCAATCATTTTATTCAAATGTAACATTACATCTTCAATTAAAGGTACCTATACTAAGCATCTGTTTATAATTGAACAGAGACTACAACTGCATGTGTAAAATAGGATATTCCTTACCTTCTCCGTCCAAATTCGACCTTTTATATATGTTAAAACCCATATATTTATAAAAACCGACAGCTTGAACATTTTGCTCATTCACATCAACTTTAGTTACTTGCAAATTATCTATGGCATAAGTTATTAATTTTTTTCCGATTCCTGCGCCTCGATACTTATTGTCAATAAATAACATTTCAAGATTTCCTTCTGCAATTCCCATAAATCCGATTAAGATTCCCTCTTGTTCAAATCCGAATAGATTAACATACTGAAAATATACCGGAAGTCGTTCCTTATAATATAAAAAATCTTCCTCTTTAAGAAAATCATGTGTACTCAATACTGCACTTTCCCAAATTTCCATCAAACGTGGATAATCCGTAACTTTAATTTTTCTAATCATACTTGTAATTGCAATTTAAAGCCGCAAAGTTCGTTACTTATACATTCAAAACACTGAACCCAAGTTAAAAAATACGTTTACGGATTCTGCTTAGTGCTTGCGGTGTGATACCCAAATAAGAAGCTATATCTTTTAATGGTATATAGTTTAATGTAATACCATATTCTTCCATCATCTGTAGATAATACTGTTCAGGAGAATATTTAATCAAGTCGATATTTCTTTTCAAAAGTTTATTCAACAATATAGCATTTAAATCTTCAAATACAGTTTTTACTTTAGGGATAGCGGTATATAGTTCATTTACTTGCTTCTTGTCTATTCGGTAAATAACACTATCTACAATTGTTTGCACATTAAATGCAGACCTAGTTTGTAATGTAAAAGATATGTTTGACATTGAAAACGTACCCTCTTTACAAAACCAGAAAGTTTGTTCTTCCCCGTTATGATTTAAAAGCCAACAACGTAATATTCCATCAAAAACGAAATAACTATACCTCTCTGTTTCTCCTTCCTTAATCAAAAATGTACCTTTACTAACTAATATTCGTTCAAAATATTGGTCGAATAACTTAAACTCCTCCCAATTAAAAATATTAGTACTAAAATTAAATTCTTTAAGTAGTTTTTCTAAAAGCATAATCTAAATATGATTCGTAATATACTTACTCATTTAATATATTCACTATTACTTCCGCCCTATTTAACTTCTCATATTTAGTGAATATATTTTCAGTAGCCATCTTTATATTACTCCTTTCGCCCACTCTCCGGCCTGCTTGACACTTCCGTTCAACAATCGGCTTTCTCCCCATACGATTTTTGGATAAAGTTTCTTGAGTTGTTTTACACTATTAGTTATTGAGCTTCCTCCGGAAGTAGCAAATGGAATAACGGTTTTACCGGAGAAATCATATTTCTCAAGGAATGTATTGACCGGACGCGGACATAAATTCCACCATATCGGGTAACCAAGGAATATCACGTCGTAATCTTTCAGATTAAGCGCTTCTCCCCCCAATTCCGGACGTGAATTTTCAGTCGTCATTTCAATTGAACTACGGCTACTCTTGTTGTTCCAGTCGAGATCTGCCGAGGTATAGGCTGTAGCGGGAGTTATCTGATAAAGTTTGCCGCCAACCGTTTTTGCAATGGCATCGGCGGCTTTTTCTGTAGTTCCAGTACAAGAGAAATAGGCAACCAGGATTTTCTTATCGGACTGTACATTAGTATCCGCTGTCTGATTCTGCGCTTTTGATGAGCAGCTAAAGCAAAGGAGACTCATAAATATGAATATAATCTGTTTCATTTTATTTTGATTTTAAATATTTCTTATCATTAATTAGTTTAGACATTATCACGATGGAGTAACCCCACAGGCGTTTTCATTCTTCCATTACTTTGATAATTGCCCATATCGTCCATCAAACGATGTATTTCTTCTGTATTAAGCGCTTTGCGCGTCTTTACATATTCCTTAAAATTCCTCGGTAGTCATATTATTTCCTTTCAAAAGATAAAGCAGGATTAGCAAAAATCATCGTTTAGTCTGTTCGAGTTTGTTATACTCGTCATCTGTGACCGGCTCAAGCCACTCATTGGAAGTGTTTTCACCGGAAACTTCGAAAGCCAGATGAGCAAACCAACTGTCGGCAGCAGCTCCGTGCCAGTGTTTCACATTGGCAGGAATATGGATAACCGTACCAGGCAGAATCTCTACCGCCGGTTTACCTTCTTCCTGATACCAGCCTCGACCGGCTACACCGATAAGCATCTGTCCGCCACCTTTCGTTGCACGGTGAATATGCCAGTTATTGCGGCAACGTGGTTCAAAAGTAACGTTAGAGATATTCACCTGCTCGCGCGAAACCGGAGCAAGATAACTGTTACCAATAAAATACTGTGCATAGGCTGTATTGGGTTCACCAATAGGGAAAATCATCTCACGCTGGAAAGCTGTTTTGGCATCCTCACCAACAATATCTTCAGACCATACTCCTTTTGCCAAATTGAACGCTGCCCACGCTTTCGGCCAACCTGCATAGAAACCTATATGAGTGATAATCTCTGCGATCTCCGTGCGGGTGATGCCGTTCTTCTTCGCCGACTGAAGATGATAAACGAGCGAATTGTCCGTGATTCCCATACTGATAAGGGAGGTAATGGTTACTAAACTGCGGTCACGCAGACCGAGTTTGTCAGTGCGGCTCCAAACTTCTCCAAAGAGAACATCGTCATTAAGTTCCGCAAACTTAGGGGCAAACGTTCCTAACTGGTCGCGTCCTGCCGTCTGTACTATCTTTTCTTGTGCCATAACATTGAGTGTTAAAATACTAAATACTGAAAATAAAAGGAGTTTATTCATAATCATTTCGTTTATTGAATGAAGTTATTAATGCAATTTGCGGGGTTAAGCGGCATTTGGTCAGAGAGTACGAGAGTCTTAACCATGTGCAGCGTTCCTTGCTTGTACTTTTGAAAATGCTCCGATGCAATATGAGATTTATAAGCCTCCTGACTCGCGTAAGTTTCAAGAATAGTTATCCTGCCAGGATTCTCTTTTTCGCTGACGGCATACATAGTCAGCACTCCCGGTTCAGTACGCAAGGAGACTTCACCCACTTCGGTCGCATATTTCATATATTCTTCAAGATACTCCGGATAAACCTCGATTTTTGATAGCCGCACAATACCGTCAGCCGCCATAGGTAATTTGGCGCACATACCAGGCTGCTGTTTTATATCCTTTTTCCCTGTCATACTGCATGATAACATAACGAATAAAGACAAAACACTTAGAATTGTTTTTATCACCATCTTCTATCTTTTCATTGTTAAACTTCTGATTGCAAATTTACTGCGATAAAACGAATGGAATTGTATATCAATTACGGATTTTTGTACCCAAATCCCCGATTCTGCAATAAAGAACCGTACATAATTCGAATGAAATGAATTATATTGCCAATAAAAGAATTAAATATACTACGATTTAGAACGTAATCATAAATGATGACCCCAAAGTAAGCATATTCATATACTCACCACTGTTTCTGCTATGTGACGGAAGCAAGTTATAATCGAGAAAAAAACGGATTCCATAATATTCCTTTGCTTTGAACGTCAAGGAAACCCCACTTCCCATGCAGAAACCACTTCTTGAAGAAACCGACCGGTCAGTTAATTCCAATTGTGGATAATGCACGTATCCACCCAGAAGTTTACTGCCTATCAGCCATCGTGAAGACAACGGATATGAAAAATAGCTTCCTCCGCAAAGCGATATCGCATCAAAGGTGTTATTCTCTGCCCGTTCTTCATTGACAATAATCAAAGTATTGGAAACTGTGAATCGTCCTCCAACGCCTACATACGGATTAAAAAAATAGGCCCCCTCCACACCGGCCGAACTGCCTGATGAAGTACGGAACTCCATTTCTTCGTTGATATCATAACCACTCAACGGAATATTCAACCCGAGATACAAACTGACAAATGAAGGCTTGTCCATCCTGTCGAACATATTTTCATTCGCAAACCTATTGATCCCTTTTTCCCTGAATATCAGATCAGCAAAGTAATACCCCACTTCCGTTGACAATATTCCGATTCCTGCACCCGTCAATACATCACTTAACCAATGCTTGTTGTTTGCCATCCGCATAAGACCGGTTGCAGTAGCCACACTATATGCTCCGACACCTACCCACGGACTTTTATGTCCGTATTCCTTAGTAAACATGGTAGCAGTCATAAATGCCGTAGCCGTATGTCCGGATGGAAAAGAGTGTTTGTTTGAGCCATCCGGACGCTCGACATTCGTCGTTTGCTTCAAAGTATTTACCACACCACCCATCAGCAGTGCAGAAAAAGCGTCGGAAACGAGCATTCTACCCCATGAACTGCGACTTTGTACTCCAGCTACTTTCATACCAAGCATCACCGCAGCAGGGGCATATTGCATATAATCATCCAAATGACGATTGAAACGGGGCAGATATTCGTTACGTAAACCTCAAAAATGATCGTCCTCCCTTTTTACAATCAAGCCACCAACAATTAACGGAACGCCGATATACGTCATCTGATAGAAACGGGAAGATGAGAATTTATCAAGCCTTCTACTAAAATTGGTTGTTGTAGAGATACGCAAACTATCCCCTCTTTCTGCCATTACATTATCTGCCGAATTTTGAGCCGATAAGAAAGAAAAGCTACAAATGCCAACAATGCATATTACAATCCTTTTCATGCTATCGTAATTTCTTTTGAATTAGGATACAAAGATAACAGGCAACTTTGTAGAAAGTTTGAAGATTTACAAAAATATGACTATAAATTCTATAGTTATGAGTTACATTACAACTTTTACGGGGAAGCATTTCGACCCCATCCATCCTGTTCCTGAAAAAATTGATATGAAAGACATCGCTCATGCCTTGTCTTTGATCTGTCGTGCAAACGGTCATACCCGTTTCTTTTATTCTGTTGCCCAACATTCTATCGCGTGCTGCAAAGAGGCTAAAACACGAGGACTTTCCAACCATATACAGTTGGGATGTTTGTTGCATGACAGCTGTGAAACTTATATGTCAAATGTGACACGTCCGATAAAAGCCAAACTTACAGAATATCTCAAATTCGAAGATCACCTGCAAAATATGATTTGGAATCATTTTATTAGCGAATCCCTCTCGGATACAGAAAACTAAATGGCACGCGGACTCTATTTTTAAAACCGATAAGATACTTTTCTCATCAGACTCTTGACAAAGGACTTTTTATGTTGTATCTTTGAGAAAAGAAAAAGTATAAGCAACATGAAAATAGTAAGAAATAATCATACATAAATCATAAATAACCTGGTATTTTACAATACCACTCCTATACGATATGGGGCAATAGTCGAATGATTATTGCCCCATTTTGTTTATAATTCAGCTTAAAATCTCTCGTCTGATTCTAAAACTGTTCTACAATAGTTTATAATAAACTCGAATACCGTTTTACTAAAACTATCAAAAAGTTTATTATAAACAGAATCCGGGTTTATTAAAAGCCACGTTTCCTTTTGTCAAAAATAGAGTAAACAAGATTTCTAAGATTCACCATAAAAGATCTGCTACAACCTTACAAGTAATATAAGCATACAATCATTCATTTACTTCTTTATTTACACAATCGTTTTCCTCCCTCACATTCCATCTTTCTTTTTTCCCAATTCGTTAATTAAACCCAAAACTTCAATTACGATTTGCCGTATCTACCATATTTTTACATACATTTGCGTCTGACACAGATGTCAAACACGAGGTCTAATTTAAGATATTTGGTATATGAATGTATATAAAGTGGGTTTAGATATAGGCTCTACTACCACTAAGATGGTAGTATTGGATAAAGATGGAACTACAGTCTTGTTTTCCGGATACAAAAGGCATCAGGCAAAAATACAAGAATGTTTACTCGGATTTCTTTATCAAATAAAGGAACAGTTGGGTGATATTCCTTTATCTTTCCACATTACGGGCTCTGTTGGAATGGGAATTTCAGAGAAATGCTCTCTGCCGTTTGTGCAAGAGGTTGTAGCTGCAACAAACTATGTGTGCCGGGAGCATCCGCACACAGCCACTATGATCGATATTGGAGGAGAAGATGCGAAAGTTGTTTTCTTTCAGGACGGACAGGCTACAGACCTGCGCATGAATGGAAATTGCGCCGGCGGAACCGGGGCTTTCATTGACCAGATGGCTATTCTGCTTGGAGTCTCCATCGACGAATTGAATGAACTAGCACTTCGTTCCAATCAGGTATACTCTATCGCTTCACGCTGCGGAGTATTCTGCAAAACGGACATACAGAATCTGATAGCCAAAAATATATCTAAAGAAAATATAGCAGCTTCCATTTTCCATGCAGTAGCCGTACAGACCACTGTCACACTTGCACGCGGTTGCAATATCGTAGCTCCGGTATTACTCTGCGGTGGCCCATTGACTTTTATTCCGGCCCTTCGAAAAGCATTTGCCAACTATCTGAATCTGTCACAAGATACAGATTTCATATTACCGGAAAAAGGAAATCTGATCCCTGCCTGGGGAGCAGCATTGGCAGAGAACAATGAAGAAAGTATTCATCTCTCCAACCTGATACAGGTAATAGAAAACAAACTAAGTGTTACCTCACCTTTCCAGAGTGATCTTTCTCCTATATTCGACAGTGAGGAAGAATATCGGTCATGGAAAAAAGAAAAAGACCAGTATAAAATTCAATATGCCAGTCTGCGTCCCGGATTACAGGAAGCAACTATCGGCATAGACTCCGGCTCTACTACCACCAAAATCGTAGTACTCGACAACAATCATCGTATCCTTTACTCCTATTATCACGACAACAACGGAAACCCTATAAAAACAGTAGAGAACGGCTTGCAGAAACTATATGAAGAATGCCGGAGACGAGGAACTACCCTGCGCATAAAAGGAGGATGTTCTACCGGTTACGGAGAAGATCTGATAAAAGCGGCTTTCCACATGGATGCGGGAATCATTGAAACCATCGCTCATTATGCTGCTGCCAAACATATCAGCAAAGAAGTTTCTTTTATCCTGGATATTGGAGGGCAGGATATGAAAGCCATCTTTGTGAACGACGGAGTAATCAACAGAATCGAAATCAATGAAGCCTGTTCCTCCGGTTGCGGTTCTTTTATCAGCACATTTGCGCAATCGCTGGATTACAGTGTGGAGGACTTTGCCAAAGCAGCTTGTTTTTCGCAAGCACCATGTGATCTGGGTACACGTTGCACAGTCTTCATGAACTCCAAAGTAAAACAGGTACTTCGGGAAGGAGCGTCCGTAGCGGATATAGCTGCCGGATTATCTTATTCCGTTGTTAAAAACTGCCTGTATAAGGTTCTGCAATTAAAAGACACGGAGATACTTGGCGACCATATTGTCGTGCAGGGAGGAACCATGCGTAATGATTCCATCGTACGAAGTCTGGAAAAGCTGACCGGGAAACAAACCTTCCGCAGTAACTGTCCTGAATTGATGGGTGCTCTTGGTTGTGCCCTATATGCCAAACAAATCGAAAATGCCCGGGTGACGGAGCTGAACGAGATGCTCCAATGGGCGCAATATACTTCCAAGCAACTTCAATGCCGGGGGTGCGAGAACCAGTGCGCCATTATGCGATATACGTTCAACAATGACAACCATTACTTCTCCGGCAACCGATGTGAAAAGGTATTTTCCAATAAAGGAAGCCATGCGGACAAAGGCATCAATACGTATGATAAAAAGCTGGAATTATTATTCGACCGGAGCGCAGACATTCCACAACCCCTATTTACCATAGGCATTCCACGTATTCTGAATATGTATGAGGAATACCCTTTCTGGCATACCTTATTTACTGCTTGCGGCATTCAGGTACAGTTGTCGGACCCCTCTACATTCAGCAAATACGAGACTGCTGCCGGCATGGTGATGTCTGATAACATCTGCTTCCCTGCCAAACTTGTGCACAGTCATATCCGTAACCTGACACTGCAAAACGTCAACCGGATATTTATGCCGTTCGTTGTTTTCGAGAAAAAGGATAAGCAACAGCAAAACAGCTATAATTGCCCCATCGTTTCCGGTTATTCGGAAGTCATCAAAAGTGTACAGGAAGAGAATATACCGATAGATGCTCCGACTATCACCTTCAAAGATGAAGCATTGCTGTATAAACAATGCTATGAATATCTGAAATCTTTGGGTATCAGGGATGAGGTATGCAAAAATGCCTTCTCACGCGCATTACAGGAACAATATGCTTTCGAAGAAAAAATTGCTGCCTATAATCAGGAAGTTCTGAACGAGGGACGGGAAAAACACAAACTGATTATCTTACTCGCCGGACGCCCTTACCATAGCGATCCACTGATACAGCACAAGGTTTCGGACATGATTGCTGCGATGGGAGTTTATGTGATAACTGATGATATTGTCCGCCAGCAGGAGATTTCATTGGAAAAGACTCATTACCTCTCTCAATGGGCATTTACCAACCGTATTCTGAAAGCAACCAAGTGGGCGGCAATGCAAGAGGGTGACATACAATATATGCAGATGACTTCTTTTGGCTGCGGTCCGGATGCTTTCCTTATAGATGAAGTACGTAACTTGCTGAAACGATACGGCAAGAATCTTACTTTGCTCAAGATAGACGATGTTAATAATATCGGCTCCATCAAATTACGAGTCCGCTCGTTGGTGGAAAGCTTGAATTTCAGTTTGAAACATTCTCAAGCGAAAGATCCCGAGCCATTTGTTTCAACTGCTCCTTTCACCAAGAAAGACAAAAAGAAGAAAATCCTCGCTCCATTCTTTACGCCTTTCATTTCACCACTCATTCCATCCATCATGAAAGTGGCCGGATATGAAATGGAAACGTTACCGTTGAGCGACACCGCATCTTGCGACTGGGGATTGAAATACTCCAATAATGAGGTATGTTATCCGGCAACATTGATTGTCGGCGACATAGTAAAAGCCTTTAAAAGCGGACGTTATGATCCTGCCAATACGTGCGTTGCCATCACACAAACCGGTGGACAATGTCGTGCCAGCAACTATATTTCACTGATAAAAAAGGCATTGATTGAGAATGGATACACCAATACACCGGTGGTATCACTTGCTTTCGGCAGTGGTATTGAAAATGAGCAATCCGGTTTTAAAGTAAACTGGCTCAAGGTTTTGCCAATCATACTTGCGTCTGTGTTATACAGTGATTGTATCGCTAAATTCTATTATGCAGCCGTCGTTCGTGAGAAAGAACGGGGACAGGCCGCCCGTCTGCGCGATCTTTATCTGGATACAGCACAGCCCATCATCCAGAAAAATAAACCGGAGGACTTGTTGAGTTACTTATATCTCGCTGCCAGAGACTTCAACAAAATCTGTGAACAGAGATCCTGTCACAAAGTAGGTATTGTTGGAGAAATATTCCTGAAGTTCAACCCTTTTGCTCAAAAGGACGTCACCTCATGGCTCATCAACCAGAAGATCGAAGTGATTCCGCCACTGATAAGTGATTTCTTCATGCAGGGATTTGTCAACCTGAAAGTGAGACAGAACCAACACTTGCAGCGAAAACTCACTCCCGACTTTGTTATCGACTGGTTATACAAGAAAGTCCAGAAGCAGATTAATAAAGTGAATGAAATCGGCAAAAATTTCAATTACTTCACGCCGTTCGAATCAATCTTTGAAAAGGCAGAAAAAGCTAAACAAGTCATCTCCCTGGGCACCCAGTTTGGAGAGGGTTGGCTGATATCCGGTGAAATACTATCCTTTGCTTCCCAAGGAGTCAATCATGTCATTAGCTTGCAACCTTTCGGATGCATTGCCAATCACATTGTAGAAAAAGGAATAGAAAAACGTATAAAATCGCTGTGCCCTCAAATGAATATACTATCTTTAGACTTTGACAGTAGCGTCAGCGATGTGAACATAACAAACAGATTATTACTTTTTATTGACAACATAAACAACTAAAATTATGGCTACAACGGAACATAGCGATTTAGAGCAGCAAATAATAAAAACTGCCCAACAACTTTTTATAGAAAAAGGATTTGTGGAGACCAGCATGAGTGATATTGCTGCAACGGTAGGAATCAACCGGCCCACTTTACATTATTATTTCAGAACCAAAGATAAGATGTTCAAAGCCGTGTTCGGCTCGATAGTCATGTCTTTAATGCCGAAAATACAGGATATAGTAAAACAGGATATCCCATTTATGGAGCGACTAAGCATGATTCTGGATGAGTATATTGAGCTTTTCACAAGTAATCCCTGTCTTCCCAGATTCATTTGCGGAGAAATACAGCGTGATGTAAACCACTTGCTTGCCACTGCAAAAGAACTTCAGTTCGGAGATGCTTTATCCCAAGTGAAAGACAGTATACTGACAGCAATGGAAGACGGTAAACTTAAAAAGGTTCCGATACATATTGTATTTCTGACTGTCTACAGCCTATTGAGCTATCCATTTCTTGCCAAGAACCTGATAGTATCTTTATTCTTGGAAGATGAAGCCGCTTTTGCTGACTTCCTGCAAGAATGGAAACAAAACATCATCAACCAATTGCAGAACTTATTGTGTTATGAGAAATAGTATAGACACTATAAACAAAAAGAGACTGAATATTCAGTCTCTTTTTGTTTATTACCATTCCAATCACCCCATCTTGCACCTTATTCGACCACAAAATCTTCCGATTTAAAATTACTATAGAAACGTCCTGAAATAGCAGTAAACTTCAATACACAGTAATCGGGATCCGTCACTCCCTCCGGATAATACATGGTATCTCCCTCCTGCCAGATCATCTCTTTACTGGCACTATCCGTCAAGACGTCCATCATACCGCGTAGCATGACCCCTCTAAAGAATCTCGTATCGCAGAAGTAGATACATGCATGGTTGTTCTCCCGGTATTGCGCCACACGCATGGACGAAGTATTTGTTGTCAGATAAATCGTTTTTATCCCCTCTCTTTTTCTGGGTTGCAGCATTGCTTTGATGGTAGGAAATCCTTCACCGTCTATCGAACCGATAAAAGCTGTTTTCAGCTTATCAATCATGTTGCCTACTGTTTTTTCCGCGTCTCTCATCATTTTACTTTTTATTATTGGTTTATTATCTGATGCGAAAGTAGAGAAATGCCAGGAAAGCAATGCAATAAAAAGAAAGGTAGAAATAGCACTTTTTACGGTTTGTGTGCTTTACGATACAATAACGGAGTTTTTCCCGTATGCTGTCGGAAGCTACGGATAAAATAAGAAACCGTTGAAAAACAGAGTTCAAATGCAATATCAGCTATAGGAAAGTCCGTATAAACAAGCAGCCTCTTGGCCTCTTCCATCACCTTGCCCTGAATATATTGTTTTGCGCTGAACCCCATGGTCGAGGTTATCATCTCATTGAGATAGTTAGGAGTAATGCAGAGCTTATCCGCATAATATTGAACCGAATGTTGCTCTTTTGCATGTGTCGCAACCAAATTCATGAATTTACTTACATGATTATTGAAAACTTCCCTACTTCTGCCCTCCTCCATCGAAATCATTTTAAGATAAGCACGATCCAGCAACATCAGGACTTCATAAAGCAATGCTCTCAAAACGTGTACATCGCCCTGTTGATACGAATCAATCTCCATCTTTATATCATGCAAGGTTTCAAGTATGCGTGTATAAAGCTCATCAGACAAATGTAGTAGCGATGAAGAACTTTCTATCTGAAAAAACGAAAGATGCTGTACAAACAAAGAATCTTTAAAGAGGAAAGACAAAAACTCTTCTTCGAAAATCAGAGCATACCCATTGATGATATGATGAATATCCCAGTTCCGGATTTCCCCCGGTTTAGAAAAAAGGACGTCACATGGAATTGCTTCATAGGTTTGGTTATCGACTGCAAAAGCTCCCTTACCTTCTGTTATAAAAGTAATATCATAATAATTTAGAGTGTGGACAGTACTTTTAGTCAGGAACTTCTTCACATACTTCAGTTCTACTACATCGACCAAAAGTTCACTCCCATACTTATGCTTATAAAAAGTATATCGAGGTATTGAGTTTTTCATTCAGAATACAAAAATAGTATTCCTTACCAAATAATCCAAAGACTTTTCAAATTCGATTCGATTGAATAAGCCATGAACCATCTGATAAGGAATACATAGAAAAATATGTCTAGGTTATATTTCCTATTTAGAACTTCCGGCCAGATATCCCAAACTGGTCACATCTGCCCCCAAGTAATGATTAATGTGCTTCAATGGCACCCTGTACAGAATATCTGGAATTTCCGCCAATAAAGAGAGGTACCTTTCCCTTACTGTCAGCTTGCGGGCATTCATATCCTCTTCCTCTTTAAAGTAAAACTGATACTCCATCAGTTGACGGACCAGATTCGCAAATGAAATTGAAGATGCACACAACTCTTCAATCTCCTCTTCACTGATGTAATAAGCAGCACATTTCGTCAGTGTCTTGATAGAATACTGACTTGAATTATAGCATAACACAGCATCACCCGCAGAGAAAAACCGATTGGTTCTCTCTTCTCCTTCATGAGTGGTATATGTATGCAAAATACCGGAAACAATAATGTACAAGCTCTGCTCTGGCAATGTGGCAGAAGCAATCGTTTCTCCTTTATCCAGATACACCATTTCCATTCGAGCCAACAGCTCTTTCACTTCTCTTTCATCCACCTGATACTCAAAACAGAGTTTCTTCAAATAAGCTTCCATACAAAATAGATTTTAGTTAATATATGTCACTTAAAAACACCTAATTCGACATAGCAGGCATCATTGTGCCACTCAAATATAATTTCCTTTGGGTATATCGTAAATACCAGATACAGATCAATAATGAAACGACCGTTGAAATGGGTGGAGCAAATCCCATGATAAACAGCGACGAGCTATCTATCTGGCTGAACCAGTATGACAACGGTATACGGAACAGGAAAGTGGCTATCAGACTGTGAATCATCGGGAATAACGAGTTTCCTTGTCCGCTGAAATAAGAATTAATGCAGAACACGAAACTAACCACGATGCAGTCGATGCTATACCCTCGCAAATAATCTGCCGCCATTGCCACCACAGCAGCATCTTTCGTAAAGAAAGCAGTAAGAGTCTCCGGCAGGAATTGCGAATACACGCAAACCGACACACCGAAAACAAGAGCAATCCCAATCCCCGAAGCCAGACATTTATTCATTCTCTTGATAAGTCCCGCTCCATAGTTCTGTGCAGTCATGGTTGCCACAGCCGATGATATAGCCATCGGAGGCAGCATAGCAAACACAATGATTTTCTCAACAACACCCAGGGAAGCAGATGCAATGACTCCCATCTGATTGACAATGACAGTGATAATCAGAAAAGAAACATTGATTAAAGCATCCTGCAAAGCAATAGGTGCTCCCAACACCAAGATCTTTTTAGACAGATTCCGGTTCAATCGAATATCTTTCCGTGAAAAGTCAAAATGGAATCCGTGCCGGTATAAGAACCAGAGCGCTATTCCAAAGCTGACTCCTTGTGCAGTTACAGTAGCGATAGCCGCTCCCGTAGCCCCCCAATGGAAATAACCGACCAATATAAAATCGAGCACTATATTTATCACACATGCCAGCCCAACAAAATAAAGTGGTGTTTTAGAATCACCCAATCCACGCAAAATACCACATACAACATTATATCCTACTATAAACAGAATACCCAGAGAGCATACCAAAATATAGTTTTTCGTATCTACCATCGCTTCGACAGGAGTATGCATCAGTTCTGCTATCCGACTATGAAAAAGCACCATGACCAAAGTTAGCACTACGCCGGTTATTGAAAACAACCATACGGAAGACCCGATAGTAAAAGCTACTTTCCGATTGTCTTTAGCTCCGATAGCAATAGCAATCAGCACTGTTGTCCCGGTAGTAATACCCAGAATAATACCTGTAATTGTCTGCATCACCTGACTACCAATAGCTACGGCTGCCACACTTGCCGAATCATCATATTGTCCGACAACGAAAAGGTCAGCTCCGCCATAAAGTGCCTGGAGCACATTGGCAATCAGAAAAGGTACTGCAAACTGCAACAATACCTTCGGTACGCTTCCTTGTGTCAAATCTAACTCTTTCATAGTTTCTTCGATACTTTTCCTCTTTATCTTATTTTGTTACAACATAAAAAAAGTGCCGGACAAGCGAATGATTTGCACCATTCATCTTATCCAGCACTATAATTATTATTATAGCACCCTCCGATGAGGATTTTTATGCCTGTCCCTATTTCAGGGCTGCAAATATGGGCTTTGTTTTCATAATTACCAAATTTTAACCGGCTTTTATTTTCTTATGAAGATGTAACTAGCTATATATCAACTATTATCAGACGAGGTTTGGTCTATAGGATCTCCGTTAGAAAAACGAAAGAAAGCTGCCAACCGATCCGGATTCAGCGTATAACGTGCGCGTTCTTTTAATAAGGGTTCCGCATTCATTACGGCACAAGAATGAGAAACCACGGACATCATCGGCCAGTCCTTTAACGAATTTCCTACAACTAAAGTGTGTTCAGAAGCTAAACCCAAAGCCTTACATAACTGAAGCACCCCCTCTTTTTTACTCGCTTCAGGATGAATGACTGTTATCAGCGGAGCTTTATGAAAGACCTGGCAGGGATTTTCTTTCAACCGGGTAAGAATAGATTCTCTCTGTTCTTTATCACGTACCAATATACTATACTTGTAAACCACTCCTTCATAACTATGAATAGTAACTTTTGACGATTCTCCATATACCTCCGGATATACTTTCACCGGCAAACACTTAATCTGCCGCGAATAAGATAATAAACCTCCATCTGCAAACACTCCTCCCCTGAATAAATCGAAAAGAGCCTTTCCCAGCTTTTTCTTCGCCTGCTCCATCGACAGAGAAGTGGCAAGATATAAGGAAACGGACTGTGCCATATATCGCAAAGCGTTAGCATAACTTTCTGGAACTTTTCCCTGTGAATCAGCCAGTGTTCCATCCACATCGAAGAAAACAGTCGTAATAAGTGGCTTGTCCGGTATTCGCCAGAATGCCCCTTCTCCCATTATTCGATGTAAAGGGTGATTGTTCAGGTTACTAAATGCAATATAACAGTCACAAACCTTCCTCTTGCAAGATAACGGCACAACAGCTCCATCACCTTGATAAAAATTACCTATCTTCACCCGGCTTCGGGGACAAGCATACATATCCCCTTTCCAATCGATAAAACAATTATCCCTTCCTCCTGCGCAAACTTCCCATTGTGCCGGAGCATTCTTCAAGTCATACTCAAAAAGATTATCCAGTTGACTGAAAAACTGAATATCTTCCTGACTTAATGGTGCCTTTAACCCTTGCATAGCATTAATGAATAAATAAATATCCGGCAAAAGAGCATTCCGTAAATCATTGAGTACGGCCTTTGCAGAGGGACTTCCTACCGCTCCGGCACATACCTGTATTCCCGCATGATGGAGTATATGAATCTGATGCGCAAATTTCTCTACCGAAGTCATCTCAGGATGAAAACTAGCCCAAAGCCTTATCTTACTTATCACAGTGGGAGCCACACGAATCTCATCAAGCCAGTGTTTAGCCGGAAAAGAAAGGTTAGTCTGACAGGAAATTCCGGCCACCTGTGGCAATGCCGCCAAATGCACCATTCCTTTCCGATAATAACGATGGATCAATACTTCACCGTAAGGAATAATAAATAACTGCAACGGCTCCCCTTTCCATTGTTCAATAGCTGCTATAAAACGATTCCATATCTGTTCATCCTGTGTCGTATCTGCCAGATGCGACTTCTTGCCGAAAGGGCAATAAGAACAGGTATAGTTGCAGCTATTCAATTTGCCGCGATAATATATATGCCTGAAGGAAAGTAAAGAGCTTTCGTTTTCCATTTCTATTTCGTTCAATAAGAATAAGTTTCCATCAGTTCTCTTATTTCAGGAGTAATGAACAACTGACCAATATAATCGGAGTATGCCATTCCGTCGGAAGTCAGACAAACACGACCGTTATCCGTATTTTCTATCCATTGCCGTTCAGCTAACTGTCGGAACAACATCACATTATCCGGTGATTCTCCAAAGCGACGCTTATATTCGGCCTTATCAAGCCCCATATAATACATCAGATTTTTAATGATGAAACGTTGTCGCCGTTCTTCCTGAGAAAGAATAAATCCATTACGAGCCACTGTAAAATCAGTAGTGCCCATATAATCATCTATCTCTCCGGCAATACAACGCTGGCAAACAGTATACCGGGTGGCATAATGCAAATTACCCAGGTAACTGCGTCCGCCGGAGCCACACGACAGCATCACTTCATCCCCACATGAGATTTCCGCATCAGTAGACGGATGATGAATAAAACGTCGCATCGAAGTTTGTAGAAAGCCTCTGTCTTTCAACAAATCACAAGCGGCACAATACATCTGAAAACAGACATCATCGGATTCCCGCTCTGTGATAGCCGTTCCCGGTCGCACATATAGCGGATAGATAAAGAGTTCGTTAGGCTGAAACAGAAGAGCCTGTTCCAATGAATAAAGAAAGCTGGCCACAGTTTGTCTTCTGATTCCGTAAATCAAATCAATATTAAAAAACGGGAATTGTCTCTTCCGAATAGCCTCCAGCGCCTGATTAATCATGTCTCGCCGGGGACGTCTTTTCAAAGCAGTTAAATCTTCGTCAAGGAAACTCTGTACGCCAATACTCACACGAGCCACTCCTGCTTGCTTCAATAAGTCCAAACGGGCAGGATCGGCATATTCCGGCGATGTTTCTACGGAAGTAAAGGTATGTGAAGGATGCACTCCGAATAAGGCAGCTGTATCCAGTAAGTATTCCAGTTGAGGAACAGTGAGGAGCAACGGTGTGCCTCCTCCAATGGCGAAACTATCAAATGCCAGTCCGGTAGTGAGTGGAGACAACTGTTGCGCCTGCTTGTGAAGAGTTTCCAAATAAGTTGCGATATAATCCGCACGATTTGTTTGCAGAGAAAACAGGTTGCAATATCCACATTTATGACTACAAAAAGGAATATGGAAATAAAGCGATGCTTTCTGTCCTTCCACCTGTTTCAGGTAAGGAACCAGCGAAACCGGGGACGGAAAAGAACGATAAGCAGTTTTATGTGGATAACTATACATATAGTCTACATATCGTGGTAGCGGTTGATTCATTTTTTCGTTAAAATAAAGTGTTTGTAAGGGACTGTATAAACCGTTTCGTGAGATATGCAATGATATTCATATCCATCCTCTCCATAGCAAGTGCCATGATCGGAAAGAGCAATCACCAGCGTATTTCCCCGCTTCTGAAAGGCCTGAAATAAACGGGGTAGCTGACTGTCGACATATTGCAGCGCGGCAGCGTGTGATTCCTTATCATCCTTCATTTTGCCTTCCACATAATGACAGTTCGGATAATGAATAGCAGAAAAATTGATATACATAAAAATCCGTTTGTCCTCCGGATAGTTTTCGAGTTTCTTCAATGCAAAATCAATTTGTTTTTCAGTACTATCGGGTGCCGTGCATCCAAAGGTCGGCAGCCAATAACTTTTAGTAAAGTAACCGGGAAACACACGCCCCAGTTCATTACGCTTGCTGAAGAAGTTCACCCCTCCTATACAAATCGTTTCATAACCTACATTGGCAAGGCTTTGCACAAAAGTTGCTTCCGTAAACGGATAACTTCCCGCAGGCGGAATACGTCCCGTACCAGCTTGCACAGGGAAAAACAACCACTTACGGCTGCGTAGCGAATGAGGTTCCGCCGGAGAAGGCAGAAATCCTGCAAAGATGGCAAAATGAGACGGGTAAGTAAAATTTCCCGGCGCATGTCTTTTTTCCCATTCTCCTCCGTGACTGTTCAGTACCGGTGTTCTTCCTGCCTCTTCTTCCTCCTTGCTGACATCATAACGCAAGGTATCAAAGCAAAGCATCAATATATCATGAGTACCCACCACCTGATTCATATCCAGATCCGGATTTTGGGTCTGTTCGCCAGCCGGCAGTTCATCTATTTGCATGGTTATATCTCTTTTTTATGTTTTTTATCTGTTGAATATAAATAGAATTATGAGCAAACATATCCTGATACACATGATCTCCCTGTCCGTTGACTTCTATTATATAAGGAATATCTGTTCCTCTCTCTATCAGTACATCCACTCCGGCATACTGCAAATCCAAAGATTGAACCGCTTCCTGACACTGAAAATAGATTTGTTGCCGCACTACTTCCGGCAAAGACAATTCGTTCCACCAATGTGCCTTATTGTTCAGATGCAGATTGGTTATGCTTCCTTTACTGCATCTCACAACGATATAATCAATTTCAGATTCCCGGCACACTACCCGGAGATCATAATTCTCTCCCTGCAACTGCTCTTTAGGAATCCATTCTTCTAAAATAGCTTCTGTTTGCATCACCGCTTCCGCCAACGGGATCATCTCTTTTTCCGTACTCAAACGGTGGATACGTTTGGTGTTATGAATGACTCCATCCACTTGTTGCAAGGTAGTATAGACTACCCATTTATTCCGGTTGGGTTGATAGCGAACAGCCATAACGCCTCCCGCCCCCGAACCGTAACGGGGTTTTAAAAAGCATCCTCTCCCGCAACCGGTAAGAAGCTCTCTCAACTCATCAAAAGAACGGGGAGAAGGTAACATCGGAGTCACTTTCAACCCTCTGTCCATCAACACTTGTTTAGTTTCCTTTTTATCAAGAGCACGTAATAAAGCATGGGGAGTATTCAAAAAGCACACGTCATCAGATAACCTCATCTCGCCTAAACGTTGCAGTGTCTCCTTATATGCCTGATTCAACAGCGCATATTTCAGGAAATTCGTTTCATCGCTTACACAAGGTTCCAGTTTGATAACTGCCTGCCGTAGTTGCGGCAAGCAGTTAAAAAGTTCCCCGTAAGTCATAAAACGAACTTCCACCTGCAAGTGTTTGCCTGCTTCAATAAAGTATTCTATACGTTTGGACAGAGAGTTGCTGACAACGATTATCTGCATCTCCTATTCTGTAATCATCGGGTAATACCACAATTCACCATCATATTCATCTGCCTCTTCAGTTTCAGCAATATCTATTTTCATAGGGAGACTCTGCAACTGTTTCTTCATCTCCTTGCTCAAATAATTATAGCGCATATTGATAAACTTCAAATGAGCGATCTTATCCATATTATCCAGCAATAATTGGGCACCTTCATCTTTGAGAGTACCAGCCGAAACATCCATTGTTTCAAGTTGGGGAAGAATATCTGACTCCAGGAACATTTCTACAATCTTGTCCTGTTCTTCAGAGTTGACGATCCCCAGATAAGTCAGCTTCGGGAAACGTTCTTTGGAGAACAACGGACGGAATATCTCAATATCAGCTTCAAATCCATAATCTTCCACACCAACATATAGAATCAGTTTTTCCAGATTGGGGAAATCAGAACCAAAAATATCTTCTACCACTTCGGTAGGCAGGCCACCACTGATAATTTCGAGTGACCGCAACTCCGGCCGTGAAGTCTTTCCCAAACGCAGATTATTGGTTCCTTTGATTTTCAGATCTTTCAATTTAGGCATGGCATCGAGCAGCGGACTAATATCAGCTTGTTCAATCCATGAAATCTCCTGTTCTTCCTGCTCAATATCTCCCCAGAACAAGCCTTCTATTTGTGCGAACTTCTCCTTATTTTCAATCATTCCCTGTAATAAGGCAGAACAGTCGCCACCCTCATAATCCCAACAACCGATTGTTATTTGTTTATATTCAGAGAGATGTTTATCTTTCAATATCTTATCCAGAAGATTCACATTGTTTTCATACTCATCATAACTCAAAGTATATTTCTTGGCTTCCACTTTCATTTCACGTGCAGTTTCTTCAGCAGTTTCTACATACCCTTTTTTGGTCTTTTCCGCAATCAGTTTGCTGGCTGCTTTTTCAGCTTCTTCAGTCGTTGCGTAGTTTTTCACTTGTGTTTGTCCGTCGGTCCCCAACTTACCATAATTTACAGTAATATCTGTTCCGACTACCTCTATGCTCCAGAATTTCTGCGATTTAAAATCTTGAAAAACGAATACTCTCTTCATAATACAGTTTTTAATGGTTGATATTTGCACACTCAACACAGAACGCGCATGAACAATACCTGCAAAAATAACCATTTTATGTAATGTACAAAGAAATCTGTTTACTAAACTTTCAGAGTATTCAAAAATACAACCCAAGATATGCAACAAAGGCTGCCTTTTGGGGCAGCCTTCATTATTCTATTTCTGTAATATATCAGTTTAATCTTCAATAGTACATATACTTACACGGTTCCAATCCGGTTCAGTAAACATATCGCCTACACCCTGACCTTCAGCAGTGATACGAGATGCACTGATTTTATACTTGTTGACCAAGATCGTTTTTACAGCTTCTGCACGTGCTGCGGCAATTCTGGCATTCACTTCAACACTACCTTCCGGAGAAGCGTATCCCTTAATAACCACTTTAGAATCAGCATATTTCTTCAGGTAAGAAGCTACACGTTCCACATTAGGAAGTTGTGAAGCGTCAACTGACGATTTACCTTGTCTGAAAGTAATGATAGATTCGGGTACACGGGCGGTTTTCACTACAGTCTCCACCGGAACCACTTTTGTGCGGCATGCTTCAAGTTCTTCCTGCAATCCGTTGATACGTTGGTTTGCATTGCTGATCTCACCATCTTTGTTGTTTACATCTGCACGAAGTGCATTGATTGAAGAGTTCAGTCCGTCAATTTCGGCTTGATTATATACTCTCACTTTGGCAAAATGATGTGTTCCGTTACTTGTCTTAAAGTGATATGTCAATCCGGCTGTCAACTCAAAACCTGCGTTATTAGCATTGAAACGGCTCTTTGTTTCAGGGTAAGTACCTTGCATATCATACACAATGGCAGGTTTGATTCCTAATGTCCATGCTTTACTTTCACCCAAGTTGAAATTGAAATTCAATCCCAAACGCGTAGACCAGGAGTTCTGATCGCCATCGCCATTCACATAATAATGTAACCAACCCATTCCGGCCACAGCTTCCACTTCAAACAAACGAGGTTCGCCCGTGTAACTTGCAAATAGATTCATCAAATTGACTTTACCCAATACGCTGACATCCGAAGCATCGAAAGCCGTTTTACTGGATGTGGTATTGATATATCCCATTCCTTGGAATCCCAAACCGAAGATAGGAGTTAATTGCTTTGAGACTCCCACTCCAAAAGTGGGACGCATACCTTTAAAGAAAGCACTGTGAGTAAGGGGAGTAACTCCACCGGCATTTACTCCGACAGACCAATTATCTGTAAGTTTGGTACCTTCTACAACTGATTGGGCATTTGCTACTGTAAAGCCACCCAATATAAAAGCTAATAAAATAATAGATTTTCTCATATTCATAAGTTTTAAATGTAATGTTTTATCTGCTAAATCATTAGAAATGTATTGTTTGTTCATGTCTAACTTTCTAGTTCATTTTTTAATTCGTTATTCACTTTAAACAACATATCATATCAAAAATTAGTTCGCAAGCCATGAGCCCTATTAACATCTATTATGCTTTCGAAAAATCTAAAATATGGAAACATCAATGCAAACGCCTCATTCCCTGAAGAGAAAGGGATCCCAACATCGCTAACCATTATGCATCTTGTTTCATTATTCTACACTTTCATTCATCCATCAGGCAGGAAATACATAAACCGGACTCTACTAAAATGCGAAGAATAGAACATAAACGGAAAGTTATCAGGTTGTTAATGCCATATATCGTTCTGATAAAGAGCGAATATTTTTCTTCCTTTTCAATTGGAATCTTGATTTAATTTCTAACTTTGCCGCCAACATCGGTTTCCGGAATGGCATTATCACCAGACGGAATTAAAAGGGAATCCAGTGAAAATCCGGAACTATCCCCGTAGCTGTAAGTTTTATCTCTCTCATAAAAAAGAGAAATGTTATGGCATTCATTTGCCACTGATTCATGAAACGGATCGGGAAGGCGCCACAACAAAAACAAGTCAGAAGACCTGCCGATAAAATTTCCGTTATTCCAGGCTTTCGGGTGAAAGGCAATAGAACGAATCGTACAGGTCCATTTTATTACAAGTCTCCAGAAATTGTCGTGCATGAATAACTATGTAGGCACTAAATCTATTTTGTTAATTCTTAAAATATAGGTATGATTAGTTCGGAGATATTCATTATCAAAAGAGACGGGAAAAAAGAAGCTTTTTCCCTCGACAAAATCAAAAATGCCATATCCAAGGCATTTTTATCAGTAGGTAGTTTTGCTACACAAGATGTGATAACCAATGTGTTAAGCCGTGTCAGTATCAGTGACGGAACAAACGTAGAGGAAATCCAAAACCAGGTGGAAGTCGCCTTGATGGCAGAACATTATTACAGCGTGGCCAAAGCGTATATGCTGTATCGTCAAAAACATTTGGAAGACCGTGAAGTCAGAGACAAACTTAAATTCCTCATGGATTATTGCGATGCTTCCAACCCTGCCAGCGGTAGCAAGTACGATGCCAACGCCAATGTGGAAAATAAGAATATCGCCACACTGATAGGAGAACTGCCCAAATCCAATTTCATCCGCCTCAACCGCCGCCTGCTGACAGACCGTTTGAGGGATATGTATGGTAAAGAGGCTTCCGACCGTTATTTGGAACTCCTGAATCATCACTTCATCTACAAAAATGATGAAACCAATCTGGCGAACTACTGTGCCAGTATTACCATGTATCCCTGGCTGATAGCAGGAACAACAGCAGTAGGAGGCAATTCTACCGCCCCGACCAATCTGAAATCCTTCTGCGGAGGATTTATCAACATGGTATTTATCGTATCCAGTATGCTAAGCGGCGCATGTGCCACTCCTGAATTCCTGATGTACATGAACTATTTCATTGGTTTGGAATACGGACAGGACTATTATAAACATCCGGATAAACTGGCAGACTTGTCTCTGAAACAAAGATCGATCGATAAAATCATCACAGACTGTTTCGAGCAAATCGTATATTCCATCAACCAGCCTACGGGTGCCCGCAATTTCCAAGCAGTTTTCTGGAATGTGGCTTATTATGACAAGTATTATTTCAATAGCCTTTTCGAGCACTTTGTTTTCCCCGACGGAAGCAAACCCGACTGGGATTCGCTTAGCTGGTTGCAGAAGCGTTTTATGAAATGGTTTAATAAGGAGCGTACACGCACCGTTCTGACATTCCCTGTAGAGACAATGGCACTCCTGACCAAAGACGGCGATGTACTGGATAAGGAATATGGCGACTTCACCGCTGAAATGTATGCCGAAGGACATTCATTCTTCACCTATATGAGTGACAATGCCGACTCTTTGAGTAGCTGCTGCCGTCTGCGTAATGAAATACAGGACAATGGCTTTAGCTATACATTGGGAGCCGGAGGAGTCTCTACCGGTTCGAAGAGCGTGTTGACCATCAATCTGAACCGTTGTATACAGCATGCTGTAAAATCAGGTATTCTCTACCCTTTCTTCCTGGAAGAAGTAGTAGACTTGGTTCACAAAGTACAGCTTGCCTATAATGAGAACCTGAAATTATTGCAGGCAAAGGGTATGTTACCTTTGTTTGATGCGGGTTATATCAATATGAGCCGCCAATATCTGACTATCGGCGTGAACGGACTGGTGGAAGCAGCCCAATTTATGGGAATCGACATCAACGACAATCCGAAATACGAGGCTTTTGTGCAGGAGATTCTCGGCATGATTGAGAAATACAATAAGAAATATCGTACCAAAGAAGTACTTTTCAACTGCGAAATGATTCCTGCCGAAAATGTGGGTGTGAAACACGCAAAATGGGACAAGGAAGCCGGATTCCAGACTTACCGCGAATGTTACAACAGCTATTTCTATATTGTAGAAGACAAATCGCTGAACATTGTCGATAAATTCCGCCTGCACGGGCATCGTTATATCGAGCATCTGACGGGTGGTTCGGCTTTGCACATGAATCTGGAAGAGCATCTTAGCAAAGAGCAATACCGGCAGTTGCTTCGTGTTGCCGCTACCGAAGGTTGCAACTACTTCACATTCAATATTCCGAATACAGTATGTAACAAATGCCATCATATCGACAAACGGTATTTGCATGAATGTCCCGAATGTCACAGCGAGAATGTGGATTATCTGACCCGCGTCATCGGATATATGAAGCGTATCAGCAATTTCTCCCAAGCACGGCAAAAGGAGGCCGATTTAAGATATTATGCTCCGGTACGCTGATTATGATATTGTTTTTCAGGAGATACCGGATGAGGTGACATTAGCCATCAACCTCTCCAACTGCCCCAACCATTGTAAAGGGTGCCACAGTGCATATCTGATGGAAGACGTAGGAGAACCATTGACGGAAGAAAGTCTTTCTACCCTGCTCGGTAAATATGGAAAAGCGATCACCTGTGTCTGTTTCATGGGCGGTGATGCTTCACCCGCAGAAGTGGAACAATTAGCTGCTTTTTTACACAAGCAGACCATCACTCCGGTAAAAGTCGGATGGTACTCCGGGAAGAGCAAGCTGCCGGAGCACTTTGATGTATCTCATTTCCAATATATAAAGTTAGGACCTTACATCGAGTCTCTGGGAGGATTAAAATCTGAAACGACCAATCAACGGTTGTACCACATAGAAAATGGAATAATGGAGGATATAACTTATCGTTTTCTCCCCCATCATTCCAAAAAGATTTCTTAATAAGAGAAACGCTCAAACGGAGTATGTTATATTTACCGTTTGAGCGTTCTTTTTTCTAACTACTTCTTTTCATTCGTATTTATGATTTCAGTACCCGCTTCAATCTGTTTAATCCTTCTATCAACCGCTGTCGCGGACACGCAATATTGATACGGATAAACCCTTCACCAGTCTCTCCATACAGACTGCCTTCGTTCACCCAAAGTTTTTCTTTCTTCAACAAGTCTTTTACTATTTCTGCTGACGTTTGATTCAAGACCGAGCAATCCACCCAAACCAGATATGTACCTTCCAACATCATTACGGGAAATTCCGGAAGATATTCATCAAAATAACCTTTTAAATAGATGTAATTCGCAAACAAATAGATTTTAAGTTCTTCCAGCCATTCTTCGCCCTCATTGTAAGCAGCCATCAACGCCTCCACTCCGAAAGGATTCACATCACAAACTTCATTTATATTAATCGCTTTATCTATTCTCACCCGTACATTTGCATCTGCAGAAATAATATTGGCTATCTGAAGCCCTGCCAGATTAAAAGCCTTGCTAGGCGAAACAAAGGTTACCGAATTCATAAGAAACTCTTCTGATATAGAAGCGAAAGGAGTATATTCATGCCCCAGAAAAACCAATTCACAATGAATTTCATCAGCAACCACAAACACATTATTCCGAATACAAATCTCACCTATCCGCCTTAACTCTTGTTTGCTCCACACTCTTCCGGCAGGATTGTGCGGATTACATAACAACAGAAGTTTGACCTTCGGGTCTGAAGCTTTCCGCTCCAAATCATCAAAGTCAATCTGATAGCCCCTGTTTCTATATACCAAAGGATTGGCAATCATCTCGCATCCGTTATTACGGATAGAGGAGAAAAAACAGTTATATACAGGTGTCTGCACCATTACTTTATCTCCGGACAGTGTCAACGCTTTAATAACAGCAGATATTGCCGGCACAACACCGGTGGTGTAAATAATCCACTCTTTTTCTATCCGCCAGGCATGTCGTCGAACAAACCAATTTACAACTGCCTCGTAGTATACATCAGGTACACGTACATAACCGAAAATCCCATGTTCCACCCGTTTCTTCAGTGCCTCCACGACAGGGGGAGCCGTACGGAAATCCATATCAGCTACCCACATCGGCAATACATCCGCATCTTCAGCCGAATCCCATTTATAAGAATTCGTTCCTCTGCGTGGAATAATTTCATCGAAATTATACTTCATATTTCAATTAAAACAGGTTAGATCGTCCCAAAGTTTCAATTCGCAATTTGCTGGTGATTTAATATTTTCGTCCAAAATGATTGCTCCGAAACTTTCGGCAACAATACTTCCCGTACGAGGATTTTTTACGCTATGAACGGGACTTTTAATCGTTGCCTTCACACTACTGTGTTCAAAAGCAAGGTCAGCATCTTCTGCCATCGTACAATTTTCCATCACCAAATCATGTGCGTAGCAAAGCGGTTGAGTCCCCGAAATCCTGCAATTTACCAAACGTAAGTTTTTAGAATGCCATCCCAGATATTCTCCGTTCAACTCGGAATCATAGACTGTTACATTTTCCGTATTCCAGAAAGCATCTTTGGAGTTGATAACTGCATTATGGATTTCTACATTCTTGCAATATTGGAACGAATAGTTCCCGTTTTGGGCATAGTTTTGTATCTTAATATTCTCACTGTGTATAAAAAGGTAATCCGCTTTATCAATCTGTACGTTCTTCAGCTCTATATTACGACAATACCAAAACGTTTCCAAAGCATTAGGCAACTGCACGTTTTCGAGTTTTATTCCGTCCATTTCACGGAACATCTTCGGTGCTTCTACCAAGGTATCTGCCATTTGCAGACTTTGAGAGTACCATAGAGCAGCACGGGCTCCCTCTGTAAAGAGACAGTTTTTCACAATGAATCCGTTGGTATGCCAAAAAGGATATTTTCCTTCAAAGCGACAGTTGATTGCTATAATATTACTACATTCTTTCAATGCAGATTCACCGGCGTGAATTGTTACATCTTCCAGTTGAAGGTCGTGGGTCGCGAACAGAGGACGTTCGCCTCCATATTCTTTATTTCTTATTTGTTCCATTAGTTTATTCTTTAATCTGTTATTTCAAAAGTTACATTTACGCCTCCTGAACCAAGGGCGGAGGCCAGTCCTGAAGGATTTGTTATACGTCCTAAACGGGTATAATTATATGAAGTGGAAAAGGTTTCATAAAATAGTACCACACAAGTGGAACCGTAAAGCATCAAGTCACCTGTCCGAATAGTCCCGGGATTGGACGACGCTGTCGGCAAACCCTTCGACAGATAATAATATTTTTCATTACCATGCAGTTCGGACATATCCACTGTCATAGGGAGTAGTCTCTTAAATGCTTTCGCTGTCTCATTATTGTCCAATGTGGCATTGAATGAAACAGGTCCGATTGTTATTTTAAGATTATTGCTCACTGGGGTATCATCGTTATTGTCGTCATTATCATCGGGATTATTACCATTATTGTTACTGCCATTATCACCGGAACCAGAACCATTACCCGGAGTCACTTGTTGACCTGTTCCCTGTATAGGTTCATCTTCGCTACATGATGCGGAACCGACCGATAATGTCAGCATAGTAAGAATTGCTATTATATAGTATCTCATATTTATAGTATTAAAACTTATTTCTTTAGATATTCCTTAAAGAAGGATTCCAGTTTATTAAATGGAATAAGGCTCACACGATCGTAAAGATCTACGTGTCCGGCACCGGGTACTATATACAGTTCTTTAGGTTCGGCGGCCAATCGGTAGGCGTCTTCACTAAATTCACGTGAGTGGGCATTTTCACCGGTGATGAAAAGCATAGGGCGGGGTGAAATAGTCTCAATATCTTCGAAAGGATAGAAATTCATAAATTTCACATTGCTTGAAAGTGTAGGATGAGTGGTGGTCATAGGAGTTGCTCCGTCGGGGGTAAATTCTCCTCTTTGTGTACGGTAGAACTCATAGAACTCCCGTTCAATCGGACTGGACTTTTCTGTCAGTTGATGTACAGTGCCACCGGTATATTTAGTTTCTCCACCTAAAAATTCAGCATAACGCTGTTCTGCCGCTTCAGCCATTATTTGCTTTCTCTGTTCCAATGTCAATGAGTGTTTTAACCCGTTACGGCTAGCCGTACCCATATTGTACATACTGATTGTCGCAATGGCTTTAAGGCGAGGGTCTATTTTCGCTGCACTGATAGCAAAACTTCCACTACCGCAAATACCGATTACTCCAATTAGATTCCGGTCAACAAACGGACGGGTACCTAAAAAATCAACTGCGGCACTAAAGTCTTCCGCATAAACTTCCGGCAGAACAGCATTACGCGGCTCGCCTTCACTCCCACCCCAAAAAGACAGGTCTATGGAGAGTGTTACAAAACCCCGTTCGGCCATTTTCGTTGCGTAAAGGTTCGCGCTCTGTTCCTTGACAGCTCCCATTGGATGTCCGACAATGATTGCAGGATATTTGTCCCCTTCTTTCATATTCTTAGGCAGAAACAAATTTCCGGCTACCTTCATTTTATACTGGTTGGAAAAAGAAACTTTCTCCACACTTACCAAATCACTTTTATAAAAGTTATCCGCATCTGTCTGTGCAGAAGAAAAACTAGTTCCAAGCATCATCATAAATACAGTTGTTAATAATAAAATTCGTTTCATATCTCTTATTTTTAATTATTAAAGAATTGATTGTCTACTTTCTACATTGCAAAAATACGATGAAAGAAAGAGACCGTTTGTAGATGAATTACTGACATAATAACCCCAATTACGGATTATATTTTTTTATTATTCTGTTACAATATTGATATTAGCCTGCTTCCGGATATGTGCTACGCGAACCCGCAGATAAACGAATACAATACTCGCAATCAGGAAAAGCAACGAGCCGAAAACAGAATATCGTGTGCCCATCTCTGTAATAAAAGCTCCGCATATAGCTGTGCCAATCGTCGTTCCTAAATTGGCTGAAGTCAGAAACATTCCATTGGCAAAGTCTGGAGCTTCGGGAGCGGCATCTGTTATCATATATTGCATATTATTACTTGCTATACCCGCCAATACGCCTAAAATAAGGATGACAATTACCATAGCTCCAATCCATTCTCCAACGATGAACAGACAGATATATGAAACCAATAATGCAAAAGGCATGAGGATAATTGAACGTTTGGCGTTTATTGATAGTAGTTTTCCCGCCATCACATTACCCACAATATTTGCCAAACCATATACGAGCAACACTGCACTTATCACATTATATGGGACCTCCGTTACTTTTTTCAGGTAATCCGACATATAGCTAAAGAATCCGAACATAGCTCCATTAATTAAGGTAACAGCAATAATTGAATACCACATCGTTGTTTTCTTCAATACGCTAAGCTGTGCACCATAAGATACTTTTTCTTTTACAGGCATGGAAGGGATAAACAGAATCGTAGCAACAAAGACTAATGCGTTTACAACAGTGAAAAACAACATCGCCATGGAAAACGAAACTTCGCTGGCAATAAAACTGGTCACCGGAACGCCCAGCACCATGCCGGCGGACACACCGACAAAGACTTTAGAAACAGCCTTGGGAGCCTGTTCCTTGCTGACAGACGCCGCGGCTACTGTAAAAGCCATAGAGACATATACCGGATGCAGGAAAGCGGGAAGTATCCGAGCAATCAACAATACTGTGAAATTAGAGGTGAACATGGATATTACATTACTTATTGTAAACAATCCCAATGCCAGCAACATTACTTTCTTCCGGTTAATCCCCGAAAATAATAAAGGCGTCACAGGGGCTGACGCAGCCACCACCAATGCAAAAACACTTACCGTCCAGCCGGCTTGAGGTACGGAAACATTAAAAGTTGTGGCTATCAAGGGCAGGATCCCCACTACTCCCATTTCGGTGTTTATAATTCCAAATACACCGACCGTAAGGATAAAGACGAGCAAACCGCCCGAATTGAGTTTTAATTTATTTTTTTGTTCCATAGTTACTATATGCTATTTATAATTCCAATCCCATTTTATAGGCGTTTTCAAGATGTACTTTATCAATCTGCCGTGCCAGTTTCTCGCATCCGGTACAACCGCCGGCACAATATAATCCCACTTCATTCCAACCTAACGCCTGATTGAGAAGACGAAAATATCGTATGGGCTGTTCGAAGGTCGTATCATTATCATCACCGGCTGTCATCAGCAATACCGAATCTTTTTGAGGATATTTATCATCGACAGAAATGGCATAAAGTCTATCAATGAACGATTTCAGCTTTGCTGTAATTGTCCAAAAGTAAAGAGGAGAAGCCATAACCACTGTATCACATTCCGCAAACAAAGGATATATATCCTGCATGCCGTCGCGAACAGCACACTGATGTGCAAGACGCTGGCACACTCCACATCCCCGGCACCCTTCTATCCGCATATTACCCAGATAAACCTTCGTCACAGAATGTCCGCGCTCTACCAATCCTTTAATGTATGCATCGGTCAGTCGGTCTGTATTGCCGCGTTTTGTGCCTGCACTCATTATTACAAGTATCTTTTTCATATTTCCCTGATGTATTTTATCGATTAGCGAAGGAAGCGAAGCGTCTGTCGTTTCTTTACTATTCAAACACCGATAAATAGTCGTACCACCTAATAGTACGCCTCCGGTTGTTAGTAACACGCTTTTCAAAAAATGCTTTCTATCCATATTCTCTCTTTTATTAATTTCCTCTGATTCATCAAGTTTTATTTAACATGGCAAAGGTCAGAAGAATATAAAGAAGCCGTTGTAGACGGATTACGGGTATGATAACCCCAATTACAGATTAGTCATTTCCCTACTATGAAAACAGAACATTTATCTGTATCTTTGTTACCGATTCCAAATACCAAAAGCCATGGATAAAGTTATAAAACTAGAGAATGTAAATCAGTATAACGAACTGTACGGACTGGAAACATTGCATCCTTTGGTTAGTGTCATCGACTTGACCAAAGCAACGAAAACAGTTAACCATATCCAGATGAACTATGGTCTTTATGCTCTTTTCCTAAAAGAGAGCAAGAGCTGTGACATTAAATATGGTCGTCAGTATTATGATTACCAAGAAGGAACCATTGTCTGTTTTGCCCCAGGTCAGACAGCCGGTGTGAGTACCATTGAAGATGAAATCAATCCGGCTGTTTATGGTATTATTTTCCATCCGGACCTGATTCGCGGCACCTCACTTGGAAAAGATATTAAGAAATATACTTTCTTCTCTTATGCAGTAAACGAGGCTTTACATCTTTCAGATCAGGAAAAGGAAATAGTCATGGATTGCCTGAAGAAAATCAGTATCGAACTTGAGCATGGTATCGATAAACATAGCAAAGCATTAATCGCCATGAATATCGAACTGTTACTGAACTACTGTATGCGTTTTTATGAACGGCAGTTTATCACCCGGAACAGTGCCAATAAAGATGCTCTTACAAAGTTTGAACAACTTCTGGATGAATATTTCCAAGATCAACTTCCCATACAAAACGGGTTACCTTCCGTGAAGTACTTTGCTGATAAAGTCTATCTCTCCCCCAACTACTTTGGTGATATGGTAAAAAAAGAAACAGGAAAAACTCCACAGGAACATATTCAGACCAAAGTAATCGAACTAGCCAAAGAACGTATTGTCGATACGGAAGAAACCGTCAGCCAGATAGCTTATTCGTTAGGATTCCAATACCCGCAACATCTCTGCAGATTATTCAAAAGACGCGTCGGATGCACGCCTAATGAATACAGAAATCAGGCTTTAGCATAAAAATATAGTCCCTCAAATAAGGGAACTGTAATATAGGTAAAACAATCCGTAATTCATATACAAACAGATTTCAAATCCTGCTGTATCTTTGCAGTGTCATAAAGAAATAAGTAAAAACATTATTTAGAAAAACTGTTTGATATGTATTTAGAAAATATTTATTCTCCTGCAGATGTTAAGAAACTGTCGGAAAAAGAGCTAAACGAATTAGGTGGAGAAATCCGTGCAGCACTCCTGCAAAAATTAAGTGAGCATGGCGGGCATTTCGGACCTAATTTCGGAATGGTGGAAGCAACGATTGCTTTACATTATGTATTCAATTCGCCCAAAGACAAAATTGTATTTGACGTATCGCACCAGAGTTATGTACACAAGATGCTGACCGGTCGTAAAGATGCGTTCCTTCATCCGGAAAAATACGACAACGTATCAGGTTATACCGAACCGCAAGAAAGTGAACATGACTTCTTCATCATTGGACATACTTCCACTTCTGTCAGTCTGGCCAGCGGATTGGCAAAGGGACGTGACCTTACAGGCGGCAATGAAAATATCATAGCCGTCATAGGGGATGGTTCTTTAAGCGGAGGTGAAGCTTTCGAAGGATTGGATTATGTAGCAGAGCTTGGTACTAACATGATTATTATTGTCAATGACAATCAGATGTCTATTGCCGAAAATCACGGTGGACTATATAAGAACCTGAAAGAATTGCGTGACAGCAACGGTCAGTGCGAATGTAACTTCTTCAAGGCTATGGGTCTGGATTATATATATGTAAATGACGGTAACGATGTACAGGCGTTGATTGAAGCATTCTCCAAAGTGAAAGATATTCAGCATCCGATAGTAGTACACATCAACACTTTGAAAGGTAAAGGTTATGAACGTGCCGAACAGGATAAAGAGACTTATCACTGGCGCACTCCATTCAATCCGGAAACCGGAGAAGCAAAAGTCAGTTATGAGGAAGAAGATTACAGCGAAGTAACCGCTCAATATCTGCTGAAAAAGATGGAAGAAGATTCTCGTGTGGTGACAATCACTTCGGGTACTCCTGCCGTTCTCGGATTCACTCCGGACCGCCGCAAGGAAGCTGGCAAACAGTTTGTAGATGTCGGCATTGCAGAAGAACACGCAGTAGCTCTTGCTTCGGGTATCGCAGCCAATGGCGGAAAACCTGTTTACGGAGTGTATAGTACATTTATCCAACGTTCATACGATCAACTTTCGCAAGACCTCTGTATCAATAATAACCCGGCTGTTTTGTTGGTATTCTGGGGAACACTGTCCGGAATGAATGATGTAACTCACCTCTGCTTCTTCGATATTCCGCTCATCAGCAATATTCCTAATATGGTTTATCTGGCACCGACTTGCAAAGAGGAATATCTTGCTATGCTAGAATGGAGTATCCGCCAAAATGAATACCCGGTTGCTATCCGTGTACCGGCAACAGATGTAATTACTTGTGGGGAACCGGTGGAGACTGATTATAGTGTTCTCAATCGCTATAAAGTGACGCATCGTGGATCAAAAGTAGCCATTCTTGCTTTAGGTTCGTTCTATGGATTGGGACAGTCGGTTGCATCACTTCTGAAAGAAAAAGCCAATATTGACGCAACACTCATCAATCCGCGTTACATCACCGGTGTAGACAACGAACTGATGGATGAACTGAAAGCAGATCACGAATTAGTGATTACGTTGGAAGACGGTGTATTGGATGGCGGTTTCGGTGAAAAGATTGCCCGTTATTATGGTGCTACAAACATGAAAGTTCTGAACTTTGGAGCTAAAAAAGAATTTGTTGACCGATATGATATACAGGAGTTTCTCCGTGCCAATCATCTGACGGATGAACAGATTGTAGAAGATATCACAGCAGTGATCGGTTAAAATCAAACCCATTCACTATATATTCAGGTAGGTTGATGTATACGGTCTTTAAGGACAGTTGAGTTGCATCAACCTACTTCCATTTTCATTCAAATCAGCCAACTTATTATTTAAATTCATTATATTCACTATTCAGTTCAGTAATTCCCCATTCAGTTCAGCAATCCTTTCCGTTCAAATCAATAATCCTTTCCGATAATTCAACGGGGTCTGTCCCGCATTTCTTTTAAAGAACTTACAAAAACCGGCTGCATCACTAAACCCCAGTTTAGCAGCAATCTCGCCAACCGTAAATTTGGTAGAACTCAATAAAGTACGCGCTTCCATTACTAACAATTCATTAATAAGGCTATTGATAGTCTTACCTGTTCCAAGACGTACAATGCGTGCCAGGTACTGTTCACTAATAGCCAGTTTATCCGCATAAAAGCTCACAAAATGTTCTTCCCTGAAATTACGGGTAACAAGTGCATGAAATTCTTGCAGAACGTGGTCTTTACGACTGATCTCTTTTTTGATAACGGTCTTTCGGGAAAGAAAATCTGCTATATCCAAAAACAGAGAATTGCACGCTGCCTGTATACGCCGGAAAAGGAAATGATGTTCAATATTCATCAGATGCATCAATACTTCCAGCTCCTTATGGATGATTTGAGCTTCATACTCTGTCAACTGAATC
>NZ_JBDFVF010000018.1:0-135881 GCF_040913205.1 Bacteroides sp. MSSM.1001136sp1_RTP21357st2_D2_RTP21359_211015 | reverse complement strand
AAGGAAACATCGGTCTTATTCCACACTTTGATGTTGAAACTTTATGCAAATATATAACGATTAAAAATTATACAATGGAAACATTAGACCCGAAAAGTCCTAACCACATCTTGGTTGGTGTAGGCGGTACAGGCGGTAAAGTACTGAAGGCCATTCGTAAACGCATTTATCAGGAATTTCCCAATGATGAAGAACGAGACAAACTGTCTATCGGTTTTGTATATGTCGATTCTACGCGTGAGATGATGACGCCGGGTGATCCTTCTTTCCGTGTGATGGGGAAGGATGCTTCGTTTACGGAAAGTGAGTTTGTGGATATTAAGTCGGTGGACTTGAAACAGATTTTGGATAATGTATCCAATTATCCCGGATTGAAGACTATTGTGAAGAATGGTGCTTCAATGAAGAATACGTTGGGGGAAGTGGGGCAAGCTGCCGGACAGAAACGTCGTGCGGGACGTATTCTTTTTGCTGCAAATTGCAACAAGTATCTTTCTGCTTTGAAGGGGCAGTACAATAAAGTGAAGTCTCTGACCAACAAAGATGAGGTTAATATTCATATTTTTACTGGTTTGGCCGGTGGTACGGGATCAGGTGCTATTATTGATGTTGTTGCTCAAACCCGTGCACAAGAGACTTATAAGCATGCTAACATTATGGTTTATGCCATGGTGCCTGAATTGGATATTCCTGCCGGATGTCAGGCCGGACGCTACCATCAGAATGGTTATGCTGCATTGAAAGAGTTGAGTGCGCTGAATATCGGACGTTTTGTTCCTTCGGACGTTATTCGTGGGGAAGAGAAGATAGAGTTGGACTTTACTCCTAATAAACAGTTCGGTTTGATGCTTTACTCTAATGTGAATGAAAATGGCGTGGTAGTCAATTCGTTTACAGAATTGCCACAGTTGTTGGCGGATACCGTTTATTTCCGTCTGTTTCTGGAAGAGAAGCATGGTACGACTGATGACCTTCTGCGTTCTTTCAGCTTGGAGAATATCAATGACTTTTGTGTGGAGTACAGCGAAAAGTCGAAAGGGACGGATAAGGAACGTGCCCGTACGAAAGCAATCAATACATTCGGTATCAAACGCATTATTTATCCCGAAAAACGAATACTGGAACATATCACTTATACCGTAGGTGAACGTGTTCTGTGGCAAATGCAATATAATAACTTCAAGGATGATTTCGGCTTTGTGCAGGAATCGGTTCGTAAGGATTATCGTGAGTTGTATATCAATGACAAGAACTTGCGCGACTGGTTGCTGGATGATAGTCATTTGATGTTGGAAGAAAAGATATTCGATACAGATAAGTATTGCAGCAAGATAGAAAATTTCTGGAGTGATATTACCAACAGCTATTCTTATGATGATGCCAAAGCGGTAGACCCGGAACCTTTGAGATTCCTTGAAAGTATCTGTGCGGATACGTATAAGAATGCTTTCCGTAATAAGCAGGGGGTAGAAGTTTACTATCAGGACAAGAGCAACGACCAGTTGTTGAAGGAACAGGCACAATATATTATTGAACGTATAGAGAAGAATCTATATACGAAATGGTATGAGGGCACCCTTTCCTTGGAGGATTTGCTGAATATCTGTGATACTGTATTGACTTACATAAAAGACCGCAAAGAGAAGATCGAAACTGATATTGCCGGAGTGGATGAAAAGATCAAGGTGAATGAGGACGATGCGGATGCTAACAATTACGACTATAATCACTTGTCGTTGTTGCAGCGTGCTACCGGACGTTCCCCCCGTCTCTACTCCGATCATCAGATGATAATGAAAGATCTCTATACGTTGCGTACCCAACGTGTTGCTTATGAATTTGAAGGTAAGTTGCTGGGTAAGTTACGTGCTGCGTTCGAAGAATTCAGTGCTGAAGTAAGTCAGTTCATCGGTGTGTTGCTGGTGTCAATGGATGCTGCAGAAAAACGTATTGCCGACCGTAATAAGAACACCAAAGGAATAGCCGATTTGTCGAGTGCTATTGTAGAAGTCAGTGAAGATGAGAAAATGCTCAAGCTCGAACAGGCATTGATTCTGGATAAGAACCAACAGGAAACCTGGTCGGGAAATATCCGTAAGGCTATTACAGGCAACCGTAATTATGCCCACTTCAGCGAACTGGCTGCCACTACTTCCGAAGATGCTATCTTTGATATATTTGATACGGAGTTGAGTCCGAAGATTCGTGAAAAACACGATCAGGATTATCAGAACGACAAGATTTTAGGGCTGAACGTGCTGCAACAGTTGCAAAAGGTACTGCTTACGGATACAGATATTCGTAACTTCGCTTCTACAGTCATCAATCAGAGCGGTACATTCCTGAAACTGGATGACGGACAACTTTCGAAAGCGTTGAATAACAACGAAAACCCGGTATCTCATCCCGAATCAATCAATCGCAAGACAATTTTGATTTCGATGCCGACTGATGAAGGAAACGATTCGCTCAAAGCATTCTCTAATAAACTGAAAGCCGCATTACAAGGTGCTTTCGGAAATGCTACGCCGGGAAGTACAATCAACTTCAATACTTCCAGTGATCGGATGAATGAAATAACGGTTATTTCCATCCGGTATTGTTTCCCGATGCGTGCTATCGCCTGGTTGCCTTCTTATGATCGTGCGTATAACGATATGGTGAATAATAAGAATGAATTGGCTGCTAAAGAAGCCCGTATCTTGCTTCACAGCGAAGGCGACGGTACGGAATTGCCGGATCTGATGGGAGAAAAGAAGGTATCGCCGAAAGACTTTATCCCTTATTTCTTCGTGGCTGCTGCAAACAATATTCTTGCTGTGCGTGAAAACGAACGGGAAGAAAAGGGTTGGTGTATTGTCACTGCCGATGAATGGGGAGCTGAAATGGTAACCCTTATCGCATCCCAGTTTACAGAACTCCTGACCAGCGAAGACCTGACGGAAGAAGTGTTGGATACTATCAAAGAAAAGGTAGATGAAGTATTGAAGAATCCGGATTTGAAGATGAGTGACCGTGCTGCTATGGTAGAAGGTGTGAAGGTAGTGATGCGCGATTATGTAAGTAAGGAGTGCTCCAGTCCTACATCACCCAAGTATCAGCAATACAGCGCTGAAGCAAAGAAAGCATTGGAAATAATTAATAAGAAATAAAAATTATGGCAAGACCTAGTGAACGCGACAGATACAAATATGGTATCTGCACCAACCGTGACAAGAATGGAGAAGGAACCCCTTGTCCTAAATGTGAAAGTAAAGAAGTACAGAAAGTAAGAGCCGGACAAGACTTCGTATGCGAAGAGTGTAAAGAACCGTTGCGTATGGTTCCGCCTCCTAAAGAAGGCCCTAACAAGAAGTTGATTGGCGGTATTGTCGCAGCTGTTGTAATCCTTGGTGGTGTGGGCATTGGAATCGCCCTTAGCGGTGGAGAGAAAGGAAGCGACCCGATTGGCGGAACAAACCCGGACTCTGTTGAAGTGGTTAATCAACCACAGGAAGAAGTTGAAATGGAAGCTGAAACAAGCGGTTCGGATACCAAAGAACAGGTAGAAGTCGTTGTTTCTGATAAGAGCAACGCAGGGGGGAGCAATAACAGCGGAACAGGCGGTATCGTAACGAAAGACCTCGGTTATGCAGTTTACAAAGGACGTATGAAGAACGGCCTGATGAATGATGAAAATGGAGTATTGACATTTAAGACAACTCATGTTATAGAACCGCGCGACGTGAAGAAGCGTGAAGCTAACGCAGGTGAAAAAGTGGTCGGTATCTTTGAAGACGGTCACCTTATTACCGGTACGTGGTATAAGAGTGATGGAAACAAAGAGGTAATCATTCCGTAATGAGGAATCCGTTTACTCAAATAGTCTACATAGTTCTTTTGCTGTTCCCGCTTTCGGTGTGGGGACAGCAAACAGGAAAATGGGGAAATGGAAAACTACGCCAGACGGTTGTTGCCATTTCCTCCGATGTTCCTTTTGCTACGGCAGCTTACGATTTTACAGAACGGTATCTGACCCAATTGCAAAAGATGTCCGTTGCCGAGCGAAAATCGCAGATGGAGCGTGATAACGTATGGATTACACAAGGGAGTATGGATCTTCTGAATCTCATTAACGAGCAGACATCGATGAACTTTTCCGAGAAGGAAAACCGTTACATCGTATCTCTTATCAATGAGTCTTTCCTTTTGATCGAACTCTCTTTCCCGGCTTCATGCCAATTGCTGACCGGGAAGAATCTGAAGGAGCTGGAAGCCGACTTTGTGAAAGGATTATCTTCTTATAGCTACACTCCATCCTCTTCGCAACCCGTGCGGAAGGAACTTAAAAAGTTGGCGGGAGACTATTATGTGAAAACGGGAGATACCTATTACATTGAAGAAATCAACGGGAATCTTTATTTCGAGGAAAAGGATCGCGCCCTTCGTCCGGTGTTCGGCATGGATCATCCTGCCGAGAGCGTGTTTAATCTATTTCTTAGTGAAGACACTTCTGGCAACGTCTCCATCCGCATGACCGTACGCCAATATGGACTGAAAAGAGAACAGATGGAAATTCCCGTCCGTTCATGGATATCCTATATGCGTAATCAGGGCTGCGCTCTCTATGTAGGCGTTGAAGCGTTGGAAACCAATGCGGTAAAGGCATATGTCTTTGCGGTGAATACTGTGTTGAAGTATAATCATGTGATGAATGTGGAAGTTTCCAACTCCCTCCTAAGCGAAGGGAAGGGGAAAGTAGAAGGCGATATAACCTTGTTTGTCCCCACCCACAATATCTCGTCACTTTTTGAAGAACTTAATTGGGTAAATACTACCCCAAAAAGGCAAATTAAAGTAAAATGAAGAAGATAATTACTTTGTTATTGTTTTGCGGAGCATATTGCAGCCTGATGGCACAGAGTGAAGCCGAAACAAAGGCGCAGATCAATAAGATCAAGCGTTCGCAGTCCTATCTTTCTGCCGAGGCTACCATGCCTACTGAAGAAGAGGCCATTCAGCAAGCCAAAGAACTGTTAGTCAGTGAAATCAATGATTGGGTAGCCAGTAAACGGAAAAGCGGTGAAGTGAAACAAGTTGTTTTGCAAGACATCAATACCTGTACCCAGCGGATGGATATGAAGCGTGGAGTGAGAACTCGCGCGTTTGTATACGTGAAGAAAAATGAGATTGTCCTCATCTATGGTGAAGGACAAATCATGTTGAGTGAAGAGGAAAAAGGAGCCGATTTACAACCCTTGTCTGAAATATCGGAACCGATCAAGATAGAGTCCGCCAAGAAGTCTGCAAAAGATGAGAAAATGGTTTCGACGGTGGAAAAGATCAATCCCGAACAGGAGAGTCTGAATCAGGTTCTTGGGGCAAAAACGATGACGGAGATGAAGCAGGTTTTTGCTTCGCTCAAAGAACAGGATCGAATCTCGTATGGTGTATATGCCCCTGAAACAGTGGCAGAACAATGTTATCTGTTGTTCTATACCCGTACGGGTGAAGTAAAAGGGGTGGTGAAGAAGAATGGCAAAGAGCTGAATGACGTCCGGACGAAAGAGGCTACGGATATTGCTGTCTTTAGCGGTTGCGGAGCTTATTGGTTCATTCTTAAATAACAAACATAAGTAGAAAGAGAAGAAGATGAAAAGTATAATTTTGAGTTGGGCATTGGTAGCAGTTTGTACACTGATGACTCTACCTGTGCAAGCCCAGGATGCTGTGAAACTGGAAATTGCTGACGGTTTATATGATGCCGGCTTAAAGGCAAAGATGGAAAAGTCTACCAGCGCATTGCTGACAGAAATCAATAAAGCATTTAAAGAAAACAGAGCATTGAATCTGGTATCTTTAGGACTGACCGATACGGCAGAACGCGGATTGAGCGCGCTATGGGAGAATACACATTTCTATTGTGATGATTCGGAAGTCGTGCAATCCTGTATCCGTAACGGAAACGGGTATCAGGTTCGCCAGATCCCTCTAATGATTAAGCCTGTGGGCGAGACACTGGATGATGAATATCAGGAAGCTGTGATTAACTATGACGCAAGCGGAAACATCACACGTTTCAATTTTACACTTAGCACTACTGTTTATCAGAATGTGATGAAGAAAGGTAAAACAGTGACCGAGATTGCCCGTCGTCAGGAAATACTTTCCTACGTAGAGCAGTTCCGTACAGCTTACAACGAACAGGATATTCAATTTCTGGATAATATCTTCAGCGAAGATGCATTGATTATCACAGGTTCGGTGACTGAAGTCAAGAAAACCGATGGCACAGGAATTACTTATAATAAAGTGACTTACAAGAAACAAGGCAAGCAGGAATATATCAACAACCTGAAAAAAAGTTTTCGTGCAAACAAGTGGATCAATGTCCGCTTCGACGATGTAAAGGTTGTAAAACACCCTAATCCGAAGATGGAAGGTTTCTATGGAGTAACCGTTCATCAACTTTATGCCAACAGCAGTGGCTATAAAGATGACGGTTATCTGTTTATGTTGTGGGATTTCCGCGATAAGGATCAGGTACAGATTCATGTGCGTACCTGGCAGCCTCGTTGGATGAATGATAATCACACGGAAGAAATAGCCCAGGAAGATATTTTCACTCCCGGTGATTTCGTAATTGATTTATAATTGTAAAAGTACGATGAAACGAATCTATCATATTCTATTATTACTAAGCTGTGCGTTAGTGATAGGGATGAAGGCGAATGCGCAAAGAGTTTTCTTTGTGGAACCCAAAGAAGCCCCCTTCATTACAGCCGGTCCCAATCAGGTGAAGATTATCATCCATTCTAATAGCGACAAGCTGGCAATGACTCATAATATGGGCGAGGAAAAAGGAGTAAGAACCACGAATGACGACGGGACTTACTGCTATACCATTAATTATAGTTTTCCCGAAGATTATGAGGATGATTTCATAAAATCCACTTTTCTGGTTCGGCTACCCGTCGGGCAGAAAGATTTTATGCTCGTTTTGCGGAAAGGGAAAGGCTATGTGGGGACGTTCAATGAGAACTTCATAACGATTGAAAAGAACAATGACGGACTCTTCCCGCAGTCGAAGGCTGCTAAAGTCACGTTTCTGTCTGCCATGAAAAAGCTGGATATAGAGTGTAACGGCAAGTTGTGTTTTTCCGACGGACAGGCTGTTCCGGTGGCCGATGTCAATTTCTCTTCTTCCGTGAAGCAGGAAGGCGGTGAATTGAACGCTTATATCATAGAATTCATGTTGGATGAAGAGAAAAAGACACCGACATTCATCAAACGCCCTGTATTCAAAATCAAGGTAGGAGCTTCCAATGCCATTGATGTAGACCTCGGAGGTGACTTGGAATTTAAAAAGTCATATAGCTATACCATTGTCAGCAACGTGAAGATTGTTGAAAAAGAAGCTTCGTTTGACGAACTCCTCGCCAAAGCTCAAACCAAAGAGGAAGAAGCCGATTTCTTTGCTGCCGCCAATGCTTATCAGGATGCCCGTAGCCATGAAAACTGCCCTGTGGATAAACGAGGTGAACTGGAAGCTCAACTGGGGAAGATGAACTCTGCCCGTAAGTTCCTTTTTTATGCGGAGAAATTCGAGAGACAGGGAGCAAGAGTGGAACGCAAAGAAGGGTTTACGGCCGATAGCGTATTCATCTACTATCGCGGAGCGATCCGTAGCTATAAGAAAGTGCTGGAATATGCCCCCGGTACAACTGAATTTGAACGTCGTGCAGAAGAACTGGATGAAAAACTGAAAGCCCACCCGATGAACAGCAAGGTGACAACAGTCACTGTGAAATACCAGGAAATAACCGGCAGACACCCGAATGGTGGCGGGATACCGATCTATGCTTCCAATACTCCCGATAACCCGAAACCCAATAGTGATGACAAACCTCTGGGCACTACCCGGGGCGATGGTTCATTCCGTGTCGTTTTCAAGGATACGCCTCCTCCTTACCTCTACTTCTATGGCGATAAGAAATCATACAAGATAGATAGCACGACAACTGAAATAGTTTTCTAATCAAATCTACTATAAATTAAACATTTAAACTTTGCAATCATGAGAAACAAACATCTGTTATTATTTTTCGTAGCTATGTTAGGATTAGCTTTTGTGTATCCGACGTCTTTGAGCGCCCAGAAAGACAAGAAGAAAAAAGAGAAAAAAGAACTCATCTGGGAACTGCCCGAACCATCGGGAGATCCAACCATTGATGGGTATCTGCTGTCTTGTGACACCTTGTATCATAAGATTTCAACTTATAGAGACAGCCTTTCTCACTACAAATATCAGGAGGCTTCTTTCTCCGTAGGAGGAAAAAACTATCTTTTCAAATGTATGATTGATTCCGTAAACAATCAGTTCTTGAGTTACGGTATGGGACGTTGGCAGGTAGCACAAGGTATTATGACAGGGGCTGAAATTATTCTCGATGCCACCAGTCTTAGCCTGAATACAGCTTCTGCCGCCCTTGCTCTTCCAAATCTGAAGTTGAAGGCAATCAAATATTTCAAACCAGTCAAGGACTTGGGGCCTCATGTGATCGGTATGGGGTTGAAAGAAATTCCCGCCATCAAGAAAGAGTGTCAGAACACTATGCGTAAGTATGGCAATGCAAAGAAAGCAGCTATCCTTCCTGAAAACATCGATCCGGCTGTCCGCAAACACCTGATGGCTGAACTGGGAATCGACGCAAATACTTTTGAAAAATGGTATGGCAAGTATATTTTCGTCAATGAAGATATACAGGAAGCTGCCGAAGGAACTGAAAACCAAGTTGTGGAAAAGACGGAAGAAGAAAAAGACGCAGGCAACAAACTGACCGATTACAAGAACTTCGGTGTAGCCGATTTGCCGGAAGGACAGGCTGAACCGTCGGCAGAAGAAGAAATGAACTTATTGAGTTAATCGAAACCGGACTTGTTCTTATACAACTTCTGACCTAAAGAACAGTTTTTGAAATACGAATGGCGCAGTAATGTGGACAAAATCTGAAATCCACCTTACCTGCGTCATTCTTTTTATTTGTTACCTTTATTGAAAACTGCTGTAATCGTGATTCATTTATCGTATGATTTGTTTATATTTGCCTTGATTAAACTTGAATATTATGGAACAACAAGCCAATTATATCCGTCGTATCGAGATACACGGACTATGGGAACGCTTTAATATAGGATGGGATTTGCGTCCCGATGTGAACATCCTCTCCGGCATCAACGGAGTGGGGAAGACTACCATTCTGAACCGTTCGGTGGGATACCTCGAAGAACTTTCCGGTGAAATGAAAAGTGACGAGAAGAACGGAGTGCGTCTCTTTTTCGACAATCCCCAGGCAACCTATATTCCTTATGACGTCATCCGGAGCTACGACCGTCCCCTGATTATGGGTGACTTCACAGCCCGCATGGCCGACAAGAATGTAAAGTCTGAACTGGACTGGCAGCTTTATCTCTTGCAACGCCGTTACCTCGATTATCAGGTCAACATTGGTAATAAGATGATTGAAATGCTTTCCAGCATTGATGAAGAAGAGCGTCGTAAAGCAGCTACATTATCTGTAGCCAAACGTCGTTTTCAGGATATGATTGACGAACTGTTCAGCTATACACGCAAAAAGATAGACCGGAAACGGAACGATATCGCTTTCTATCAGGATGGCGAACTATTATTCCCTTATAAACTGTCGTCCGGTGAAAAGCAAATGCTGGTTATCCTGCTGACCGTACTCGTGCAGGACAACAGCCATTGTGTATTGTTTATGGATGAGCCGGAAGCCTCCCTCCATATAGAATGGCAGCAGAAACTGATTGCTATGATACGTGAACTGAATCCGAATGTGCAGATTATCCTGACTACCCATTCGCCTGCCGTCATTATGGAAGGCTGGCTGGATGCCGTGACAGAAGTAAGCGATATATCTACCACCGTAGGGCACAAGCTCGACAAGGATTCTTCCAACTGTAATTTGTAATTCGTAACCTGTAATAGAACAAATGGCAACTTCACTACGAGATAATCTGACTTCTTCTTATTTCAATGCCGCCCATAAGCTTTATCCGAAGAAAGCCCGCCGACGTATCATCGCTTACGTAGAAAGTTATGACGACATCGCTTTCTGGCGCACATTGCTTGAAGAGTTTGAAGACGACGAACACTATTTCCAAGTGATGCTTCCTTCGGCCACCTCCCTGGCAAAAGGAAAAAAGATGGTACTCATGAACACGCTGAATACAGCCGAATTGGGGAGAAGTCTGATTGCCTGTGTGGACAGTGACTATGATTTCCTGTTGCAGGGAGCTACCAATACCTCCCGTAAAATCAACCGGAGCAGGTATATTTTTCAGACTTATACCTATGCTATTGAAAACTATCATTGTTTTGCCGAAAGCCTTCACGAAGTATGTGTGCAGGCTACGTTGAATGACCGTTCCATTTTAGATTTCAACTTCTACCTGAAGAAGTACTCCGAAATTGTGTATCCGCTTTTCCTCTGGAACGTATGGTTCTATCGCCAACGGGATACTTATACTTTCCCTATGTACGATTTCCATACTTATACTTCTTTGCGCGAGATTAATCTCCGGCATCCGGAAAAGAGCTTGGAATCCCTTCAACAACGGGTTAATCAGAAGTTGGCAGAGTTGAAAAGGAAATTTCCCCATAACATCAATCAGGTGAATGGATTGCGGACTGAATTTAAAGAGCTGGGCTTGGTGCCGGAAACTACTTACTTGTATATGCAGGGACACCATGTGATGGATAATGTGGTAATGAAACTACTGATTCCGGTCTGCACCGTGCTGCGTCGTGAACGGGAACAGGAAATCAAGCGGCTGGCCGAACACAATGAACAGTTCAGAAACGAACTGACTTGTTATCAGAACAGCCAGGTGAACGTAGAAATCATGCTCAAGAAGAATGTAGCCTACAAAAGACTCTTCCATTATGATTGGCTACGGCAGGATATCAGTGAATATTTGGAAGAAGGAAAGAATAAAGAAGAAAAGAAACAGAGATCATAAATAAAAGAAAAACTAAAAAAGAGAGAGACGATTGCTTATGAAAGAAGTAAAAGAAGTGGTTGATACAGTGAGTGTGGCATTAGCAAACGGGCAACCGGAAGAAGCAGGTAATGTAGTGATGCAAGAAGTGAATCATGCTTTGCTCTCGATGGGAGTGGATGAAGCTATGGCTGATAAGATTGATAACTTTATCATCTTATTGTTTATTATTGGAATAGCATTACTTGCCAATCTGATTTGCCGCAAGATTATTCTGCGTACCGTGGCTAAATTGGTGAAACAGACAAAAGCTACTTGGGATGATATTGTATTTAATGATAAAGTAATGGTGAACATCAGCAGGATGGTGGCGCCTATATTGATTTATATATCTATTCCTATTGCTTTTCCCGAACATGCAGACTCTGCTTTGCTTGATTTTCTTCGAAGACTTTGCATGATTTATATCCTTGCAGTCTTTCTTCGTTTCGTCAGTGCTTTGTTCACGGCTGTGTATCTGGTATATAGCGCGCGTGAGCAATATAAAGACAAACCTTTGAAAGGGCTTTTGCAGACAGCGCAAGTCATTCTCTTCTTTATAGGAGCTATCATCATTATCAGTATTTTGATAAAGCAAAGTCCGGTGGTGTTGCTGACCGGATTGGGAGCTTCTGCTGCGGTTCTGATGTTGGTTTTCAAAGATAGTATCATGGGATTTGTCTCCGGCATCCAGCTTTCCGCCAATAATATGCTGAAGGTGGGTGATTGGATCACGATGCCGAAATATGGTGCGGACGGTACGGTGATAGAAGTAACATTGAATACCGTAAAAGTACGTAACTTCGACAATACTATCACCACCATTCCTCCTTACCTGTTGATTAGTGATTCTTTCCAAAACTGGCAGGGAATGCAGGAATCCGGCGGACGTCGTGTGAAACGCTCTATCAATATAGATATGACTAGTGTGCATTTCTGTACGCCGGAGATGTTGGCAAAATACCGGAAGATACAACTGTTGAAAGACTATGTGGATGAAACGGAAAAGGTAGTGGAAGAATATAATAAGGAACATCATATCGACAACTCTGTGTTAGTGAATGGACGCCGGCAAACAAATTTGGGAGTTTTCCGTGCCTATCTGACTAACTATCTGAAGAATCTGCCTACCGTCAATCAAGACCTGACCTGCATGGTACGTCAGCTTCAGCCTACTGAAACCGGTATCCCATTGGAACTTTATTTCTTTTCTGCCAATAAAGTATGGGTTGCCTACGAAGGCATACAGGCAGATGTTTTCGATCATGTGCTTGCCATTATTCCCGAATTCGACTTGCGTGTCTTCCAAAACCCGTCGGGGGCAGACCTGCATCGGATAGGGGTAAAGATAGAAAACTAATCAAACGATAAAACGCTTATAAATTGTAATTACTATGACTACACCGTTATCCAACCAGATTATCCGTGAAATCACTCCTTTATCAGATAAGGATTGCTTTTACATTGCGGAGCGTTATAAAACGGAATTCACTTATCCTATACACAACCACTCCGAGTTTGAATTGAATTTCACCGAAAAGGCTGCCGGAGTAAGGCGGATTGTAGGAGACTCTTCCGAAGTGATAGGTGATTATGATTTGGTGTTGATAACAGGAAAAGACTTGGAGCACGTCTGGGAACAGAACGAGTGCCGTTCGAAAGAGATACGGGAGATTACGATTCAGTTTTCTTCCGATCTTTTCTTCAAGAGCTTTATCAATAAGAATCAGTTCGACTCTATCCGCCGGATGCTGGATAAAGCACAAAAAGGGCTTTGTTTCCCGATGTCCGCCATACTCAAAATATATCCGTTGCTGGATACGCTTGCTTCAGAGAAGCAAGGATTTTATGCGGTCATTAAATTTATGACGATCTTGTATGAACTTTCTCTCTTTGAGGAAGAGGCACGTACCTTGTCCAGTTCGTCTTTTGCCAAGATAGATATTCATTCGGACAGCCGGCGTGTGCAGAAAGTGCAGGAGTACATCAATACACATTATCAGGAAGAAATACGTCTGGGGCAGTTGGCCGATATGGTGGGGATGACGGATGTGTCATTCAGCCGCTTCTTCAAGCTGCGTACAGGCAAGAATCTTTCCGATTATATCATTGATATTCGGCTGGGCTTTGCTTCCCGGTTGTTGGTAGATTCTACAATGTCTATTGCCGAGATTTGTTATGAGTGCGGTTTTAATAACCTTTCCAATTTCAACCGGATCTTCAAGAAGAAAAAGAGTTGTTCGCCTAAAGAGTTTCGCGAGAACTACCGGAAGAAAAAGAAACTGATTTAGTGTATTCATCCTTATGAACTAATTCGCCGAATACGGAGAATTAGGTTTCGATATGCATAAAATTAATCGTCTGACGGTTGTTATCTTTTCGTCTGACTACTGTTGAACTTTCGTCTGACAATTGTCAGACGAAAGTTCAACAGTAGTCAGACGATTAATTTTATGCATAATGAGAGATAAAAGAGTGAAGTTCCGGTCTTAAATTTGCTTATAAACAAGTTAAACTAATAGCGTAAGTGATTGATAATACGTTTGTAACATCTTGTCATCATCTTGCAACGACTCTTTCAATAGATTGTATTTATTTCGTCTTATAGTTGTAATGCTCACCCTCTATCTTTGCCGACGTAATTAAAACGTAGAGCAAAGTTAGATGAAAAAACTATTTCTTATCCGATTTTCAGTGGCGGCTTTCTTTTGCCTGTTGTGTGTACTTCCTGCATTGGCTGCCAATATCAAGATTAAAGGAGCTGTGAAAGACAAACTATCCAAGGAACCCTTGATAGGAGCTACGATACGTTTGCTCGGAACTCAAGCCGGAGCAGTGACCGATATGGAGGGCAATTTTGAATTGAACAGCATGGGCGTTCTGGAAGGTATGTATGACGTTGAGATAAAATATGTAGGCTACAAGACAGAAGTGCGCCGTAAAGTGCGTGTGGAGAATGGAAAACTGGTGATACTGAATCTGGAGTTGGAAACCGATGCACAGGAACTTGCCGATGTGGTAGTTGTAGCTAAGAAGAATAGGGAAAATGAGAATATGCTGTTGCTCGAACAGCAAAAAGCAGTCATTGCCGTACAATCTGTGGGTGTCAGGGAGCTTTCCCGCAAGGGTGTTTCGGATGCAGAAGGTGCTGTGACGAAAGTTGCCGGAGTGTCTAAACAAGACGGAGTGAAAAATGTCTTTGTCCGTGGATTGGGAGACCGCTACAATGCAACTACTTTTAATGGATTTGCTCTTCCTTCCGAAGATCCGGAATATAAGAATATCTCTCTTGATTTCTTCGGTACGGATATTATTCAGTCTGTAGGTGTAAAGAAAGCATTCAACGCGGGAGGCAGCAGCGATGTCGGAGGGGCAACCATTGATATTGTATCCAAAGAACTAATTGGTAGCGGTAATCTGGGATTCGGCATTTCCGGTGGCTTGAATACACAAACGGTAGCAGCCGATTTTCTGAAACAGGATGGAGTGAACTTCATGGGCTTTGCCAATCGTACCGAACCTGCCGATGAAAACTTATGGAACTTCAGAAATAAGTTAGACCCTTCCGCTCAACATTTTCAAATCAACCGGAGTTACAGTATTTCTGGAGGTAAACGATTCTATGTCGGAAAAGGCAAAAATCCGCTTTCTTTCTTCCTGACCGCCGGACATACGACGGATTATCAGTATACGGATGAAATCATACGTAATACAACTACCAGCGGTACAGTCTACAAAGATATGAATGGTAAGAAGTATGCGGAGAATATCAGTCAGCTGGCACTTGCCAATGTGGATTACGATATGCAGAACCGTCATCACATCAGTTATAATTTGATGATGATTCATGCCAATACCCAGTCGGTGGGCGATTACAACGGTAAGAACTCGATTTTTAGTGACGACTATGAAAACCTCGGATTCACCCGTCGCCAACAAACAAATGACAATATGCTGATCGTTAACCAACTGATGACTAACTGGGGATTGACCAAATCATTAAGTCTCGATGCAGGTGCTTCCTATAATATGGTGAAAGGGTATGAACCGGATCGTCGTATCAATAACCTGACTAAAGCGGAAGACGGCTATACGTTGCTAAGGGGCAACTCACAACAGCGCTACTTCTCAACTTTAGATGAAGACGACTTGAATGTAAAAGCAGGCTTGGTCTATCGTCTGAAAGATAATATAGAAGAAATTTCGAATGTCCGTTTCGGATATACAGGCCGATTCGTAGATGATAACTTCAAAGCTACAGAGTATAACCTGACCGTAGGACATGTTTCTAGCATTTCTTCTTTGGACGACTTATCGCTTGACGATTATTATAACCAAGAAAACTTTGCTTCCGACTGGTTCAAGATACAGAAGAACTTAGATGAATATACCGTAAAAAAGAATATCCATTCCGCTTATGCCGAAGCTACCTACCAGTTTACTCCCCGTTGGATTGTGAATCTGGGAATGAAATACGACAAGGTAGATATTGAAGTGGATTACAATGTGAATCGTGGAGGCTCTAAAGGAAACAATACCATCCAAAAAGATTATTTCCTGCCCAGCTTGAATCTCAAATACAATCTGAATGATAAAAACTCGCTTCGTCTGGGAGCTAGTAAAACATATACGCTTCCGCAGGCAAAGGAAATATCTCCTTACCGTTATGTCGGCGTGAACTTCAACAGTCAGGGTAACCCCAATCTGAAACCTTCGGATCATTATAACCTTGATCTGAAGTGGGACTTTAATCCCACTCCGACCGAGTTGATTTCTCTCACAGCTTTCTATAAATTGATTAAGAATCCAATATCCCGCATCGAAGTGGCAAGCGCCGGAGGTTATCTTTCTTATGAGAATATAGCGGATAAGGCAACCGTGGCAGGAGTGGAAGTAGAAATACGTAAGAATCTGTTTGTCCGTCCGGTGAGTAATGCTGCGCACGGAATGAATAAACTCTCTTTGGGATTGAATGGCTCTTATATCTACACGAATGCAAAAATGCCTTTGGCAACGGTTACCACCGGCTCGCAACTGGAAGGAGCTGCACCGTGGATTGTCAATTTCGACCTCTCGCATAACTTCACGAAGGGAGAACGCAGTTTTGTCAATACATTGGTACTTAATTATGTGAGTGATAAGATATATACCATTGGCACACAGGGTTATCAGGATATGATGGAGCAGGGAGTACTGACACTGGATTTTGTGTCCCAAGCCAAACTGAACAAGCATCTTTCCTTTAACCTGAAAGCCCGCAACCTGCTGAATCCCTCTTATAAGTTAAGCCGCAAAGCGAACGAAAACGGGGAAAAGGTGATACTGAATGATTATAAGAAAGGAATAAATATAAGCCTGGGAGTGTCGTGTACATTCTAAACCGGGTGATGAAATAAGATTATTAACTAATAATGAAAGCAAAATGAAAAGATTGTTTGTGAACTTTATGACGTTTGCCGTTATGGCAACAGCACTTACATTGACTGCATGTAGCAGTGATAGTGACGGAGACGGTGATGGTAACGGAGATGGTGGAAACAACGGTGGGACCGGTAGCTCTATTGTTGTGGGCGAAAATATCCTGTCCGGCACGCTGACCGGAGAACAGACACTGGAAGCTAAGGAATATATTCTGAACGGAACGGTAGTTATTGAAAATGGAGGCCGTCTGAATATCCCTGCCGGAACAACGATTAAGGCTCGCGAAGGTTTCAGCAGTTATCTGCTGGTAGCACAAGGCGGTAAACTTTATGCTGACGGTACAGCTGATAAACCGATTGTTTTCACTGCCAATTCAACAACCCCTACATCCGGCTATTGGGGAGGAATCATTATCAATGGTAAAGCTCCGATTTCCGGTTCGAACGCCAATAAGAGTGATATAGGTCTGACGGAAATCGACAACAACTATAAATACGGTGGTAATGTCGATAATGACAATTCCGGTTCACTGACTTATGTGAAAATCTGCTATGCCGGTGCCCGCTCTACTGCCGATATCGAGCACAACGGATTGACACTGAACGGTGTTGGAAACGGTACCAAGATCGAGAATATCTACATTCTTGAGAGCGCGGATGATGCCGTCGAATTCTTTGGCGGTACGGTGAATGTAACCAACTTGTTGGCTGTGAACCCGGATGATGACATGTTCGACTTCACTCAAGGATATTCCGGTAAATTGAAAAACTGCTATGGCGTTTGGGAAAGCGGTTATACCAGTACGGAAGCAGATCCGCGCGGCATTGAAGCAGATGGTAACTTGGATGGTGACTATTCGGATCATTTACGTCAGTCGGATTTTACGGTTGAAAATATGACAATCGTAAATAATGCTGCCAATACAACGGATAATGTAGACCGTATGCAAGATGTGATTAAAATCCGTCGTGGAGCAAAAGCTACGATCACCAATGCCCTTGTCAAAGGTTCAGGCGGTACAATCGATTTGATTGATATGAATGACAGTAAAGATGCAGGAAATGCTGCTTCCAGCATCAGCATCACCCATACATTGAACTTTAAGAATAAGCTGAACGGTACATTGAATACATTTACCGAGCCAACTACGAATACAGGTGCAGATGCATCCCTGTTCACTTGGAGCGGATATAATTTCTCTTCCTTATAAATAAGATATAGAGTAGCAAAGTGTATCTTTTTTAATAGGAGGTATGGGAGAATTTGTAACAAACAGATTCTCCCATATTCTATTTATTTGTTTTCGTAATCTTCTTTTAGCTTTTTTATTTGCTCCTTTATGGTATCAGTGATTACCTTTTTCGTATATTTGTCAACCTATTATTTTACAACGATACAAAATATGCAAACAGACAACGAGCGATACAAAAAAATGGCTTCTCTTGCACAAATCGGATGGTGGGAAGTAGATTTAACGGCAGGATATTATTTATGTTCCGATTATCTTTCTGATCTTTTGGGATTGGACGGCGACACCATCTCTACTTCGGATTTTCTAAACCTGATACGTGAAGATTATCGCAAGCAGATTGCCCAGGAGTTCCGGGCAAATTCTTCTATCCATAAGGACTTTTACGAACAAACTTTCCCGATTCATTCAAAATATGGTGAGGTTTGGCTGCATACCCGTCTGGCTTTTCGTGAGAAGGGTACGGGTGTTGATGGAGGTGATAAGTCCTTCGGAATAATCCAGCGCGTTGAGGCTCCCAAGGAAGAAGATCAAAGGGATGCATTAAGGCGTGTGAATGATTTGCTTTGTCGTCAGAATTTTGTTTCACAATCGTTGCTTCGTTTCCTACGTGATGAGGCAGTAGAATCTTGTATCGCAGATATTTTAAGAGATATTCTGAATCTTTATAATGGAAAAGGTCGTGTTTATATTTTTGAATACGACGAAATTTATGCCCATCATAGTTGTATCTACGAAGTTGTTTCTGAAGGAGTATCAGCAGAGATAGACAATCTGCAGGACATGCCTGCCAGTGAGTCAAAATGGTGGAGTGAACAGATATTATCGGGCAAGCCGATTATTTTAAATACACTGGAGCAGTTATTAGAAGAGGCTCCTGATGAATATCAGATTCTTGTAGTTCAGGGAATCAAATCGTTAATGGTGACTCCTTTGATGACAGGCGACCGCGTTTGGGGATATATGGGGATTGATTTGGTTGAGACTTACCATGACTGGAGTAATGAAGATTTTCAATGGTTCTCCTCATTGGGAAATATTATAAATATCTGTATCGAGTTGCGTAAAACTAAGGACAAGGTAATCCGTGAACAGACTTTCCTAAATAATCTGTTTCATTTTATGCCGATGGGATATATACGTATGTCCATTATCCGTGACGAGAATAATAAACCTTGTGATTATCGGGTGACGGATGCGAATGAGGTCAGTTCAACCTTCTTCGGGCTTCCTTTGGAGTCGTATATTGGTTCTTTGGCATCTGAAAAGCATCCTGACTATCTCCAAAAACTTAATTTTCTGGAAGAAATACTGGATAGTAATTCTTATAGGGAGAAAGATGAATATTTTCCAAGAACGGAACGGTATACACATTGGGTTATTTATTCTCCCGGAAAAGATGAAATAGTCGGTTTGTTCCTCGATTCTACAGGATCGGTACAAGCTAACCGAGCATTGGACCGTAGCGAGAAGCTCTTTCAGAACATATTTGCTAATATTCCGGCAGGAGTAGAGATCTACGATAAGGATGGCTATTTGATAGACCTGAATAATAAGGATTTGGAGATATTCGGTGTAGTGAATAAGTCGGATGTGATCGGAGTTAACTTCTTTGATAATCCGAATGTGCCGCAGAACATACGTGATCGTGTACGGAATGAAGATTTAGTAGATTTTAGGCTTAATTATTCTTTTGAACAGGCGGAAGGATATTATGAGACAAATCGTTCTAATGCGATAGAACTGTATTCGAAGGTTAGTAAATTGTATGATAATGAGGGCAACTTCAGCGGATATATATTAATAAGTATTGATAATACCGAACGGATTGATGCAATGAATCGTATCCGTGATTTTGAGAATTTCTTCCTGATGATATCCGATTATGCAAAAGTAGGTTATGCCAAGTTGAATCTCTTGAATCGCAAAGGATATGCTATAAAACAGTGGTATAAGAATTTAGGTGAGGAGGAAGATACGCTTTTGGATGAGGTTGTGGGTGTTTATACCCAAATGCACCCTGAAGACCGTAAGCGTTTCCTTGATTTTTATGATGAAGTCAGAGACGGAAAAAGAAGGCATTTTCAGGGTGAGATGCGTATTCGTCGTCCCGGAACGAAGAATGAATGGAATTGGGTGAGTAGTAATGTGATGGTCACTAATTATAAACCGGAGGAAAATGAAATAGAAATCATCGGTATCAATTATGACATTACAGAATTGAAGGAGACTGAAGCCGAATTGATTCAGGCACGCGATAAAGCAGAGATGATGGATCGTTTGAAAAGTGCTTTCCTTGCCAATATGAGCCATGAAATCCGTACGCCGCTGAATGCCATTGTCGGTTTCTCCGATTTGTTGGTGGAAACTGAAGAGTTGTCAGAACGTCAGGAGTATATTAAGATTGTACGTGAGAATAATGATCTTTTGTTGCAATTAATTTCAGATATACTCGATTTGTCGAAGATTGAAGCGGGTACATTTGAGTTTACCAACGGAGATGTAGATGTAAATCTGTTATGTGAGGATATTGTCCGCTCTATGGGGATGAAAGCGAAAGAAGAGGTGGAACTGGTACTTGATAATCACCTTCCGGTTTGTCATGTCATTAGTGACCGTAACCGTATACATCAGGTGATCTCTAATTTTGTTAACAATGCAATGAAATTTACCTCTGAAGGTAGTATTCATGTGGGATATAAACTAAAAGATGGCGAATTGGAATTCTATGTTGAAGATACAGGCATCGGTATTGAAAAAGAGCAGTTGCCACATATCTTTGAGCGTTTCGTGAAGCTTAATTCTTTTGTACACGGTACAGGATTGGGACTTTCTATCTGTCAGAGCATCGTTGAACAATTAGGTGGGCGGATTGGTGTTGATTCTGAAAAAGGAAAAGGATCAAGGTTTTGGTTTACTATTCCCGGGGTGATCGTGACGGAAGAGGTGGGCTGTGCCCGGTAGAGTGGTAATGAGGCAGGTGAATATCTTCCTTCCTCATTAATAAAAGTGGGTTTTATATAAAAGAGACGGTCTTGGTTTTGATGTCGATTGATACTGACATGAAACCAAGACCGTTTCTTTGGTGAAAAGGTGTAGTCCGTTTAAATTCCGAACGACAGTTTATCGATGGATTGATATACGATACTTGCGATACCCAGTCCGATAATACCTAGCGTGCAAAGTGCCAGTCCCCATTTTGTGCAACGGTCGCTGCGAAAAGTAGGAATCGGGTTGTCGGAAGGAATGATATACATTGCTTTTACAATCAATAGATAGTAATACAACGAAATCACTGTATTTACCAATGCGATGAATACCAGCAAGTGGAAACCTGCATCGAAAGCAGCCATGAAGATAAAAAACTTAGAGAAGAATCCGGCAAACGGAGGGATGCCTGCCAATGAGAACAGAGACAGAGTCATCAAGAGAGCGATTTTGGGATTCGTTTTATAAAGTCCTGCGTAATCTTCGAGCGTGAATTTCTGACTGCGTAATGCCACGATAGTGATAACGGCAAATACTCCGAGGTTGGCGGCAGCGTACACTAATACATAATATACCAATGCCGTCATGCCTTGTGCCGTACCACCGATAACGCCTAACATAATGTATCCCGCTTGCGAAATACTGGAGAACGCCATCAAACGTTTAAGGTTCTGCTGACGGACAGCAAATATATTGGCAATCGTGATAGAAGCGATGGTTACCCAATAAAGTACTTCCTGCCAGTCATTAATCATTGGAGCGAATACTTTGATAAGGACAGCCAATAATACAAATGCTGCCGATCCTTTTGATATAACACTCAAATAAGCGGTAACTGCACTCGGAGCACCTTCGTAAACGTCTGCTGTCCATAAGTGGAACGGAACCAGTGATAACTTGAATGCCATTCCTGTGAAGAAGAATACAAATGCCATGATCTGTAACGGATTTCCGTCGATATGGGCAGGGAGGTCATCGAAATAAAGAGTCCCGGCAGAACCATAGATCATGGACAGACCAAATAACAGCAATGCACTGGAGAAAAGAGCTGTCAGAATGTATTTGGCACCTGCTTCGGCAGAGTTGTGACGGTATTTATCGAAGGCAATCAATGCTGCCATCGGAATAGAAGCTGTTTCGAGTCCGATGAAGAACATCAGGAAATGTCCGGCGGAAATCATGAGGTACATACCAAACAAGGTAGAGAGTGTAAGTACATAGAATTCTCCTTGCTTGAATGAAGTATCTTCTCTTTTCATCCATTCGTGCGCCATCAGGAAAACAATCAGTGTGCCGACGTTCAGGATGGATTTAACCACTGTGTGCATCGGTACATAATGATACATACCGCCGAATGCATCGGCAGCAGTCCCCGGAATTAAGTTGATAGCTGTATGGATAGCCATCAGAATAACGGGCAACATTGTGTTCAGGCGTGCTTTCCCACCATTTTTGTGTGCATCCGGACTCATGAAGAGGTCAGCTAGAAATAGCAGCAGTAGGACAGCTATGAGCGACAGCTCTTCTCGCATATATAGAAATTGTGAATAATCCATATTTACAAATTAATTATTAAAGATTAAAAATTAAAGGTTATGGAATCAGTTGTGAGACTACGGGGAGTACACTTTCACCAATCATGTGGCTAACCCAGAAAGGAGCCATACCTAGTCCGGCTACACAAACGATGAGGCAGATAACGGCTACACGTTCGTCCCAAGTCGCATCAGTCAGTTCGAGATGATGTTTGTTGGTGCAGGTTCCGTATAGAATTTTACCTACCAGACGCAGAATGTAGACTGCAGTAATCACAATCGAAGAACAAGCGATGATAGTCAGTACACGGTGGAACTGGTCGTTGTTCTGGAAAGAGCCGACGAAAATAGTCATTTCAGCAATAAAACCACTTAATCCCGGCAGACCGAGGTTGGCAAGACCGGCAATTACATAACATACACTAAGGAACGGCATCACTTTCATTAAGCCGGCAAGCTCGCGAACGTCACGTGTGTGTGTACGTCCATAAATCATACCGATAAGAGCAAAGAATAAGGCTGTCATCAATCCGTGTGAAAGCATCTGAAGGATAGCTCCTGTTGCTGCTGTCTGATTCAGCATCAGAATAGCGAAAAGAACCAGTCCGCAGTGAGATACGGATGAATAAGCATTAATATATTTCAAGTCGGTCTGTACGCAAGCGGAGAATGCACCGTAAACTACAGAGATACCTGTCAATATCAGGAATATCCATGAAAGTTCGTTAGCAGCTTCCGGCATCAGATACATGGCGATACGAAAACATCCGTAACCTCCCAGTTTCATCAATACTCCGGCATGAAGCATAGATACGGCAGTCGGGGCGGAAGCGTGACCGTCAGGGCTCCATGTATGGAACGGGAAAAGGGCACCTAATACACCGAAACCAAGGAAAGTCAGCGGGAACCAGATGCATTGCTGTGCAAAAGGTATGTTGTGCAACTGTGCGATTTCAAGAAGATTCATGGTCGTTGCTCCCGAACCAAAATAGATTCCGAGAATACCGATCAGCAGGAAGGCAGAACCACCCATCAACATGAGGGTCAGCTTCATGGCTGCATATTCTTTACGTCCTGATCCCCATACACCAATCAACAGGTACATCGGTATCAATGCGATTTCGTAGAACATGAACATGGTGAATAAATCGACGGATATAAAGAATCCGAATACTCCCATAGACAATAGGGTGAACCAGAGGAAATATTCTTTTGTCAGCGGTTGCAGACGCCAGGAAGCGAATGTACCGGTGAACACAATGACAGCGGACAATAACAACATGGCTACCGAAATTCCGTCAACACCTACTGAATAGGATATGTGAAGCGGGGCATACCAAAGCGTATCTGCACGGAAAAGCATTTCTGCCGTGTTTCCGGCACTACGCTCTCCCAGATACAGGAATGTAAGTACGACGGAGGCAATCAGAAGTGCCGATGCGCCAGTAACCATAACCCCTCGGATGGCTTTGATTCCTCGTGCTGCCCAGAGTCCGGCCAGCATCAATAAGGGGATAAGTACGAATATTGATAAGAAATTCATATCGTTCTGTGCTTTATAAGATTAATAGTAGGATAAGTGCCAGTGCACCGCAAAGGAATACGTATGCATATTGTTGTACCTGACCGCTCTGCAAACCACGGATCTCGTCGCTTGTTGTGTTGGTTGCCCATGCCAGGAAATCAAAGAATCCATCCACTACATGACGGTCGAACCATGCGATAGGAGTAGAGATGCAGCGGAAGATAATCTTATGCGTGATAAACTGGTATATATCGTCAATATAGAAGCGGTTATAAGCAGCCTTGTGCAGACCTTTGAACTGTTTTTCCAATGAATCGGCAACTGGTTGTTTGGCATTCTTGTACATCCATGTAGCGATTGCAATCGAAATAATCGCAATGACAACGCTCGTAATAGCCACCGACGGATCGAGATGGATAGAATAAGATTCACCATTCGAACTGATGAAGTGTCCGAAAGGAATAAATCCGGCTCCACAAGTTACTACTGCCAGGAACATCAGCGGGAAAGTCATAGCCAGCGGACTTTCATGTGGTGTGTGGTGTGCGTGGAGTTCTTTGTTTTCCTTGCCCCAGAAAATACCGTAGTACAGACGGAACATATAGAAAGCAGTCATCGCAGCAATTACTGTCATTACCCATCCCATTACAGGGCTGTATTGGAAGCAAGCAGCCAGAATTTCATCTTTCGAGAAGAAGCCCGAGAACGGAGGAATACCGGCAATAGCAAGACAAGCAATCAGGAATGTCCAGTGAGTGATCGGCATATATTTGCGTAAACCTCCCATCGCGGACATTTCGTTAGAATGTACAGCATGAATGATACTACCTGCACCGAGGAAGAGCAATGCCTTAAACATAGCATGTGTGAAGAGGTGGAACATGGAAGCCATGTAGCCCAAACCTCCTTCGTGAGGATCCATGGAAGTACAAACACCCAGAGCTACCATCATGAAACCAATCTGTGAAATGGTAGAGAAAGCCAGTACGCGTTTAATATCTGATTGTACGCAAGCCACACTTGCTGCATAGAATGCGGTGAATGCACCTACCCAAGCAACCATGTGCAACGTATTCGGTGCATAGGCAATGAAAAGCGGGAACATACGTGCCACCAAATATACACCGGCAACGACCATTGTAGCCGCATGAATCAATGCACTGACCGGAGTAGGACCTTCCATTGCATCCGGCAACCAGATATGCAACGGGAACATGGCACTTTTACCGGCACCACCGACAAACATCAATCCGAGAGCCAACGGGAGCATAGAAGCTCCACCGCTTATCAAGGATACCGTGTCCGGGGTAAATCCGAATGTACCACCATAATATCCGTAAATCAGGATACCGATCAGGAAACCCAAATCAGCAAAGCGAGTAACAATAAACGCTTTCTTGGAAGCAGCGATGGCAGCCGGTTTTGTATAATAAAAACCGATTAGCAGGTAAGAACTTACCCCCACCAGTTCCCAGAAAAGGTACATCTGGAAGATGTTGGTTGCAACGACCAATCCCAGCATAGACATGGTAAACAGGGATAGGAAAGCGTAATAGCGTTGAAAACCGACTTCTCCTTTCATGTAACCGAAAGAGTAGATATGTACCATCAGTGACACGGTAGAGATAACAATCAACATCATTACTGATATAGGATCGAGCAGGATGCCCAAATCAAAGTGTAAGGTCTCTGTAAAAGGAAGCCACGTGAAGTTGTAAGGTATCAGTGTGGCGAATGTTCCGTCTTCCAGTCGTGGAGCCGAGAAATATTGGATAGCTGTAACGTAGGATAGTACCGCTACTGCTCCCAGTATCAGCGTGCCAATTGTGCCCGCTGTCCGGTGGGACATCCATTTACCTCCGATTCCCAGTATGAGAAAGGAGAAGAAAGGAAGAAGGAGTATTAGAATTGTTAGTTCCATACAGTTTTATTTTTATTACTTGATTTATTATTATTTGTTCTTGGTGAGAAACAAATCACCACTTCAGCTCGTCCAAGTTGCGCACTTGGATGCTTCGGAGATTACGATAAATGTTAATCATGATGGCGATGGCTACTGCAGTTTCCGCAGCCGAGATGGCGATGGAAAAGAGTGCAAAGAAATAGCCTTCCATTCCCTCCGGAAAGAGAAAACGGTTGAACACGGCAAAGTTGATGTCCGTGGCATTCAGCATTAACTCTACAGAAATCAGGATAGCCAGTGTGTTCCGGCGGGTAAAGAATCCATAGATTCCTGCAAACATCATGATGGTAGAAACTACCAGATAATATTCCATGTGTATCATATTCGAACTCTATTTTGATAGTTAATACTTGTTTATCTCTTACGTGCAATTATGATACCACCGATGATACAAGCCAGCAACAGGATGCTGACAGCTTCGAAAGGTAATATATAACCGTATTTGTCGCTACTAAGCAAAGCGTTCCCGATAGCATGAATGTTGATCTCGTGCGGGGCAAGATTAGCCGTCTGCATGAAATTATGTTTCAACGTGATAGTCAGGATAATTGCTAAACCGGCAATCATGGTAATGAGCCCGGCCAGGAGCTTACTTCGTTTTGCTTTCTCGGCGCGATCACCTTCTCCGCTGGTCAACAGGATGGAGAATACATAAAGAACGACGATACCACCGGCATAAACCATTATCTGAACAGAGCCCAGGAAGGTGTAACCCAGCAAAAAATAGATGCCGGCCGTGCCGAAGAGCACGAAGAGCAGGTAGGTAGCCGAGCGTACGATACGTTGGGTAGTCACCGTCATGATGGACATTGCAATAATAAATGCTGCCAAAAAGTAGAATACTACTGTTTCAAGTGTTGATCCCATATCTAAACTTCTTTTTTCTTTTCTATTACTTTACTACCGTCATGATTTAATTTCAGGACAAGTTTCGTCCGGTCGAAGACTGCATGTTCGAAGTTCTGGTCGAACGTGATGGCATCGTGCGGACAAGCATTGACACAGAGCTGGCAGAACATACAGGCGCCCAAATCATATTCATAGGTTGCCAGGATTTTCTTTTTCTTTCCATCTTCTGTTTCGACGGTTTCGCTGGTCACTTTGATGGTATCGTTCGGACAAGCCATTTGACACAGTCCGCAAGCTACACAGCGATGTTCATTATTCTCATTGTGGGGCATATTCAGCGTACCACGGAAACGGTCGAACATTTTCAGCTCTTTCCGGTTTTCGGGATATTGCTCGGTCACTTTCTTACGGAAGTATACCTTGATGCTGGTTTTCATACCCGTTGCCAGTGTGCTGATGCCGTGCACCAGACCACCTAAGTACGTATATTTTTTATCTTTATATTCCATAATTTTCATTTATCAAAAGTGGAAGCCGAAAGCTACGCAGCATGCCATTAATAATAGATTTACCATAGAAATCGGAACCAGATATTTCCATTCCAGATTCAAGATCTGGTCGATACGCAAGCGTGGGAAAGTCCATTTGATCCACATCAGAAGGAATACCACAAAGAATGCTTTGGCGAAGAACCAGATAAAGCCCGGAATATAATCCATTACAGTGTTAAATCCATCCAAACCAACAATGTGCAGCGGCATCCATCCTCCCAGGAAGATAGTGGCGGCAACACTGGCTACGATAAACAGATTCAAGTATTCTGCCAGATAGAAGAAACCGAAACCCATACCGGAGTATTCAGTATGATATCCGGCTGTCAGCTCACTTTCCGCTTCGGGAAGGTCGAACGGGCCACGGTTACATTCTGCATTTCCGGCAATCAGATAGATGATGAAAGCAATGACCGCAGGAATATGTCCCTTGAAGATGAACCAACCATCAGCTTGTCCTTCTACGATTTCAGAAAATTGCATGGTTCCCGTCAGCACTACCATTGTCATGATACTCATACCAACAGAAAGTTCATAACTGATAATCTGTGCACCGCTTCTCATGGCACCAATCAAAGAGAATTTGTTGTTACTACCCCAACCGGCCAGCAAGATACCGACAACTCCAATGCTGGAAGCTGCCAACAGGAAGAACACGCCCACATTGAAGTCCAGAATCGCCGCACCTTTATTAAAAGGAATACAAGCGAAAGTCAGGAATGAAGCGATAATCACCATGAATGGAGCCAGGTTATAAAGGAAATGGTCGGCACCCTTCGGCATGAAGATTTCTTTGGTCAGCATTTTGAGCACGTCGCAGACCACTTGGATAGAACCCCATTTACCAACACGGTTCGGTCCAAGACGACACTGGAAGAAACCGCAGACCTTACGCTCCATGTAGATCAATATGATAGCCAGGATGGCATACAGTGCTACGAGGCACACGCCGACAGCTACACATTCTATAAAGATGGCTAATCCCTCCGGCATAATGGAGAGCAGTAGCTCATGTATCCAGTTTGTTACTATACTAAAGTCGAACATATATTTTTAATAATTAAGTATTATCTGTCAATATCCGGAACGACATAATCTATTGTTCCGCCAATAGCAATTAAGTCGGCAATCTTTGTTCCCCGGCAAATGGTGTCAATTGCAGCAACAAGCGGCAATCCCGTAGCACGGTAGTGCAGACGGTAAGGCGTTTTGTCACCCTGACTTTCCAGGAAGACACCAAATTCACCACGACTTCCTTCTACTGCTGCATAGTAACTGCCTTCCGGAACACGGATGATAGGTTTCATCTTCTCCTGATAAGGTCCCTCGGGAATATTGTCTATTAATTGTTCGATGATGTTCAGACTTTCCATGATTTCATCCATACGCACCAGGTAACGGGCAAAGCAGTCGCCTTCCGTATAAACGATTTCTTTGAAATCGACTTTGTCATATACACCGTATGGCATTCGTTTACGTACGTCACACGCCCATCCTGATGCACGGCCTGTACCTCCGGTACAACCGAAAGAGATGGCATCTTCACGGCTTAACACACCGACGCCTTTCATACGGCTCTGTGCGATGATGTTACCCGTGAATATATCGTGATATTCGTGGATAATTCCTCTCATATATGGAATGAACTCTTTTACTCGTTTGACGAAGTTAGGATGAAGATCAGCCTGTACACCGCCAATCGTATTGTAGTTCATAATCAGACGCCCGCCGCAAGTTTCTTCAAAGATATCGAGAATTTTCTCGCGGTCACGGAATCCATAAAAGAATGCTGTCAACGCTCCTAAGTCCATAGCAAGACAAGAGTAGAACAGCAAGTGAGAATCGATACGTTGCAACTCGTCCATTATGGTACGGATGTACTGTACGCGTTCACTGACCTCAATGCCCATGGCTTTTTCAATGCACATACACAATGCATGGCGGTTCTGATGCGCGCCCAAATAGTCCAGACGGTCTGTCAAAGCCAATGTTTGAGGGTAAGTGAGGCTTTCATTCATTTTCTCGATGCCTCGGTGGATATACCCGCAGTTCGCATCAATCTTACGAATAATTTCACCTTCCAGAGAAACACGGAAGCGCATTACACCATGAGTAGCAGGGTGCTGCGGACCGATGTTGACTACATATTCTTCTTCGCCGAACAATTTCGTCTCTTTGTTCTTGATGGTTCCGTCCGGGTTCAGTTCTATTTCTTGAGTCGTATCAAACGTCTCTTCATTAGTCATGCACAGTGGGTTATCCTTTTCCGGGTCGTTATCTTTACGCATCGGATAACCGATCCAATCGTTGCGCAGGTAGAGCCGGCGCATATCAGGATGACCGACAAAGGTGATGCCATAAAAATCAAAAACTTCACGTTCGTAGAAGTCGGCTATCTTCCAGATGTCGCTGACAGACGGAATTTCCGGTAGCTCGCGGTTGGTTGTCGCTGTTTTTAGTGCTATCCGTTCGCCTGTAATGGTAGATTCCAGATGGTAGACTACGCCTAAGCCGCGGAGTTTTTCCGGAGCGTCTTTCTCATCGGCTACTCCCCAGTCCATACCGGTGAGGCTTTCGAGAAAGTCCATCTGTTTTTCATTTCGCAAGCGCAGCATCTCGTCGTGTAACGCTGCAGGAGCTATAAATTGTATTTCTTGCATAAATCCTTTAAATTACAGAATGTAGAATCATTCTTCATTTTTTAAATAATCCGGTTTCTTCTCTTTTCTGTTTACTCCACCAAAGAACTTTTCTATTTTCACTTTGCGTTGCAATTGCATCATGCCATAATAGAATGCTTCAGGACGTGGCGGGCATCCGGGAATATATACATCTACCGGAAGAATCTTGTCCACTCCGTTCACTACGTGATAGGACTTCTTGAAAGGACCTCCGCTGACAGCGCATCCGCCTACGGCAACCACATACTTCGGATCGGGCATCTGGTCGTAAAGTCGTTTCAGTACCGGAGCCATTTTATTGGTGATTGTTCCGCATACCATAATCATATCAGCCTGACGCGGGCTGGCACGTGCTACTTCAAACCCAAAGCGGGCCATGTCATAACGCGCGGCACCCAGTGCCATAAATTCGATACCACAACAACTGGTTGCAAAGGTAAGCGGCCACAGTGAATTGCTGCGCCCCCAGTTGATAAAGTCGTCAAGTACTCCGAGGGCAACATTGGCTCCTCCTGCATTAAGTTCTTTGACCAACTTTTCCAATGATTCATTGTCGATAAACTCATCATACGGAATAGATTTTATTTTTGGCTTTTTGGTTATTTCCATTCCAAAGCTCCTTTCCTCCAGGCATAAGCAAGACCCAGAACTAAAATGATAAAGAAAAAGAGAACACTAATAAGTCCCTGTGGTCCCATGTCACGCATAACTACCGCCCACGGAAACAGAAAAGCTGTTTCGACATCGAACATAAGGAATAGGATGGCAAACAAGTAGTAGCCTACACGGAACTGCATCCATGATTTACCACGTGTCGGTATACCACATTCATAAGCCTCAAACTTTTGCAGGTTGTATGAACGGGGAGAGATAGCACGCGAGAGGGCTATTACTACACCGACAAAAGCAAGCGCTGTCAGTAAAACAACAACTAAAAATGTAAAATTCATAATTCAATAGCTGTTTAGATTGAATATTATATAGAAATAAGCAATTAGTCTATTCGCCCTATGGAGAATAAAACCAACTGTAATAAATGACGAGCAAAAGAGTCTACTGTACTGTAGGCTAAATGACAATCTTTCTCAACCCATATATATAATAGGAGATAGGATCGTAATAATATGTAGGAGAATGGGATGAGACAGGGTAAAGCGGACTTTGATGTTTGTAATGGTCACAGAAATAAGCGATTAACAAAAACATGCTTTTATCTGTCGGAACATGTGCGACGTCTGTATGACTCATGTCACAGGTTTGAGTCGTATAAAGATTATAAAGACGTTCTAAAGCATCCTGAATCGGACGATCTTGTGATACATAGCATTTCTCCTGCCGATAAGTCGGGGAGGAAACTTTGCACATATCTTCCATTGCTCCATTAGTTGCACAATGGATGAGCAAAGCCAACACTAAAAGTAGTCCGAATTTTAAGCTTTGTTTCATCTTTCTCCTTTAACGGCTGCAAATATAGAACTAATATTTATACTTTTTGCAAAGTCCGTATGGCAAAAAAGCTTTTTTTAACTCCATATCTTTTAGATTCATTTTTTAGTCAGCATGGTTTCACAAATATCATTTAGAATGGGGTAATTTCTCCATCTTCATTTGTTAAAAGATGCAATAAAAAGAATGATTTACGCTCTTTTTGGCGAATAACACAAAGAAAATACATTTTTTTGCAGATTAAGAAAGAATACATGATTATGAAACGCACACTTTGGTTTATATTTTTCCTTCTAAACTCCTTGTTTTACCTCTATGCAGATAGTGAGAATGATTCTTTGTTGAAGGTGTTAGACAAAGTGATTTCTGAACGTTTGATATATACCCAGAAAAAAGAAGCTACCATAAAAGAATTAAAGAAAAAGAAGGTTGGCCTTAATTCGTTGGAGGATATATACAATTTAAATAAAGAGATTATCCATCAATATGAAACCTTTGTCTGTGACTCGGCAGAACAATACATTCATGAGAATATTGATATAGCAAAAACAATCGGTAATAAAGAATATCTTTTGGAAGAGCAGCTCCGGTTGGCTTTTGTCTATTCTTTATCCGGTTTGTTTATTCAAGCAAATGATATTTTTAAGTCGATAAAATGTGCGGATTTACCCGATCATTTGAAAGCTTTGTATTGCTGGAATCGTATACGTTATTATGAAAATCTCATTAAATACACGGACGATGTACGTTTTTCAAACGAGTATATATCGGAAAAAGAGGCTTATCGGGATACCGTGATGAGCATCTTATTTGACCAATCGGATGAATATAGAAAAGAAAAAGCTGTGAAGCTTCAAGATAAGGGAAGTACCAAAGAGGCTCTTCTGATTTTGACAGAGATATATGATAAACAAGAGCCGGCATCCCATGGCTATGCTATGATGGCTATGGGACTTGCCAGGGCTTATCGGTTGATTGGGAATTATGCACTGGAAGAAAAGTTTCTAATGCTGGCTGCTATGACAGATACAAAACTAGCTGTCAAAGAGAATGAGGCATTATTGACATTGGCAGTTAATTTGTATCATAAAGGAGATATAGACAGGGCTTATAATTATATAAAAGTAGCGTTGGATGATGCCATCTTTTATAATTCCCGTTTTAAGAATACGGTAATTGCTCGTATCCATCCGATTATTGAAAATACATACTTGATCCGGTTGGAAAAACAAAAGCAGAACCTCCGTTTCTATATATTTCTGACTAGCTTGTTTGTGGTAGCTCTTGCTATCACCCTGTATTTTACATATAAACAAACAAAAATTGTATCCCGGGCTAAACGGCATCTTAAAGCTATGAATGAGGAACTGGTCGGACTGAATAAGAATCTCGACGAAGCTAATCTGATTAAGGAAAAATATGTGGGGTATTTTATGAATCAATGTGCTGTTTATATTAATAAACTCGATGAGTACAGGAAGAATGTGAACAGGAAAATCAAGACCGGACAGATTGATGATTTATATAAGTCATCCTCCCGACCTTTTGAAAAGGAACTTGAAGAACTATATCATAACTTTGATAAAGCGTTCCTTAAATTGTATCCTAACTTTGTGGAAAAGTTCAATTCTTTGTTGAAACCGGAAGAGCGTTATAAACTGGAAAAGGACCAACTGAATACAGAATTACGCATATTTGCATTGATACGATTAGGAATTACCGATGTTGGACAGATTGCTGTATTTTTGCATTATTCTGTGCAGACAATCTATAATTATAAGAGTAAAGTGAAGAGAATGTCCACTCTTGATAGTAATATCTTTGAGGAGGAGGTAAAAATGCTTGGTTCTTTGTCTCAAAAATGATTCTATCCGGTTTACCAAAACTAAAAAATGGTCTTGTTATAAACTGTTGATTATTAAATGTATATATAATAATTGATCTGTAAAACGTTTACTTTCCCGCCTACTTCCATTAAGAAGTAGGCTTTTTTCATCTCTATATTTGCATCACAAGATTTTTGATAACTGAATACTAATCTAAAGAAACACACAACTATGAGTTTTTCAGAATTGTATCTTATTTATTATCCCAAACTAGTTCGGTTTGCAAAAGAATTTGTGATGTCGGAAGAGGATGCGGAGAACATAACACAAGATGTGTTTACAGACTTATGGGAAAAGAGAGAGTCAATGAATCATATTGAGAATATGAATGCTTATCTTTTCAGGCTTGTAAGAAACAAATGTTTGGATTATTTAAAGCATAAAGTATTCGAGCAAAAGTATGTCGAGAATGTGAAGGCTTCTTTTGAGATTGAGTTGAATCTGAAATTGCAATCTTTGGATCGTTTTGATGTATATGATATATCAGAAAGAAATCAGATGGAGAAACTGATACGGGATGCTATCAATAGTTTGCCTAAAAGATGTCGTGACATATTTTTGTTAAGCCGCATGGAAGGATTGAAGTATAGGGAAATATCCGAACGTTTGGGCATTTCGGTAAATACAGTGGAATGTCAGATGGGAATAGCACTAAAAAAGTTGAGAGCAAAACTCAATGTGACATTGGCTGCATAACTTTTTAATGAATTTATCGGTATTTTTTAGGGGTATTTATTGAGATAATCGTTCTTTGATAAAAAAAGGACTGTGTATATGGAGAATTGTCTGAATAAATATTTTGCGGATGAATTTACTTCTGATGAAAAAACAGAGTTTCTCATAGAAGTGGAAAACAACGAAAGGCTGAAGGAAGAATTTATAGAAAATCAGAATTTGCTGGCACTCGTTGATTGGATATCTCCGGAATATGAAAATAATAAAGAAGTTGTCCAACATAAATTATATGAATTTATGCGTAGAATGGAGCAACACAAAGATAAATAGCTTTAGGATACTATGAGTAAAATTTATATCATATTACTGACTGTTTTCTTTTATGCAAATGTTTATTCTCAACAAGCTTATTTTGTTGATGGGTATCATGGCGGGATATATGGACATTATCCGGTAAAGTGGAAAACTCAATTTATTGTGGATCAGCTGGCTATGCATCCGGACTGGCGGATTTGTATGGAGATAGAGCCTGAAACATGGGATACAGTCAGAGTACAGACTCCGGAGGCTTATTTGCGTTTTAAAGAGATGGCTACTAGTAATCAGGTAGAGTTTACGAATCCTACTTATGCACAGCCTTATTGCTATAATATCTCGGGAGAGAGTATAATAAGACAGTTTCAATATGGTATTGCTAAAATAAACAAACATTTTCCGGGGATGGATTTTGTAACCTATTCGGTAGAAGAACCTTGCTTCACAAGTTGCTTGCCACAAATCCTTAAACAATTCGGCTTTAAATATGCTGTATTAAAATGTCCCAATACCTGTTGGGGAGGGTATACTGCTGCTTATGGCGGAGAATTGGTTAATTGGGTAGGACCGGACGGGACTGCAATATTGACTGTTCCCAGGTATGCTTGTGAAAAACTGGAGCCGGGATCAACCTGGCAGACAACTGCGTGGGGAAATTCGGATGCTTATTTAAAAGATTGCCGTAACGCAGGTATCAAACACCCCGTTGGTATGTGTTTTCAGGATGCGGGATGGAAGAACGGCCCATGGCTGGGAAGTGGAAAGAACACAAAAAATAATTCTATATATATGACATGGAGAGATTACATTAAAAATGTCTCCATCGGAAAAACGGATGATAATTGGTCTTTTTCACAGGAAGATATACATGTGAATCTTATGTGGGGAAGTCAGGTTTTGCAAAAAATAGCGCAAGAAGTACGCGTTTCAGAAAATAGAATTGTCATGGCAGAGAAAATGTCTGTAATGGCTTATCTGGAAAATAAATATATTTGTCGACAGGCAGATATGGATGAGGCTTGGCGTACACTGATGTTGGCACAACATCATGATTCGTGGATTGTGCCTTATAATGGACTGAATAGGAAAGGAACATGGGCTGATCAGATTAAGCGATGGACAGACAGTACCAATCATCTTGCAGATGGAATTATTGAGGCATCTATGCAGAGCTTTAATGAAAAGTTTATTCCGCAAAATAATGCTCAACAGCAATATATACGTGTTTTTAATACATTAGGAATGAGAAGAAAGGAAGTCGTAAGTGTTCTTCTGCCTACGGAATCTGAAAATGCGGATTTAAGTGTCTATGACTGGAAAGGTAAAGATATAGGTTATTTGGTAGAAAATGAAGGTAAAGAGATAAGATTATTTTTTGAGGCAGAGATTCCTCCCTTTGGTTATTCCACGTATTGTATAAAAAAGAAAGAAGCCGGTAAGAAAGAGGCTTCGGAGAGTAGATTCGTTTTGGAAGGTAATAAGGTGAATAAACAGGAATACGTGGTTGAAAATGATATGTATAAAATTGTTTTTGACTTATCAAAGGGAGGAACCATAAAAAGCCTGATAGCTAAAAAAGAAGGGAATAAGGATTTTGCAGGTAAAACGGAGAAATATGCTTTAGGGGAGTTACGAGGCTTTTTTTATGAAGAAGGCAAATTTCGTTCTTCTATAGAGACTCCGGCCAAGCTGACAGTAGTAAGGGATAATGTATATGAGCAAAAAATTAAGATAGAGGGTGAGATTGCTTCCCATCCGTTTACACAGGTAATCACTCTCACTAAAGGAACGAGACGGATCGATTTTGATTTGACGGTTGACTGGAAAAAGAATGTAGGTATTGGTGAATATAAAGAGGAACGTTGGCGTGATAATCGTCGAGCTTATTGTGACGATCGGTTTAAACTAAGTGTATTATTCCCGACTGATTTACATGCTCCCCGTGTCTATAAAAATGCACCGTTTGATGTATGCGAAAGCAAACTGACTGATACTTTCTTTGGTTCTTGGGATCAAATCAAACATAATATTATACTTCATTGGGTTGACTTGGCTGAACAGGAAGGCGACTATGCTTTGGCTTTATTATCAGACCATACTACTTCTTATTCTTATGGAGAGGACTATCCGCTAGGACTGACTGCTCAATATTCGGGTGGAGGACTTTGGGGACCTGATTATAAAATAACACACCCTTTGAGGATGAAGTATGCAATTATACCTCATCGTGGCAAATGGGACAAAGCATCAATCGCAGATGATAGCGATTGTTGGAATGAACCATTGCTGTATTCTTGCTATCCAGTGGCAAAACCGGAATCGAAATCATTTATTGATTTACAGAATACTGGTTATCAAGTGAGTGCTCTTCAAATGAAAGATGGAAAGGTACTATTGCGCCTGTTCAATTCTGAAGGAGACGAAAGATTACAAAAGGTTACCATTGACATGCCATTATCCGGAGTGGAGGAAGTTGATTTGAATGGACAATGTATCGAAAGAAAGAAGATAAAAACACGTGCAGGTAAATCGGAAATGACGATTTCAATGCCTCGTTTTGGTATTAAGACTTTCGTTCTTAGTTTGACTTAAAATAATTAGATTATTGTTATGTATAAAGCGACTGCTAATCTTTTAATTGTTTGCTTTTTGTGTTGGATGACGGGTTGCTCATCAACCAATACCGTATCGGAAGATTTGGTTCCGACTGATTATGTAAACCCGTTTATTGGTGCCAGTACTAGTGTAGGGGCTGCCGGTGTTTATCACGGATTAGGTAAAACTTTTCCCGGAGCTACGACTCCGTATGGTATGGTACAGGTTAGTCCTAATACAATAACGGGAGGTGATAATGGTTCCGGATACAGTGATGAACATAAGACAATCGAAGGATTTGCCTTTACCCAGATGAGTGGTGTGGGATGGTTTGGTGATTTGGGCAATTTTCTTGTGATGCCTACAACTGGTGAATTATATAAAGTGGCAGGTAAAGAGAATAATGATAGTATAAAAGGATATCGTTCGGTTTATAACAAAGCCACTGAAACGGCTAAGGCCGGATATTATTCGGTAGAATTGACTGATTATCATATCAAAGTAGAAAGTAGCGCGACACCGCACTGTGGAATTTTACATTTTACTTATCCTTCTAGTGACCAATCGCGTATTCAGATTGATTTAGCTCGTAGAGTAGGGGGAACATCTACTTCGCAGTATATTAAAGTTGTAGATGATTACACCATTCAAGGATGGATGAAGTGCACACCTGATGGTGGTGGATGGGGTAATGGTGAAGGAAAAGCCGATTATACTGTTTATTATTATGCACAATTTAGTAAACCTTTGACTAATTATGGCTTTTGGAGTGCAGATATTCCCGAGCATTGGGTTCGGAAACGTGATGAAGTAGTGAGTATTCCTTATTTGACTCGTGTATCACAAGCTCCGGTTATAAAAGACAAGAAAGAACTGACGGGTAAACATCTGGGCTTTTTTACTGAATTTCCAACGAAGGAGGGAGAGACTGTAGAGATGAAAGTTGGTATCTCTTTTGTTGATATGGAGGGTGCTGCAAATAACTTTGAACAAGAAATAGCCTCTAAAAATTTTGGACAAGTAAAGCAGGAAGCTACTGAATTGTGGAATAAAGAACTTAATCGTGTCCGGATATCCGGTGGTACGGATGATGAAAAAACGATATTCTATACTGCCATGTATCATACGATGATTGATCCTCGTATCTATACAGATGTAGACGGACGTTATGTAGGCGGTGATTATAAAATACATACGGCTGACAGCACTTTTACAAAACGTACTATATTCAGTGGATGGGATGTATTTCGTAGTCAGTTTCCTTTGCAGACTATAATTAATCCGCGTTTAGTAAGTGATGAACTGAACTCATTGATTACTATGGCAGATCAGAGTGGGCGCGAATACTATGAACGTTGGGAATTGCTGAATTCCTATTCCGGCTGTATGTTGGGAAATCCTGCTTTGTCTGTTTTGGCAGATGCGTATATCAAAGGGATTCGTACGTATGATGTAGAGAAAGCGTATCGTTATGCCATTAACACATCCCGTCGTTTTGGTAATGATTCATTGGGGTATGCTCCGGAACCATTGAGTATTTCAACAACTTTGGAGTATGCTTATACTGATTGGTGTATATCTCAATTAGCGAAAGCTATGGGGAAAGAAGACGATGCCAAATGTTTCTATGAAAAGGGACAGGCATATCATTCTATTTTTGATAAAGAAAAGGGATGGTTCCGTCCCCGTAAAGCAGATGGTGCATGGGTAGAATGGCCGGAGAATGCACGTCTTAAAGAATGGTATGGGTGTATAGAAGCAAACTCTTATCAGCAAGGTTGGTTTGTACCTCACGATGTTCCGGGAATGGTGAACTTGATGGGTGGTAAGGAGAAAGTTATTGCGGATTTAACAGATTTCTTTAATAAAACTCCTTCTAATATGCTGTGGAATGAATATTATAACCATGCGAATGAACCTGTGCACTTCGTTCCTTTTTTGTTCAATCAGCTTGAAGTTCCCTGGTATACTCAAAAATGGACACGCTATACATGTGAAAAGGCTTATGCAAACAAAGTTGAAGGGATTGTTGGCAATGAAGATGTAGGTCAGATGTCAGCGTGGTATGTGTTGGCTGCTTCCGGTATTCATCCTTCCTGTCCGGGAAATACACGTATGGAGATTACAAGTCCGGTTTTTGATAAGGTAGAGTTCAATCTTGATCCCAGTTATTATACTGGTAAGAAATTCACGGTGATAGCTCATAATAACAGCATAAATAACGTCTATATACAAAAAGCTTTGTTGAACGGTCAGGAATACAATAAATGTTATCTTGATTTTGCGGACATTGCAGCCGGAGGTACATTGGAGCTGTTTATGGGTGATAAACCTAATGTTGAGTGGGGACTTTGATTGAATAACATACTCTAAAACAAATTGTTACTTTAAAATCTTGATAGTATGATGAATAAACTTGGGCTTATCATTGTATCGGTTATATTAGCTCTAATCCAGACAGGGTGTGCAGAGCAGAGTACATGGATGTCTTTGAACAGCTCTAATCCTCGGATTATCTGGGAAGTGAAACCCCAGGCAGATTTAGAGAACATAACCGGAGAGCAGATTTCTACTCCGGAATTTAAAATGTCCGATTACGTTAAAGGTGTGGTTCCTGGAACTGTTTTTACTGCTTATGTTGAAGCAGGAATCGTTCCTGATCCTAATTATGCCGATAATATTTATAAAGTAGACGAAACGTTTTATAACCGTCCTTTCTGGTATCGTACGGAATTCGAACTCCCGTCTTCTTATTCGGAGGGGAAGCGGGTATGGCTTCATTTCGACAATACGAACCGCTTTGCCGATTTCTATTTTAATGGCGAGAAGATATCAGGAACAAAAACATCTACTAAAGATGTAAGCGGTCACATGTTACGTTCGAAGTTTGATGTAACCAATTTGATAAAGAAATCCGGTAAGAATGTGATAGCTGTTCTGATTACCGATGCCGATCAGAAAAAGACGCGTAAGGCTAAAGACCCGTATGGAGTTGCGTGTAGCCCCAGTTATCTGGCTGGTGCCGGTTGGGACTGGATGCCATACGTTCCGGGACGTCTGGCTGGTATCACAGGCAATGCTTATCTTGTGGTAACGGGAGATGTAGTGATGGAAGATCCTTGGGTACGTTCAGAGTTACCGACCTTGCAGAAAGCAGAGCTTTCTGTCTCAACAGATATTAGAAATGCTTCTTCTTCCCCCAAAGAAGTCGTTGTATCCGGAGTGATTCAGCCGGGGAATATTTCTTTCTCTAAAGACATTCGGGTAGAAGGAGGAACAACAGCCAGACTATCTATTAACAAAGATGATATAGCGCAATTGGTTGTTGATCATCCGAGGCTTTGGTGGCCGAATGGTTATGGTGATCCCAATCTCTATACTTGCAAGCTGACTTGTTCTGTAGATGGAAAAGTGTCGGATGTAAAAGAAATGACATTCGGTATCAAGAAGTATGAGTATAAAATGGTCGATAATGTAGTGGGATATCCTGTTCTTACATTCTTTATCAATGGACAGAAGATTTATCTGAAAGGGGGAAACTGGGGAATGAGCGAATATCTGCTTCGCTGCCAGGGCAAAGAATATGAAACGAAAATCAGACTTCATAAGGAGATGAATTACAATATGATCCGTCTATGGACTGGTTGTGTTACAGATGATGAGTTTTATGATTATTGTGATAAATATGGAATTATGGTATGGAATGATTTCTGGTTATATGTAGCATACAATGACGTGGCGCAACCGGAAGCATTTAAAGCGAATGCCCTTGATAAAGTCAGACGCCTCAGAAACCATCCTTCTATTGCTATTTGGTGTGGAGCTAATGAAACGCACCCGGCACCTGATTTGGATAATTACCTGCGTGAAATGATTGCGAAGGAGGACAATAATGACCGTATGTATAAGTCTTGCTCCAATCAGGATGGATTGTCCGGAAGTGGTTGGTGGGGAAATCAACCTCCAAGACACCATTTTGAAACTTCAGGCAGTAATCTGGCATTTAATACACCGGCTTATCCATACGGTATTGATCACGGTTACGGTATGCGTACAGAAATAGGAACGGCCACTTTCCCCACATTTGAAAGTATCAAAGAGTTTATCCCGCAAAAAGACTGGTGGCCTCTGCCTACTGATGAGCAGTTGAAGAATGATGATGACAATGTATGGAACAAACATTTCTTCGGTAAGGAAGCGTCTAATGCCAACCCGGTTAATTATAAGAATTCAGTGAACACACAGTACGGAGAATCATCCGGATTGGAAGAATTCTGCGAGAAAGCGCAAATGCTGAATATCGAAGTGATGAAAGGTATGTATGAGGCTTGGAACGATAAGATGTGGAATGATGCAGCCGGACTTCTGATCTGGATGAGCCATCCGGCTTATCCCTCGTTTGTATGGCAGACTTATGACTATTATTACGATCCTACAGGTGCTTATTGGGGAGCAAAAAAGGCTTGTGAACCTTTACATATCCAATGGAATGCTTCCAATAACAATATAAAAGTAATAAATACTACAGCAAAAGACTTGAAAGGCGCAGTAGCTAAAGCTATAATTTATGACCTGAATGGAAAAGAAGTACCGGCCTACGGACAGACAAAGCAGGTCGATGTGGCAGCCAGCAATATTGCAGAAGCATTTTCCTTGAATTTTAACCCTTTCGAAATTGATGATGAGAAACCAAAGGAGATAGAAGAAGAGATCGAAGAACTGACTCCGCTTCATTTTATCAAGTTGGAACTGATAGATGCCAAAGGTAATCTAATCTCTGAAAACTTCTATTGGCGGAATGGCGTGAATGATCTTGATTATACATTGCTGAATACACTTCCAGAGGCCGATTTGTCTTGCCGATTGGTGGATAAATCGATGTCTGACGGAAAGATGAAGATTGCTGTAAAGAACAATTCCGGGACTGTGGCTTTTGCTAATCGGGTGAGGCTTGTTAATAAGGCTACGCAGAAAAGAATACTTCCAATTATTATGTCCGATAATTATGTGACGTTGATGCCGGGCGAAGAAAAGGTTATCACTATGGAGGCGACTCCCGAACTGTTGAAAGGAGGCGTAAGTGTATTGGTGAAACAGTATGGGAAAGCAGAGAAGAATAAGCTGGATATAGCAGATTGATTGTTGTACGGTTATCTTTATGGTTTGATTAAAAGAATAAAGAAAATGGCTAATAGACTAAAAATGAGGATACTCTTGTTGTTATCTTTAGTTTATATAAATTGCGATTACTTACAGGCACAAACAACAATACCCCGGTTTGAAGAAGGGGAACGTGTCGTATTTGTAGGAAACAGCATTACTCACGGCGGACATTATCATTCATTTATCTGGTTGTATTACATGACTCGTTTCCCGGATAAACCGATTACTATCATGAATGCCGGAATTGGTGGAGAGAGTGCGTGGGATATGAAGGATCGTTTGGACTATGATGTTTTCAACAGGAAACCAACTTATGTGACTCTAACTTTCGGTATGAACGATACCGGTTATGATATTTACATGAAAGACAATGCAAAAGAACTGTCGGAACAACGGATTGCAAAGTCATTGGAAAGCTATCGGGAAATAGAAGAACGCTTACTGGCTAAAAATAAAATAAAGAAAGTATTGATTGGTGGTTCTCCTTATGATGAGACTTCCAAGTTTAATAATTTTATATTGCGTAATAAGAATAACGCTATTTTAAAAATAATAGATGCCCAACGTACATCGGCTAAAAAGAATGGCTGGGGTTTTGTTGATTTTAACCAACCGATGCGTGAGATAAGCAGAAAAGAGCAGGAGGCAGATTCTACATTTACATTCTGCAGGATAGATAGAATTCATCCGGATAATGATGGACAGATGGTTATGGCCTATTTGTTTCTGAAAGCACAGGGACTGGCTGGGGATGAAGTGTCATCAGTATCTATTGATGCATATCATTCATCTGTAATAACTCATAAGAACTGTAAGATTTCAAAACTGAAAAAGAACGGAACTGATCTGACTTTTGATTATCTGGCGTATGCTCTTCCTTATCCGCTGGATTCTATTTCTAGAAGTGGCTGGGGAAATAAAAGGTCACAACGCGATGCAATGCGGTTGGTTCCATTTATGGAAGAGTTTAATCAGGAACGTTTTCAGGTAACAAACTTAGAGAAAGGAATGTATCGGTTAACTATAGACAATCAGTTTATTGACAATCTCTCATCCGAAAAGTTGGCGAATGGAGTGAATTTGGCAGATTACCCGAATACTCCCCAATATCAACAAGCTGCGAAAATCATGTATCTGAATGAAGAACGGTTTGAAGTGGAGAAACGCTTCAGAGAATACTTGTGGACCGAATATTCATTCTTGAAAAAGGAAGGATTATTGTTTGCTGATGATCAGAAAGCTATCGATAAACTAAAAGAATATTTACCTAAAGACGGGTTTCTTAGGATGAGCTACGATTGGTATATAAAAGCGATGAATCCCGAAATACGGGAGGTTTGGAGCAATTATATGAAGAATCTTGTTGAAACAATTTATAAAATCAATAAACCTGTCACTCATAAAGTGAGGCTGGCAAGAGTTGAATAATAATAGAAAATGAATAGTATGAAACGGTTATTATGTTTAGTTTGTTGTTTCTGTTGGCTGTCTGTGATAGTGTATGGAAGTAAGAAAACATCTACTTTTTATTTGTCAGAGTTGAAATGTGAAAATCTTATTAATCCTTTGGGGATTGATAATGTGACCCCTCACTTCAGTTGGAAGTTAAAGGGGGACGGCTGGAAAGGCGGGCAAACTTATTATGAGATACAGGTAGCTTCGGATAGTATTCTGTTGGCACAGGATAAAGCTGATTTATGGAATACTGGGAAATTGAAATCCGATGTTTCTGTTATGGTGCCTTATCGAGGGAAGACTTTAACTTCTCGTTCTTTGTGTTATTGGCGGGTACGCGTTTGGGATGCTAAAAAACAAATTTCTTCATGGAGTCCTGTTGCTCGTTTTGGGGTTGGTATCTTAAATAAATCACAGATGCAGAGAGAATATATTGGGGCTTCTGCTGAAGGTGGTAAGATTTGTGCTCCTATTCTTCGCAAAAAAGTGAAGCTGACTCAAAGGGAGACTTCTTTCCTGCATGTAAACACGTTGGGGTATCACGAAATTTATGTCAATGGGAAAAAGGTAGGAGAAGATGTCCTTACGCCTGCTGTATCACATTTATCTAAACGTTCATTGATTGTTACTTATGATATTACTCCTTATTTACGAGAAGGAGAAAATGATTTGCTTATCTGGCTGGGACAAGGTTGGTATAAAACGACGACTTTCGGAGCTGCTTATGAAGGTCCGCTGGTAAAAGCAGAATTGGATGTGTTGAGAAATGGTAAATGGGAAGTCGTAACGAAGACAGACGGATCATGGTACGGACGTGAAAGTGGCTATTCGGATACAGGTACTTGGCGTGCTTTGCAGTTTGGAGGTGAGAGGGTGGATGGAAGGATTCTTCCGCGAGATCTTTCAACACAGGCTTTAGACAAAATGGAATGGATTCCTGTTGTGAAAGTGAATGTTCCCGATCATATCGCTTCCCCTCAAATGTGTGAGGTAAACAAGATACATCAGATTTTGCCGGCTGTTTCTGTAAAGAAGCTGGCTGAAGGTCTCTGGCTGGTAGATATGGGAAAGGTTCAGACCGGATGGTTTGAGATGCAAATGCCTATATTGCCGGCAGGTCATGAAGTTATTATGGAATATAGTGATAATTTGACGAAAGACGGTGAATTTGACAAGCAAGGTGAAAGTGATATTTATATATCTGGTGGTAAGCAAGGAGAATACTTCAGAAATAAATTCAATCATCACGCTTTTCGATATGTGCGAATATCCAATCTTCCTCAGAAACCGGAAACAGGTGCAATGAAATCTATGCAAATTTATGGAGATTATAAACAGACCGCAACTTTTGAATGTTCGGATACCGACTTGAATGCTATTCACCAAATGATTCAGTATACGATGAAATGTCTGACTTTTAGTGGATATATGGTAGACTGTCCGCATTTGGAACGTGCAGGATATGGTGGTGATGGAAACTCCTCAACGATGTCTTTGCAAACGATGTACGATGTAGCTCCAACATTTGAAAACTGGGTGCAAACATGGGGAGACTCCATGCGTGAAGGAGGAAGTTTGCCGCATGTTGGTCCTAATCCGGGTGCCGGTGGCGGTGGTCCGTATTGGTGCGGATTCTTTGTACAGGCTCCCTGGAGAACGTATGTCAACTATAATGATCCCCGCTTGATTGAGAAATATTATTCTCAAATGAAAGAGTGGTTTAAGTATGTTGATAAGTATACAGTAGATGGTTTGCTGAAACGTTGGCCCGATACCAAATACCGTGACTGGTATTTGGGAGATTGGCTGGCACCTATGGGGGTAGATGCTGGTAATCAGGCTTCTGTGGATTTGGTAAGTAACTGTTTTATCAGCGAATGCTTGGGCACTATGTATAAGACAGCCTTAACATTAGGCAAAAAAGAAGAGGCGGAAGAGTTTGCTATCCGTAGAGAAAAACTCAATAAGTTGATTCATCAGACATTCTACCGTGTGGATGAAGGGATCTATTCTACCGGCTCACAGTTGGATATGTGCTATCCTATGTTGGTAGGTGTTGTACCCGATTCTTTGTACAATAAAGTGAAAGAGAATGTCGTTACGATGACCGAAGAAAAACACAAAGGACATATTGCTGTTGGTCTGGTTGGAGTGCCTATTTTGACAGAATGGGCTGTTCGGAATAAACAAGTGGATTTCTTCTATCAAATGATGAAGAAACGTGATTATCCCGGTTATCTGTATATGATTGACCATGGTGCGACAGCGACTTGGGAATATTGGAGCGGAGAACGAAGTCGTGTGCACAATTGTTACAATGGAATTGGTACTTGGTTTTATCAGGCTGTAGGAGGAATACGTCTTGACGAGGCTAAACCTGGATATCGTCACTTCTATGTCGATCCTCAAATTCCAAACGGTGTGACCTGGGCAAAAGTAACGAAAGAATCACCTTATGGCACAATTGTTGTTAATTGGAAGTTGAAAGATGATAATCAGTTGAATCTTCAATTGACAGTTCCTGCCGGAACAATGGCTACAGTTTGCATCCCTAATAATGCTGTCTCATGTAAAAAGAATAAGAAGAAAGTGAGCGTTAAGGAGCAGACTGTTGATGTAGAAGCAGGGCATTATGATTTTCTATTTAATTTGAAATAGATACCCTACTAGAGTGTATTTATGATTTTCATTTCTCATATTCTCATTCATTAATCATAAATAGCAGAAAACTAATAGAATAGACTATGAGAAATGATTTCTAAGACGGCATTTCTCATAGTTTTTCCGTCAAATACCCCGTATTTTACCTTGTTTCTCATACTTGTTAGATTCATTTCTCATAGTGTTTTTCCAATCAACCTATACAAGAATAAAGAAGCAACTAGTCAACGATTATCAGGGAAGTACATATTCTTCTTGTCCCATATATTGTGGGAAGGTATTCCCTATTAACAGGGAAAAGATTCTCTTATTTTGTGGGAATAAATTCTCATAATATTAGGGAACATTTTCCCATAATATATGGGACAATCGGAACTACAGTTTATCTTCAACCAGAAAAAAGGAGAAGTATAGTATTTAACTATGAGAAATACTCTGAAATACTATGAGAATAAGGTGAATTTTAAGCTAAAATAGAAGGTGTATTATGAGAAATGCCGTCTTAGAAAGTATTTCTCATAAGCTATTTATTTGACTATTTGTTGTTTATCAGTCACCTATGAGAATATGAGAAATGAAATTTAAAAATCTTCTCTAGAGACTGCTGAATTTTTTATTGATACATTTAAAAACGTACCGTAATAAACTAAATTATCATTTAATTTAAATCTGTGCAGAAACAAAATTAACTTTAGGAAAATTGTCTTGTGAATTGACTTGAAGTTAATCGCCTTGATTATTATTTTTATATGATTCTTTTTTAGTGGTTTCCCAAATTTCAAGCGTTCATAGGATAAAGTTCAATAGATATAGGTAAAAAGTTAGGATTGGTGTTTGCATTTCCACAATATTTCTCCGGTTTATACATTATCTTTTTGTAAGTTGACCGGAGGAGTTGCTGGGAATTTCGTTTGACTAAAATGAAAAATATGATATCATGAAAAATGTTTTAGTAATGATTACGTGTGCTTTGATTTGCTTTTTATCAGCGTGCTCGAATGTAAAAGATGTGCCTTCTATAGTAACTATTGAAAAAGGCTTCCGGGAAATTCCCGATAGTATCCGAGTGGGATGTTATTGGTATTGGATTTCAGATAATATTTCAGAAGAGGGAGTGGTTAAAGATCTGTATGCTATGAAAAAGGCAGGGATTACTCGTGCTTACATAGGAAATATTGATATAGGAGGAAATGCTTATGGAAATGTGAAGATATTTGCGCCTGAATGGTGGGATGCTGTACATGCAGCACTGAAAACTGCGACAGAACTGGATATGGAAATAGGAATGTTTAATAGTCCCGGATGGAGTCAGTCGGGAGGACCGTGGGTGAAGCCGGAACAGAGTATGCGTTATCTGGCAGCCACCGATACGATGGTGAAAGGTCCGCGAACACTTTCATATACGATACCTGAATATTCGGATTCGATGCAATTGGTCCGTGTTATAGCTTATCCTACACAAAGTGATGTGTTTAAAAAAGAATGGAAACTGCAACAGAAAGGATATGAACCCGTAGTTTTTGAAATGCACCTTGATGAACCACAGCCTATTCGCAGTTTTACTTTTACAACAAACAATTATGTATGGACCAAAGCGGAATTGCAAGCTAAAGTCGGTGATGCCTATAAAACGATCCGGAAGTTTGAGATAGACCGTACCAATGGTATGCCTTCTGTTGGCTTTTTTACCAATGCTCCGGTCGTTCTCTCACTTCCTGCTACGAAATCTGCGGACTTTCGTTTATTGCTGGATAAGCCGATTAATTCTTATGGGGATGTAGAAGCCACGGCCACTCTTTCTGCCGCAAAAATGATAGAACGATATCCGGAACAATCTCTGGCAAAGATGTATCAACGTCCCGATCCAAAATGGGATTCGTATATGTGGGCTAATCAAGATTGGTATAACGACTCGGAAGGCTTTGTGATACCACAGAATAAGGTGATCGATTTAACTGCCTCTCTTTCTTCAGACGGAACGCTGACGTGGAATGTACCGGAAGGTGACTGGATTATTTCTTGCCTGAAAATGAAAACGACAGGTGTGACAAATACACCTGCCACACCTGAAGCAACCGGACTTGAAGTGGATAAAATGAGTAAGCAACATGTCAACACACATTTTGATGCTTATATGGGTGAAATTCTTCGTCGTATCCCTGAAGCTGATCGTAAAAGCCTGAAAATAGTAGTGCAAGACAGCTACGAGACGGGTAGCCAAAATTGGACGGATGATATGCTGGAACGTTTCATAAAAGCTTATGGATATGATCCGCTTCCTTATCTGCCTACTCTGTATGGTAAAGTAGTAGGGAATGAAGATATGTCTTCTCGTTTCCTTTGGGACTTGCGCCGTCTGATTGCAGATGGAGTTTCATACGATTATGTAGGTGGTTTGAGGGATATTTGCCATCAACATGGACTCACAACTTGGTTGGAAAATTATGGGCATTGGGGATTTCCGGGAGAGTTCTTGCAATATGGCGGTCAATCTGATGAGATTAGTGGTGAATTTTGGAACTTTGGTGATTTGGGGCTAATTGAGAATCGTTGTGCTTCCTCTTGTGGACATATCTACGGTAAAAAGCGTATTTGGGCGGAGTCTTGTACCAGTGGAGGACCTAATTTCACGAATTATCCGGCCAATATGAAAGCGCGGATAGATCGTTTCTTCACAGAAGGTATCAATGCATCATTGCTTCATCTGTATATTCATCAACCGTATGAGGATCGCAATCCTGGTATGAGTGCTTGGTTTGGAAGTGATTTCAATCGGAAAAATACTTGGTTTAGTCAGATGGATTTATTTACAGACTATCTGCGGAGGTCGAACTTCCTTTTACAGCAAGGTACTTATGTGGCGGATGTTGCTTATTTCATCGGTGAAGATACTCCCAAAATGACCGGCTCGATAGACCCTCAACTACCAAAAGGGTATTCGTTTGACTTCATTAATGCCGAGGTATTTTTAACGAGGGCTGTTGTAAAGGATGGTCATTTAACCCTGCCTGATGGAATGAAGTACCGTTTACTAGTATTGCCAAATCAAAAATCAATGCGTCCCGAAGTACTGGGAAGGATTAGTGAATTGGTACACGATGGTTTGGCTGTTTATGGTGAGGCTCCTGAATATTCTCCGAGTCTGTCCGGTTATCCTGAAGTAGACAAGGAGGTATCACGTATTGGTACAGAATTGTTTGCTAACGATCATTATGGAAAAGGAAGGGTATTTCAACGAGGCATTGTTTTACAAGATGTGTTGGATGCACTGAATATACATCCTGATTTTAGATGTGGAAAGGATATGCCAGTTTTGTTTATACATCGAACTCTACCGGATGCGGAAATTTATTTTGTGTCCAATCAGCATAATGAGAGAGTGGTTTTTAACGGAGAATTTCGTGTGTCGCAGGAATTCTCCCCAGAACTTTGGAATCCTGTTACGGGAGAGATCCGTTATTTACCGGATTTTAAAAGTAAAGAAGGCTATATATCTTTACCGGTTGAGTTGGAAGGAAATGAAAGTGCCTTTATCGTTTTTCGTAAGAATAACAAGCTAACAGAAACGAAAGATAATTTTCCGCAGAAAGTAACAGTTTGTAAGATAAATACCCCTTGGAGGATCACGTTTGAAGCAGGTAAGCGTGGACCGGAAACACCGGTAGTCTGGTCTCAATTGAAAGATTGGATGAATTCAGAGAATGACAGTATTAAATACTTCTCTGGCCAGGCTGTTTATGAAACTACTTTCACATTAGAAAAACTTCCGCAGAAGAACTTGTATATTGATTTGGGTAATGTAATGGTGATGGCAAAAGTGACACTGAACGGACAATATGTAGGTGGGGTATGGACGTTCCCATATCGTTTGAATGTGACAGGCTATTTAAAGGAAGGTGAGAATAAATTAGAGATAACAGTCGTCAATAATTGGCAAAATCGTCTAATCGGCGATCAACGTTTTCCTGAAGACCAACGTCTGACGTGGACGACTATTAATCCTTGGAAAGCTGATTCTTCATTACAGTCTTCGGGGCTGCTTGGACCTGTAGAAATTCAGGCTTTTGATTATAAAATAGTTAAACCCGAATGAATTGTTTTTTATCCTTGTAGTGGCATTTTCATTCATAACCGTTCTTTGTATAAGTATAGTTTTTCAAAAACGTTCTGAAGTGCATATTTAACAAAGTGATATTGTATACCACAAAAAAAAGTAATTCTGTTTAGTGGTGTATTGTTTTTTAATCGTTCTAATTGAAAATGAACAAATGTAATCTGATAAAAAAAACTAATAATAATGAATATTACTGTTTACAGAGTTTATAAACGATTTATTAACCGCTATTTCTATTGTATATGAAAAGCTTGTTTTATTTATTTTTACCTATTGCAGGTGTATGGTTGTTTTCATCTTGTGCTAATTTAGAGCAAGTTGAGACGACGGATCTTGATCGGGAATCTGTTTTTGCAGATAGTGCATATACGGCAGGATTCCTTTCTCAAATTTATGTAGATGTTGGTTATGATGTTAAGCCCAATCGATACACTACTAATATTTTGGGGGTAACAAAAGAACATGGAGGCTTGCAGACTGCTTGTGACGAGGCTGCTTATAAAGTAGTCTCTGATGTTACTAATGATGTAATGTTTGCAACCGGGACTATTAATTCGCTTAATGTATTGGAAGATGATGTTTGGAAGAAGGCATATACTAATATCCGAAGGGTGAATTTATTTATGAAGTATGTAGATGGTGCTCCGTTACTTGAATCCACTAAGATTCAGTATAAGGCGGAAGCCCGATTCTTGCGTGCATGGTATTATGCAATGATGTTACGTCATTATGGTGGAGTGCCTTTGCTTGGTGATACCATATATGAGGTAGAAGATGATATGAAAACAAAGCGTGACACATATGCTGATTGTGTGAAATATATTGTAGACGAATGTGAGTTGGCTGCAAAAGATTTGCCTGTTGTATTCAGCGGTATGAATAATGGACGCGCCACAGCTGGCGCATGTAAGGGGCTGATTTCGCGTATTCGTTTATATGAAGCTAGTAAATTATTCAATGGTAGTGATTTTGGTACATCTACTAATTGCCCAAAAGAGTTGATAGGTCATCCTAATTATGATAAAGAACGTTGGAAGGCAGCTGTTGATGCAGCTCTCGATGTGATAAAACTGAATCGTTATGCTATTTACACGCGTCATGTAGAAGCTGATGGATACAATCCAGGAAGATCAGAACCGGGATGGGGATTTTATGCAATCTTCCATAATAATGACTTTGGTAAAGTGTCGGATGGTGCCTATGTGACGTATTCAAATGGATCGTACTGCGAAATGATATTCGAATGCAGGCCAGGGGAAGGTAATCAACGTGAAGCATTGTTTGGTCCTCCCACGTGTGGTGGTAACGGTAATGGAGGTTATATTTATCACGACTTAGTAGAACAGTTCCCGATGAAAGATGGAAAGAAAATAGGGGAAAGCGATAAATATCCTTATGATCCCATGAAACCAGCAGAAGGACGTGACCCACGTTTTGCTAATACAGTTGTTTGGAATGGTAGTGTAATAATGAGTGGAGGTGATAAAGATCACGTCGTCTATACTCATAAAGGAGTGGGATCGACTACTGATGCTTTTGGAAGTGGTACGCCGACCGGATATTATATTCGGAAATTTAGTCATCGTCAATTAGCTGGAAATTGGTTTGTAGGTACTTCACAGGCATTCGACTTGATTCGCTATGCTGAAATTCTGTTGAATTATGCAGAAGCAGTCAATGAATATTACGGTCCAGATCATAAAGATGTTTTAGGAGAACAAATTATAAGTCCATTTGAAGTATTGAAAGTACTTCGTGAACGTGCTGGTATCGATGCTGGAAATGATGGTAGGTACGGATTAGAAGAGGGTGTAGAAACAGATTACAGGAAAATGAAAGACGCTATTCGCTTGGAACGTCGTATTGAGCTAGCTTTTGAGGGACATCGTTTCTTTGATGTGCGTCGATGGATGATTGCTGAAGATACTGAAAATATGCAGATGCATGGATTCGAAATAACAAAAACTATAACAGAAAAAGGTAAGGTGGTTCCGGTCCGTAAACATACTTTCCGTAAAGCGATGTACTTCTTTCCTATTCCCTATAAAGAAATAGTGAAGTCTGAAGATTTAATACAAAATCCTTATTATGAATAATTTTAAGATATAGAGTATAGTATGAAATTAAATGTGCGATTTATAATGGGGGCTTTCTTTGCATTAACAATAATTGTTAGCTCTTGCAATACGTTTAAAGACGAAATAACCCCTGATAATTATTCAGAAGTAGCTAAAAATATAAATGCCAACTGGCAATTATCAGCTGTTTCTCGAAATGGAGTGGACATTACGGATATGATGGATTTTACGCGTTTCCATATTGTGCTGAATGAAGATAATACATATAAAATAGAAAACTATTTACCTTTTATAGTGAAAGGTAATGGTAGCTGGAGTGTAGATGATCCCATATATCCGTTTCATCTTTTTTTTAAAGAAAATGGGACAGAGAAAGAAATAAAGACGCTTATTGGGTTTCGAACAGTAAATGGAAAGCGTCAGATGTCTATCACTTTGAGTCCGGGATGTCATACAAATAAGTATGTATATACTTTTAAGCAAGTAACAGAATAATGTTTTAAAGTAATTTTATGAAAACGAATATCAAAAAAAATAGGATTGCTTGGGTAAGCAGTAGCATTCTGATGGCGCTTGTTGTAGTCGGATGTGTTTATCTTGATAAAGTTAATGTCAACCAAGGCACGGAAGAGAATCCCATTTATTGGGCAAAAGCTGGAGAAATTGCAACTTTTACTATTGATGCTCATATTGACTGTGCAGAAAATCAAACGAAAAAATTTCTTATGGCAATCTTGGTTCCGAAAAGTTGGAATGCACGTGAGAATACAACTGTAACCTATACGGCTACAGGTAAGGAAGATGGAGTTACTTCGTTGCCCATGTCACCTGTTAACCCCCAATTAGTGCCCAAAAATGTGGATGTACCTTGGTCGGAAGTATTAAGGGCTGAATATGGTGTGGGTACCAATGTGTTGAACGATATGGAATGGGTAGCTTTTAGTACGAATAAGATCTATACGATGCTTGAGCATGAGAATGCTACTATCAAAATAACTTTGAAATGTAAAACCGGACCTAAAAATCTCCGTTTTAAGCCTGCTTTCTTCATTAACTTTGCGGAAGACGACTTTCCTGCAAATGACGAACACGGTATGAAATACAAAAAGTATGTACCTAGCAACGATTGCTTCGAAGTGGTAGAAGGAGTAGGCGAAGTAACTGATTTCTGTGCTTTTCACTATAATAAAGTTGAACCGCTAGCAGCATTACAAGATGACTTTGTGACATTCACTTTCCTAGGTGATACATATACCAATAACCTTAAGGAGGCTGCTGTCTATTTGGAAGCTGTAGCATATACAGATAATGGCAATACGTATGAAGTAAAAGAAAAGAGTGCAAAGACGTTGATGCCTAAGGAAGACAGTTTTCTTAGTAATATCTTTAATTTAACAATTTGGCCGGCAGAATATTTTGGAATTCAAGAGGGGGAAACGATCACCCGTATTGAGTACATCTTTACAAATAAGGATGGTACACTTAGCATTACGGGTACTGATGATAAAATAGCTGCGGAAGGGGGAGAGGTAGAAGGTGAAAAAGAACCTTTTATTTGCGAACTTGCCTGTGAATAAAGCCATCAAGCATTTGTTCTTTTTATTAATATTAAAAGATAGATAAATTATATGTATAATATAGTAACTAAAATAAGTAGACGGTTTTATTTTGTATTGCTTGCCATGGGTATGCTTTGGGGAATGATGTCTCCAAAAGTATTTGCACAGGAAGTAGGTGGTGCTAATATTACTGGTAAGGTGGTTGACCAATATGGTAATCCGGTTTCGGATGTAACGATCACCATGAAAAATAGTGATTTTAAAGTTATAACAGGGATTGATGGAGTTTTTACATTTCAAATGAAAAAAGGAGATGTATTGCGTTTGTCACATCCGGAGTTCATTCACAAAGAAGTTAAGGTTAATAAGTTGAAGAATACAGAGCGTGTGTTCAAGGTGACTTTAAATGAACAATTTATCAAAGACAAGGGAACTGTTAGTGGTCCTTATGAACCAAAAAATAAGAAAAACTATTTAGGATCTGCTGCTACTGTGTATACGGACGAGTTGTCATCTATGATGGGGACAACTATCTTACCGGCTTTGCAAGGCCGTATGGCAGGTTTGAATGTTAGTCAGTATGCAGGAGCTCGTGCGCATCAGATTGCTGCTAATTCAAGAAATGATTTGATTGGTGCTATACCTTTGTTTGGCCAGGGATTTTATAGTGATAACACTGAATTCAGTGTCGGTTCACGTGGCAATGCTCCGATCGTAGTTGTTGATGGTATCCAGAGAGAACTATATTCACTCGATCCCGAAGCTATCGAGTCGGTATCTGTACAGAAAGATGCGTTGTCATCAATGTTTTTGGGCATGCGCAGTTCGCGTGGTACTTTACTAATTACAACTAAAGAGCCGATTAAAGAAGGTTTTCAATTGTCTTTTACGGGACGTTTCGGCGTACAGAGTGCATTAAAAACTCCTAAGCCTCTATCAGCATATCAATATGCATATTTGTTGAATGAAGCATTGCAAAATGACGGAAAGGATCCGCTTTATTCATACGATGACTTTAATAAGTTTCGTACACATTCTAATCCTTACACACATCCTGATATAAATTGGTTCGATGAAATATTGAATAAAAATGCTATTACACAAGCATATAATCTAAATGTAACAGGAGGTAATAGGGTTACACAATATTTTGTAAGTGTTGGTTATCAGGGTGAAAAAGGGTTGTTTGCAAATCCCACAGATAATGATGCCCACGATACGAATTTATCATATTCACGTTATATGATTACTTCGAAGGTGAACATCAATATAACTGATGACTTTACAGCAAAAGTAACTTTACTTGGTCGTGTGGAAGATGGTAATCAACCTGGAGTATCTTATGGGAACTTATTAAATTCTATTTATAATACTCCTAATAATGCTTATCCTATTAAAAACCCAAATGGAACGTGGGGTGGTAATAAAACGTTTGACAATAACCTGATGTCTCAATCGATTAACTCAGGCTATATCAAGGATAGCGCGAGAGATATGGTGGGAGGTGTTAACTTGAAATATGATTTTGGTAAATTTGTGGAAGGTCTGTCAGTTCGTATGGTGGGTAATGTCTCTATTCAGAACCGTTCGTATGTTCAAAGAAGCAAACGTGCTCCGGTATATGCTTATGGATTTGATAAAGAAGGGAAAGAATCCTATATTTTGCATGGGGCCACAAATACACAATCTAATTTTTTTAATTCAGTGACTAGCTATCAACAAATGTATGGTCAGATTGCTGTCGACTACAATCGGCGCTTTGGAAAACATGGAGTAAAAGCTACTTTAATGAGCGATACTCGTCAAACCTTGGTCAATTATGATTTACCCCAGTTGCCTTCCAATATTATAGGTGACGTAGCTTATGATTATGCGGAGAAATATTTTGTACAGGCTGCTGTGAGTGAAAGTTATTTCAATCGTTATGCTCCGGGTAACCGTTGGGGAACTTTCTACGCATTTGGTCTTGGCTGGGATGTGAGCAAAGAAAATTTTATGGAGGATGCTAATTGGTTGGATCAGCTAAAGTTACGTGGAACATTTGGTAAGACGGGGAATGGTATGGATAATTCAGGTTATTATGGATATCGACAAACATTTTCTAGCAACGTGGCAGCTGGTTACCCAATGGGAATAAACTTGGGTATGGGAAATCTAACAACGGAAAATACTCCGTTGGCAAATCCTTACTTGACATGGGAAAAAGCGTATAAATTGAATGTGGGAGTTGATTTATCATTATTTGATAACCGTTTGAAACTGACCGCAGATTATTATAATGACAAATATTTTGATTTGCTCCAAAACAGAGGCAAAAGTATCCAGTTAATTGGACAGTATTATCCGTCAGAAAATATTGGTAAGGTGCGTCGTTATGGTGGAGAACTTTCAGTGACTTATCAAGACCGTGTGAGCAATTTCAATTATTATATTTCTGCTAACTGGAGTTGTGACCAAAGTAAATTGCTCTATATGGACGAACAGTATGTTCCAGAAGAATATTTGCGTCAGACAGGGCGTCCTGTAGGAGTCATGTACGGATTGGTAGCCGATGGATTCTTTACTTCCAAAGAAGAAATAGAAAATAGTCCGGTAATCGAAGGATTTAATAATATTCAGCCAGGTGATATTAAATACAAAGACTTGAATGGTGATAAAGTGATTAATGAGTTTGACCGTACTGTAATTGGTGGCGATAAACCGTATTCTTACTTTGGAATTGATTTGGGTTTTGAGTGGAAAGGACTAGAATTCTCTATGCTTTGGCAAGGAGCATATAATCGTGATTACTATTTAGGTGATGTGACTCTGACTGAGGGCTTCCAACAAAATGGTCAATTTTATGGTCAGGCTTATGAAAATATGTTAGGGAGATGGACTCCGGAAACAGCTGAAACTGCTACGTTCCCAAGACTGACGGCTGGTGGAAATAATTATAATCGTGGTAATGGCTGGAACTCCTCTTTCTGGTTACGTTCCGGAAACTATATCCGATTGAAGAATATTAGTTTGGGATATAACTTACCCGATTCATTTTGTCGTAACAATTTGGGCGGTTTGCGTGTAAAACTGTTTGTCAATGGACAAAACTTGTTTACGAAGTCTGCGTGCGATTTAGTTGACCCGGAAGTTAGCTTCACAAGCTATCCGTTACAACGTTGTATTAGTACAGGTATTAATATCAGATTTTAATGAATTATTGTATGGTACGAAATAAATATTTAACATTTTTTGGTGCATGTTTGTTGTTCATGGCTTCGGCTTGTAACGATGGATATGAGAAAGAACCAGTGGAACAATTCACACTTGATTATTTGTTTTCCAAAGTCGATTCGGCTGGTGTACAATCCAGACGATTTCTGAACAATATCTATTATGAACATTTATATAGTGGATACAATCGGGTGGATGGTGATTTTTTAGATGCTGCTTCGGATGATGCTGTTTCCGTCAATAATAATGACCCAGCAGTCTATAAATTGTTAGTTGGACGCTATTCGGCATTGACTCGTGTAACAGATATGGAATGGGGTGAATATTATCAAGGGATCCGTAAAGCGAATATCTTGATTAATAATATTGACGTAGTGCCTTTCAACATGAAATATACGAATGCGTTGGGAGAGGTAAAAACATTGAATTATACAATGAAAGCGGAAGCTCGTTTTTTGAGAGCCCACTTTTACTTTGAATTAGTGAAACGTTATGGCGGCGTTACTTTGGTGGGTGATCAAGTATACGATTTGAATGATGATATAGAGCTTCCCCGGAATACATTTGCTCAATGCATTGATTATATTGTTCGTGAATTGGATGAAATTAAAAATGATCTTCGTTCATTACCGATGTCGGATGGCGGTGACTATGCACATGCACCAACAAAAGAGGCTTGTATGGCAATGAAAGCCAGAGTATTGTTATATGCGGCTAGTCCGTTGTTTAATGAGAAACCTATAGAACCTGGAAATGAATTGATTGGATATGCTTCTTATGATCCGGAACGATGGAATCTGGCGGCTCAAGCAGCTAAAGATTTAATTGATGAGTTTGGTCCTAATGGTAAAAAGACGTTGGATTTGACAGATGATTTCCGTAAAATATCTACAGAATTTTATAGTTCAGATAATAATCCGGAATTGATTTTCTTTCGTCCTATAGGTAAAGGAAAAGGTTTTGAAACAGCTAATGGTCCATTGGGATTTTCCGGAAATGCGTTGGGATATGGAAATACTAATCCGACACAAAATTTAGTGGAATCATTTTTAATGAAAGATGGAAAAACTCCGGGTAATAGTACAAAATATGAATATAATGAGAAGAATGATCCGTATAGAGATCGTGATCCCCGTTTAGAGTTAACAGTATTGCATCATGGTTCTTCTTGGTTGAATACGCAGCTTCAAACAAATTTCGGTGGAGCGAATAATCCTTCAGGGGCCGAATATAGCCGAACTAGTTATTATATATCTAAGTTCATGAAAGATTATAAAACGAAAAGCGAGTATGATAGTGAAGCACTACACTTGTGGGTGATGTATCGTTATGGAGAGGTATTGCTAAATTATGCTGAAGCGTTGAATGAATATCAGTCGGCACCTTCACAAGATGTGTATGATGCTATTATTGCGTTGAGGAAACGTGCGGGTATCGATGAAGATGATAATTATGGCTTAGGAGCATTAGGGTCGATAAATAAAACTGATATGCGTAAAATTATTCAAAACGAGCGACGTATTGAGATGGCTTTTGAAGAACAACGCTATTGGGATATCCGTCGTTGGAGAATAGCTGAAGAAGTTTTCGAGAAACCTCTGGAAGGTTTAAATATTCAAATTTCTGGTGCTGTAACGACTTATTATAAGATAAATGTATTGTCTACTACGTTTAATGTGAAACGTTACTTCTATCCTATTCCGTACTCGGAAGTGATAAAGAATAAAAATATGGTTCAAAACCCGAATTGGTAATATGTTATGAAAAGAATACTTTTAATATTATTAAGTATAAACCTGTTTGCGTTTGCCTTTGGACAATCGATAACAGTAAAAGGAAAGGTGTCTTCCACAGATGGTGAACTGCTTCCGGGAGTAAATGTAAAAGTGAAGGATGCGACAATTGGTACAATTACGGATTTTGACGGTAATTATCAGTTGAAGGTAAATAAGGGTGAAGTGTTGGAATTCACTTATATTGGTTTTAAGAAACTTACTGTGAAGGTCGGGAACCAGCGGGATTGGAACGTAGAGCTAACGCCAGACTTGACGAATCTTGATGAGGTAGTGGTAGTAGCTTATGGTAAAGCTAAGCGTATTACGATGACTGGAGCTGTTAGTGGTATACAAGCACGTGAAATACGTAATGTACCGACTAGTAGCTTGCAGAATGCATTAACCGGAAAATTACCGGGCTTTTTTAGCCAACAGCAATCCGGACAGCCGGGCAAAGATGCTTCTGATTTCTTTATTCGTGGTGTGAGTTCATTGAATAATGATGGTAATAAGCCATTGATTATAGTGGACGATGTTCAGTATACGTATGAACAGTTGTCTCAAATCAATGTGAATGAAATCGAAAGTATATCTATCTTGAAAGATGCTTCTACAACGGCTATCTATGGTATTAAGGGAGCTAATGGAGTATTGGTGGTGAAGACCCGAAGAGGAGAACAGGGTAAGCCTCAAATCAATGTACGTTTAGAAGGTGGTATGCAGATTCCAGTACGTACTCCAAAATTTTTGGACTCATACAATACGGCCATTTTGGTGAATGAAGCATACGAGAATGATGGGATGCCCAGACTATTCTCAAAAGCAGATGTGATGGCTTTCAGGGATCATACAGATCCTTATGGCCATCCGGATGTAAATTGGTATGATGAGATTTTTAAGAAAAGTGCTTTTCAGGAAAATGTAAATGTGGATGTTTCCGGTGGTTCTAAAAGGTTGAAATATTTTGTTTCTGCTGGTTACTTTACGCAAGATGGTATGGTGAAAGACTTTGGGACGAAGGATAGTGGAGTGAATTCTAATTATTTTTACCGTCGTTTCAATTATCGTACTAATATTGACTTTGCTGTGACGGATAATTTGAGTATGCGTTTGGATATATCATCGCGTTTTATGAATATCAATGAGCCTTGTAATATGAATGCGACAGGTGAAATTTATGATTTTTCAAAAATGCATCCTTATTCAGCTCCGGTATTAAATCCGAATGGTTCTTATGCTTATTTGAATGATACGGAAGGATATAGACCAACATTGAATGCTCGTTTAGCAAATGAAGGATATAAGCGTACCCGTCGTAATGATAATAATATTCTATATGGAGCTACTTGGAAAATGGATTTTCTGACACCGGGACTTTCTGCTAATTATCGCTTGGCATATTCGAGTGTAGACGAAAATCATCGTCAGGCAAACCGATCTCAATATCCTACTTATCATTATGATTCGTCAACTAATGGATATGTAATTAATCCTAATAAAGTATATGAGTATGGAACGTTTTCTGTGACTAGTGGTACGGAAAAGGCTACAAAAGACTTGAATATTCAAGCTTCGGTGAATTATGCACGCGTATTTAATGGAGGAGATCATGATGTCAGTGCTATGTTTCTGTATAATCTTCAAACTACTACAGTAGACAGAGATGGTCTTGTATCAGCAGCTGTTCCCAACAATTTTGAAGGATATACCTTAACAATGGGTTATAAGTATAAAAGTAAATATTTGATAGATCTCAATATGGCCTATAACGGAACCGACCGTTTCGGAAGGAGTAATCGTTTCGGATTTTTTCCAGCTGTAGGTATTGGTTATGCTATTTCAGAAGAAGACTTCTTTAAAAATGTAGATTGGCTGGCAGATAAAATACAACTTTTGAAAGTTAGAGCTTCTTACGGTCTTGTTGGTTCGGATGTGGCAGCGGGCAATCGTTATTTGTATGATCAGGTATATCAGAAGGGTGATGGTTACTCTTTTGGCGATTATCCAAAACTTACTGACTCGTATAAGGAAGGTGATTTGGGAACTCCTAATGCTACTTGGGAAAAGGCGAAGAAATTTGATGTTGGTTTGGATATGAACTTTTTAAATAAATTTTCATTTACTATTGACTACTTTTTAGATAAGCGCTATGACCAGTTAGTGACGAGAGAATACATTCCATTAGTTATTGGTATCGGTTTTTCTCCAAATAATATAGCAAGGACAACTAATCAAGGTTTCGATGGTCAGATTAGCTATCAAGATCGATTCGGTGATTTTGATTTCAATACAAACTTGGTATTCTCTTATGCAAAGAATAGGGTCGATTATAAAGCCGAAGCTCAACAAAAATATCCATGGTTGGCTGCGACCGGAAAGTCTTTAAATCAGCCCTTTGGTTATAAATGGATTGGGTACTATACTCCAGAAGATGTTGCGAAGATACGGGCCGGTGCTTCAGATGCTCCAGCAGCTCCCTATACAGATATTCCTGTACAAGCTGGTGATTTGAAATATGCCGATCTGAATAATGATGGAACGATTGATGATTATGATAAAAGTGCTATTGGTAAGCCCAATTTGCCTTCTACAACTTTGGGATGGTCGTTTGGTGGATATTGGCGAGGATTTAGCTTCAATGTATTATTTCAGGGCTCATTCGATTATAGCTTTGCTATTAATGGTACAGGTATTGAATCATTTAAGAGTCAGTTTCAGCCTATTCATACTAGCCGTTGGACATTGGAACGCTATCAAAATGGTGAAGAAATTGGTTTCCCGCGCTTGACGACTAATCCTTCTACAATTAATAGTGCCAGTACTTATATGTCTGATTTCTGGTTGATTAATGCTTGGTATATTCGTTTGAAAACTGTCGATTTGGGATATCAGCTTCCAAAGAAGATATTGCCGAAAGCTATCGATAATATTCGTTTCTATGTAAATGCTTACAATTTGTTAACATTTACAGGTTATGATAAGTATCAGCAAGACCCGGAAATAAAAACAAATACGGCTGGTGATGCATACATGAATCAACGTGTTGTGAATTTAGGTGTACAATTGACATTCTAATTACTAAAAGATATAGTTATGAATAAATATAAAGTTGGAAAGTTCTTATTACTTCCTTTGTTGTGTGGAACAATTGAAGCTTGTGACAAATTTGAAGCCTTTCCTTTGGAATACGAGAATACCCCGCAGGATGATGCAGTAGAAAATGTATTAAATAATATAAATCCGGCATGGGAATTAGAACTGTTGGAACGTAATGATTATGTGGTAGCTTTTAAAGATAAGAAATATGACAAGTTGTTTACTCGTACTTTAGGATGGAATGGAGGTGATGGAGTGTTGACGACGCAGTTGCCTGATGGAAATACCTTTTGGTCATTTAATGATAGTTGGTATGGAGTAGTAGATGGGGAAACTCGGTCACGTGATGGAAACAAGGTGAACTTCCCTCGTAACACGATTATGGTACAAACGCCAGGTGATAAAGAAGAAAATCTTGTTTGGTTAGCTGATTTTATCCAGACTACTGATCCGAATGCTCCACGCTATTATCAGGCACGTACTCATATTCGTCATCCGAAGGCGTCCAAAACAGATGAACAGATTCAGGAAGGAGATATTGATCAAAATTGGTTATATTGGGCGGGTGATGCTACTGTTTATAATAATCAATTACAGGTTCTTTGGAATGGAGTAGATAATACTGATGAAGAACATCAAATGAGGCACGAGGGTATTTGCCTGGCTACTTATAGTTTAGAAGGGAAGCCGGGTGATGAAAACTATATGAAACTCATTAGTGTGAATCATCATTTTAATGATGCTGATATTTATGGATATGGCTCTACTTTATATGAAGATGAAGACGGACATATTTATTTATATGGTACGTATGATAATTATAATATTATAGTTGCACGTACAGCTACACATAGTTTAGATAGCCCATGGGAATATTATGTATGCAATGAAGAAGGAGAATATTCTTGGCAAAATGCTTATCCGACGCAGGAACAAGTTGCTCTTTCCAAAATTCAAGAAACTGATTGTAGTATGCCTTGGGTTTTTAAGAAAGGAGATAGCTATTATATGGTAGCACAAGCTAAATGGTTTGGGCGTGAAATGTATATTTTCCGGAGTGATAAGCCTTATGGACCTTTTACAGATCGTAAAACCTTATTCGGACTTCCAAATACTTTGGATAAATTGGGTGTGCAGACTTATGGTAATTTATATATGGTGAATTTACATCCTCATTTATCACGAGAAGGTGAATTAGTATTTTCTACTAATACAGACCCAGCTGATGGCTTTGGAGGAAATTTTAATGCAGTAGGTAGTGCGGATTTTTATCGTCCATACTTCTACCGTGTATATAATTGGGAAATGCTTTTTAAAGAATAAATCTGATAGGCATTAATTTCATTCATTTAAGAGGATCATTTCTAAGCTTTATAAACAGGAAATGATCCTCTTAAATATTATTGAAAGAGATATTCCCGGGTACTCACAGGCTAGCTAATCGGGAAATCTAAATAATAGATATTAGTGGTAAATGTCCTTTTATTCGTTCTTATAATAAATATTTTGTAAATTGATAAAAGTATACTTAGGAATGAATAAGTTGTATATGTTTTCATTATTCTGGTCATTATGTGTGACTAGTTTATCAGCGCAGGTGAACTTGCCTCCGATATTCTCGGATAACATGGTGTTGCAGCAACAAACACAAGCTCCTATATGGGGTGAGTCTAAACCCGATAAGGAAATAGTAATCACTACTTCATGGGATCAGAAGAAATATACAGTTCAGGCTGATGCGCGAGGTAAGTGGAATACAAAAGTAACCACTCCGGCAGCTGGAGGACCTTATGATATTATAATTTCCGATGGGAAAAAAGTGAAACTTTCTAATGTGATGATCGGAGAGGTATGGGTATGTTCCGGCCAATCCAATATGGAAATGCAGGTAGAAGGTTGGGGTAAAGTGATGAACTATCAGCAAGAAAAAGAGGAGGCGGACAATTATCCGAATATTCGTTTCTTATTGGTAGAGAAAGCAACAAGTCCATTACCAATAAATGACATTAAAGCAGCAGGAAATGGTTGGCAGGTTTGTTCATCAAAAAGTGTAGCAGACTTTTCGGCAGCCGGTTATTTTTTCGGACGTGATTTACATAAGTATCAGAATGTGCCAATCGGCTTGATAGATACTTCTTGGGGAGGTACCTATATTGAGACATGGACGAGTAAAGAGGCTTTAGCAACAATGCCGGATATGCAGAAGAAACTTGATGTTTTGAAAGAACTTCCGATTTCATCCGAAGATCGTGAAAAGAAATTTCATTCAGATGTGGAAGATTGGAAAAAGGAGATTGAAAAGATTGATAAAGGATTTGTGGATGGCAGAGCCATATGGACAGTTACAGACTTTGAAGACAGTGCATGGAAAACAATGAGAGTGCCTGGTTTGATGCAAGAGCAAGGTTTGAAAGGATTTAATGGTATCGTTTGGTTCAGAAAAACAATAGATATTCCGGCGAAATGGGAGGGCAAAGAACTGACGTTGAATGTCGGAGTAATTGATGATAATGATTTTACCTATTTCAATGGCGTGCAAGTAGGACACACCGAGGGATGGATGTCCCCTAGAAGCTATAAGATACCCAAAGAGTTGGTGAAAAGTGGTAAAGCAGTGATTGCTGTGCGTGTTATGGATACAGGAGGTACGGGTGGTATAAATGGAAGTCCTGAAAGTATTTCACTTCATCGTTCCCAATTGGATGCCATACCATTGGCCGGTGATTGGAAGTATCAAATTTCTTTGAATATTAAGGATATTCCACAGATGCCTGTTAATACAGCCAATGAACCGAATATTCCTGGCTTCTTATTTAATGCGATGCTGAATCCGTTGATTCCTTATAGTATAAAAGGGGCGATTTGGTATCAAGGAGAAGCTAACACAGGACAGGCATATCAATATCGTGAATTGATGCCATTAATGATAAAAGACTGGCGGGATCGTTGGGGATATGACTTTCCATTTTACATGGTGCAACTGGCAAGTTTCACAGCTCAACAGACAGCTCCAGTGGATGCAACTTGGGCTGAATTGCGAGAAGCTCAAACACGAACATTGCATCTTGCAAATACAGGAATGGCTGTGACAATTGATATAGGTGATGCTTTTGATATTCATCCGAAAAATAAGCAGGAAGTCGGCAGACGTTTGGCATTGGCTGCGCGGGCACAGACTTATGGTGAGAAAATACCATATTCCGGTCCAATGTATGATACGTATCAGATGGAAGGTAATAAGATCCGTATTTATTTCAAACATACAGATGGTGGGTTGAAGACTGCAAATAACGAAGTAATAAAGGGATTTACCATTGCCGGTGTTGATCATAAATTTCATTGGGCTGATGCTGTGATTGAGGGTAATACCATCGTTGTATCTTCACCGGAAGTTGCTTTCCCGATAGCTGTTAGATACGCATGGGCTGATAATCCGATCTGTAATTTGTATAATGGAGCCAATCTTCCGGCATCTCCATTCCGTACGGATGATTGGCCGGGAATCACTTTCGACAATAAATGATTCATTCAATCTATTTATCAGTAAAAATAGTACGTTACACATTAAAGAATAACCATGAGAAAACTAATTTATCTAGTAATCTTTCTTTTTATTTCGACAGGAATATATGCCCAAATGAAAGACCTTGTGCAATATGTCAATACACTGCAAGGTACCGACTCTCATTTCGGATTAAGTTATGGAAATACATACCCTACTACCGGTATGCCTTATGCCATGCATACGTGGTCTGCCCAAACAGGGAAAAATGGAGAAGGCTGGAAATATCAATATGCAGTAGATAATATTAGAGGATTCTGCCAGTCACATCAATGTAGCCCGTGGATGAGTGATTATGCGGTGTATTCCTTTATGCCGATGGTAGGGAAGTTAGTCGTTAATCAGGAGATGCGGGCAACGAAGTTCAGCCATGATAATGAAATTGCCAAGCCGCATTATTATAAAGTGATGCTGGATAATGGAATTACAACCGAGATGGCTCCAACTACTCGTGGTGTACATTTACGCTTTTCTTATCCCTCTACCGAAGACGCCTATCTGGTAATTGACGGATATACAGATATGAGTGAAATCAAGATTGATCCGGTTAAGAGACAAATTTCCGGTTGGGTGAATAACCAACGTTTTGTAAATAACTCTAAGACATTCCGTAGTTACTTTGTAGTGCAGTTCGATAAAGCATTTGAGGATTACGGTATGTGGGAAAATCAGAAAGATGAGATTTTCCCTAAAAAGTTGGAAGGAGAAGGCAAAGGCTATGGTGCTTATATCAAATTTAAGAAAGGATCGAAAGTACAGGCAAAGGCTGCTTCTTCCTATATCAGCGCAGAGCAGGCTGTGATTACACTGAACGACGAACTGGGTAAAGATAAGAATTTGGAAGCCACCAAAATACGTGGACATAAAACGTGGAATGAATTATTGAACCGAATCCAGGTAGAAGGTGGAACAGACGAACAAATGAAAACTTTCTACTCCTGCCTGTTCCGTGCCAATCTCTTTTCACGCAAATTCTATGAACGTAAAGCAAACGGAGAACCTTATTACTATAGTCCTTATGACGGTAAAGTATATGACGGATATATGTACACCGATAATGGATTCTGGGACACTTTCCGTTCTCAATTTCCATTAACTAATATTTTGCATCCTACTATGCAGGGACGTTACATGAATGCCTTGCTTGCCGCACAAGAACAATGCGGATGGTTACCTTCCTGGTCAGCTCCCGGAGAAACAGGAGGAATGTTGGGTAATCATTCCATTTCATTACTGGCAGATGCGTGGGCAAAAGGGATTCGGACTTTTGATCCGGAGAAAGCTTTGAAAGCCTACGCACACGAAGCCATGAATAAAGGTCCTTGGGGAGGCGCCAACGGACGCAGTTTCTGGAAAGAATATTTTGAACTGGGATATGTTCCTTATCCGGAATCAATGGGATCGAGTGCACAGACAATGGAATATGCATACGATGATTTCTGTGGCTACCAACTGGCTAAAATGACCGGAAACAAACATTATCAGGAAGTCTTTGCCCGTCAGATGTATAATTATAAAAACGTATTCGATCCGTCTATCGGTTTTATGCGTGGAAAAGGCGTTGATGGTAAATGGCAGGAACCGTTTGACCCGTTGGAGTGGGGTGGACCTTTCTGCGAAGGTAATGCCTGGCATTATACCTGGTCCGTATTCCATGATGTAGAAGGATTAATAAACTTGTTCGGAAGCGACCAAAGATTTACGACCAAAATGGATTCGGTATTCACCCTTCCCAGCACTATTAAACCGGGAACTTACGGAGGAGTGATCCATGAAATGAAAGAAATGGAATTGGCGGGTATGGGACAATATGCACACGGCAATCAGCCGATTCAGCACATGCCTTATCTGTATAGCTATGCCGGTCAACCGTGGAAAACCCAGTATTGGGTACGCCAGATCGTTGAAAGATTGTATAATTCCACAGAAAGAGGATATCCGGGAGACGAAGACCAAGGCGGTATGTCATCATGGTATATCTTGAGCTCATTAGGCATTTATGCCGTTTGTCCGGGTACGGATGAGTATGTAATTGGCAGTCCGTTATTTAAGAAAGCTACTATAACGATGGAAAACGGCAATAAATTCGTGATTGAAGCGAACAACAATAGTAAAGAGAATCTCTATATCCAGTCTGCTACCTTAAATGGACGTGTGTTGGATAAGAATTTTATCAGATACGACGATATAGCAGACGGAGGAATCATCCGCTTCGAAATGGGGAGTCAGCCGAATAAAGAACGATGTACGTCGAAGTATGCCGCTCCTTTCTCTTTGTCGAAAGAATAAGAAACTAAAAAGTGTAACGAGAATACAGTATGAAAAATAAAGTTTTAACAGGTTTATTATTGGTTTTGATTGGAGGGTGGGGGAGTCTCTCGGCGCAGAGCGCCGGGAGTAATTATTCCCGTCAGGTAAATACCCTGATAGGAACGAAAGGTGTGGGTCTGACTTCGGGATATCTTTATCCCGGAGCCACCTACCCTTATGGAATGGTGCAGTTTACCCCCTCTTACTTTTCTAAACGTTCCGGATTCGTCATCAACCAATTGAGTGGCGGCGGTTGCGAACACATGGGCAACTTCCCTACTTTTCCGGTAAAAGGCAAACTGAAGATGTCTCCGGACAATATTCTCAACTATCGTATCAATATCTCTGAAGAAAAAGGACATGCAGGTTATTATGAGGCAATGGTGCAGGAAGACATCAAAGCTAAACTGACTGTGACCGAAAGAACTGGTATGGCGAGTTATGAATATCCGGCCGATCAGCAATATGGTACGGTAATTATCGGTGGAGGTATTTCTGCTACTCCGATAGAGCAGGCCGCCATCGTTATTACTGCACCGAATAAGTGTGAAGGATATGCAGAAGGCGGTAATTTCTGTGGACTCCGTACACCGTATAAAGTCTATTTTGTAGCAGAGTTTGATACGGATGCGTTGGAATCGGGAACATGGAAAAGAAATGAACTGAAGCCGAACACGACTTTTGCTGAAGGAGAATACTCCGGAGTCTATTTTACTTTTGATGTAAATAAGAAGAAAAATATCCAATATAAGATTGGGGTTTCTTATGTATCAGTAGAAAATGCACGCGAGAATCTGAAAGCGGAGAATACCGGATGGGATTTCCTGCAGATTCAGAATCAGGCAGAATCCAAATGGAATCATTATTTGGGTAAGATTGAAGTAGAAGGAACCAATCCGGATCGTACCACTCAATTTTATACCCATCTGTATCGTTCATTCATTCACCCGAACGTATGTAGTGATGTGAATGGGGAATACATGGGAGCTGATTTCAAAGTGCATAAATCCCGTTCCAAGCACTATACTTCTTTTAGCAACTGGGATACCTATCGTACACAGATTCAACTATTGTCAATCCTTGATCCTGAAGTAGCCTCTGATATTGTTATTTCTCACCAATTGTTTGCCGAAGAGGCTGGTGGTGCTTTCCCGCGTTGGGTGATGGCTAATATAGAGACCGGCGTGATGCAAGGAGATCCGACTCCTATCCTGATATCCAATGCTTACGCTTTTGGTGCCCGCAATTATGATCCGAAACCAATTTTCAAAACCATGAGAAAAGGAGCGGAAGAACCGGGAGCAATGTCACAGGAGGTTGAGGCTCGTCCGGGACTGAAACAGTATTTGGATAAAGGATATTACAACGCTTCTATACAACTAGAATATACTTCCGCTGATTTTGCAATCGCACAATTTGCCTTACATGCCGTAGGAGATGAGTTTGCAAGCTGGCGTTATTTCCATTTCGCACGTTCATGGAAGAATCTGTATAACCCGGAAACCGGATGGTTGCAATCACGTAATCCGGATGGTTCGTGGAAACCACTGACTGAAGATTTCCGTGAATCGACCTATAAGAATTATTTCTGGATGGTGCCATACGACATTGCCGGACTGATAGAAATTATCGGAGGCAAAGCAGCGGCAGAAAAACGCCTGGATGAATTCTTTACTCGTCTGGATGCCGGCTATAATGATGCCTGGTTCGCTTCCGGCAATGAACCGAGTTTTCACATTCCTTGGATATACAACTGGGTTGGAACTCCCTATAAAGCACAGGAGATTATTAACCGTGTATTGAATGAACAGTATTCAAGTAAAATTGATGGTCTGCCGGGCAATGATGATTTAGGGACGATGGGCGCCTGGTATGTGTTCGCTTGTATCGGTCTTTATCCCGAAATACCGGGAGTGGGAGGCTTTACGGTGAACACTCCGATATTCTCATCCGTGAAAGTTCATTTGAAGAAAGGGGATATGGTGATAAAAGGCGGTTCGGAAAAGAATATTTATATCAAGTCCATGAAGCTAAACGGTAAACCGTATGACAGTACATGGATCGATTGGGATCAACTGAATAATGGGGCTACGATAGAATACACTACCTCGTCCAAGCCTGACGTGAAGTGGGGAACTAAAGTGACACCTCCCTCTTTTCCTTAAAGCAAATTAACGAGGCATATAAGTTTATATCATAAATTTAGGCACGGATTACACGGATTAACGCTGTTGTTCTATATATTCATCACTCTAAAAACCGTGAAATCCGTGTAATCCGTGCCTCCTAACCATCTAAGATTATTTTGTAAAAGTACTTATTTATAATATCAAACGTGAAAATGAAAAGAAAGCTACAAAACATAGCTTATCTACTGGTGGCTGCCGCATTAGTCACTTCCTGTGGCGGGAAGAAGCAGACATCTGAATTCCCGGATTGGGCATGGGCAGATTTCCAGCGTCCGGAAGGTATTAATCCGATTATTTCTCCTGACACTACAACCTTTTTCTATTGTCCGATGAGACAGGATTCAGTAGCATGGGAAGCGAGTGATACGTTTAATCCGGCTGCCACTGTTTATAATGGAAAAGTAGTAGTCCTCTACCGGGCTGAAGATAACTCGGCAACCGGTATCGGATCACGTACCTCCCGTTTGGGATATGCCTCTTCTGACGACGGACTACACTTCAAACGAATGTCCGTACCTGTATTTTATCCGGCAGACGATAGTCAGAAAGAACTGGAAAATCCCGGCGGTTGCGAAGACCCACGTGTTGCTGTAACAGAAGACGGGCTTTACGTAATGCATTACACACAATGGAACCGCAAACAGGCACGTTTGGCAGTGGCCACCTCGCGTGATCTTCAAACGTGGGAAAAACATGGACCGGCTTTCGCAAAAGCATACAACGGAAGATTCATAGATGAATTTTCCAAATCTGCCTCTATCGTAACCAAATTAATTGACGGCAAACAAGTGATTGCCAAGATTGACGGCAAATACTGGATGTACTGGGGAGAAAAGTTTGTGAATGTAGCCACTTCCACGGACCTTGTCAACTGGGAACCGATGTTGGATGAAAATGGAGAATTCCTGAAAGTGATGACTCCCCGCGCAGGTAAGTTCGACAGTGACCTGACCGAATGTGGTCCTCCTGCCATCCTGACTGACAAAGGAATCCTTTTATTTTATAACGGCAAAAATAAATCGGGCGCAGAAGGAGACACACTGTATACAGCCAACTCTTATTGCGCCGGACAAGCCTTATTTGATGCCAAAGATCCTACTAAACTAATCGATCGCTTGGATAAGCCTTTCTATATTCCCGAATCAGACTTTGAAAAGAGCGGACAATATCCAGCCGGAACCGTATTTATAGAAGGACTTGTATTCTACAATCAGAAATGGTTCTTATATTATGGCTGTGCCGATTCACGCGTGGCAGTTGCCGTATATGATCCTCTCAAAAAATAAAGAAAACGTTCATAATGAAAATAACAGTTTATAAAATAGAAATTAAGACATGAAAAAACTTTTTGTATTGATTGCAGCGGCTTGTATGACATGTACTGCTGCGTTTGCACAAACTGTGAAACCTTTTAAGGAGGGTGAGAGAGCAGTGTTTCTGGGAAATAGTATAACGGATGGTGGGCATTACCATTCATACATCTGGTTATACTATATGACCCGTTTTCCGGATATGCCTATCCGTGTTTTCAACGGTGGTATTGGTGGAGACACGGCCTATGATATGAACAAACGCCTGGATGGTGATATTTTTGCGATGAAACCTTCCGTGTTGATGGTTACTTTTGGTATGAATGATTCCGGATATTTTGAATATAACGGTGATAAGCCCAAAGAATTCGGTGAGCAGAAATATCAGGAAAGTATAAAGAATTACCTGCAGATGGAGAAGCGTTTTAAAGATCTTCCTGATACCCGTATCGTGATGGTCGGAACTTCTCCGTATGATGAAACCGTACAACTGAAAGAGAATACACCGTTCAAGACAAAAAATGAAACCATCAAACGGCTTGTTGAATATCAGAAAGAATCGGCAGCTAAGAATAATTGGGAATTTACCGATTTAAATGCTCCTATGACAGCTATTAATCAGCAATATCAGCAGAAAGATCCTACCTTTACCCTTTGTGGCAGTGACCGTATTCATCCCGATAACGACGGACACATGGTAATGGCCTATCTTTTCCTGAAAGCCCAGGGATTTGTAGGTAAAGAAGTAGCGGATATGGAGATTAATGCTAATAAAAAACAAGTCGTTAAGTCGGAAAATTGTACCGTTTCAAATATAAAGAAGAACGGAAAAGATTTGAGTTTTGACTATTTGGCAGAAGCTCTTCCTTATCCTTTAGATACTATTGCCCGTGGTTGGGGACAGAAAAAGAGCCAGGCAGAAGTGCTGAAAGTTGTTCCTTTTATGGAAGAGATGAACCGTGAAACGTTGAAAGTAACAGGACTGAAAGGCAATTATAAGTTGTTGATAGACGATGAAGAAATTGGAATCTGGAGTGGAGATGAACTGGCAAAGGGCATTAATCTTGCTGCTGAATCCAAAACTCCCCAATACCAACAAGCATTGACGGTGATGCACTTGAATGAATATCGTTGGGAAATTGAAAGAACATTCAGAGAATATGCGTGGTGTGAATTCGGCTTTTTCCAGCAAAAGGGATTGTTGTATGCTGACGACAGAAAAGCGATCGAGGTGATGGATGAAAACTTGGATAAAAACGTTTGGTTGAAGGGACGTCGTGATATGTATTCAAAGATGATGTTTGAAGCTGTCCGTGATGCTCGCCAACAGGAAATGGATGTTCTTATCAATAAAATTTATGAAATAAATAAGCCTGTTGTAAGAAAGATTTTACTTAGAAAGGTCTGATGTGATAACAGCGTAGAAATACGATAGAATACTCACCGTAATGAGAAAGAATTCTCACTATAATGAGAACTTTTTCTCATTGCGATGAGTATTTTTTCTCATTACAGTGAGTATCGTTGAGAATATATGAATAGATAAGTACTCTTTGTAATAGCTTGATAATGTACTCCTTATTGTAGCTTTTGCATTAAACAGACTACCTTTATTGAATTCTTAATTCTTTTTCCAGAAATCGGAAGTGAAAAGCAATAATACTGTAAACAATTCCAAGCGTCCCAAGAGCATTAAGAAAGAAAGCAGCCATTTGGCAGCATCAGGCAATGCACTCCATGAGAAAGCCGGACCACATGTGCCGAGGCCTGGTCCCATATTACCTATGCTTGAGATTACGGTTCCTATTGATTCCAGAAAACCGACTCCTAAGCCCATCATGACAAGTACACTGATGATAACAATGACCACATACAAAAAGGTGAAAGCCAATACAGTAGACTGAATGGAAGGAGAAATAACTTGCTTATTTACCCGCACCGGGAGTATGGCGTTAGGGTGAAGAATATGTTTGAATTCATTTTTCACTACTTGAAACAGGATAACCATACGAATACACTTGATACCTCCTGTTGTACTGCCGGCACAAGCTCCGATAATCATCACAATGATGAGACAGCCCCAGAGGATAGAAGGCCAGAGCATATAGTCAGCTGTGACGAATCCCGTAGAAGTTTGCAATGAAACCACTTGGAAAAGCGATTTCCGGAATGCCTCCTCTACTCCCATAGAAGAAGTCTGATGGAGCCAGATAGCAATGAATAGAGTGAAGAATGAAACACAAATAAAGTAGAACTTCAGTTCCGCATCATGTAGGAACTTCTTAATTTTCCCATTAAACATCAACAGTAGCAATGTGAAGTTAATTCCTGAAAGGAACATGAAAATGGAAATTACATAGTCTATATAAGGTGAATGGTAATATTCAATGCTGGCCTGTTTAGTAGAGAACCCACCGGTACTGGTCGTTGCAAAAGCATGACATATACTATCGAATATGCTCATGCCACCACCTATTAATAAAATAATCAGTGTTCCCGTCATTCCGGCATAAATACCCCAAATCCATTTAGCAGTGATGCCAATGCGGGGATGCACTTTATCATGAGTAGGTCCGCTGGCTTCTGCTGCGAACACCTGAATTCCGCCCACACCAAAAATCGGCAGAACAGCAATGGTGAAGAATACAATACCCAAACCACCTATCCATTGCGTCATAGCGCGCCAGAAAAGTATTCCGTGGGGCATCGACTCTATATTATTCAGAATAGTGGCACCTGTACTGCTAAATCCGGACATCGTTTCAAAAAATGCATCCGCAACATTGGGAATATATCCTCCTATATAATAAGGTAACATTCCGAAAAGGGAAAAGGTAACCCATGCTGCGCTGACGATGACATATCCATCACGGCGATTCAAGGATTTCACAGCGTCTTTCCCGATGGCAAGCAGCAGAAAGCCAATACAGGCTGTGACAGCAGATGAAATCAGGAAACTCTGCAAGTCATTCTCTTTATAAAAAAGAGAGACCGCTCCACAACATAACAGCATCGCTGTTTCTATCAGAAGCAGAAAGCCCAGAATCCGGAATATCATCTTTGAATTAATCATAAATTGGTTTAGTTATCTTATGCTTAATTAAAGAACTTCTCAATCTTTTTAATCATCATACTCAGACAGAATACGACTACATGGTCGCCGGGACGGATTTGTGTATCACCCGTCACCAAGATACCTTCTCCGTTGCGGATCATTCCTCCGATGGTAGTTCCCTTCGGGAGTCCCAGGTCTTTAATCAGGTGTTTGGTGATTTTTGCACCTTCCGGTACAGTGAATTCTGCAACGTCCGCATTGGCAAAAGTCAGGCATTTCACATTAGACACGTCGGCGTCCAGCATCATTTGGTAGATATGGCTGGCAGCAATCATTTTTTTATTGATAACCGTGCCGATGTCGAGACTCTCTGCCATACCGATATAGTCGATGTTTTCCACTTCTGCCACCGTCTTTTCCACTCCCATACGTTTGGCGGCGAGACAGGCAAGGATATTCGTTTCCGAGTTGCCGGTCAGGGCTACAAATGCTTCGGTATTCTTTAGCCCTTCCTCGATAAGCAGATCCATGTCGCGACCGTCTCCGTTGATAATCATTGTTTTGTCATCCAGTAGCTCTGTCAGACGGTTGCAACGGTTCAGATCATTATCCACTATTTTCACCTGCATATAGTCCGGCACATATTGTGCGGTACGGACTGCGATACGGCTACCTCCCATAATCATTACATTGCGTACATCGGCATAGTCTTCTTTGCCGGCTATCTTACGTATATAAGGAATGTACTTGCGGGTAGTGGTGAAATAAACAATATCATGCAATTTAATAACATCGTCTCCGCGAGGGATAATCGTTTCCGTTCCGCGTTTGATGGCCACTACGTGGTAAGGAATGTTGGGACCGCCTAATTGGTGCAGCGGTATATTCAGGATTTCAGCCTTTTCGCGCATCTTCGTACCAATCAGAACCAGCGAACCTCCGCAGAACTCCCACCATTGGCGTACCCAGCTCATGCGCATGGAAGATACGATTTCTTTAGCAGCCAGCATTTCCGGGTAAATCAGAGAATCTACTCCCAGCTTCTGGAAAAACTCTTTATTTTTGGGTAGAAGATATTCATAGTTGTCGATACGCGCCACTGTCTTTTTGGCTCCCAGGTTGGTAGCCAGCATACAGGCAGTCATGTTGCGGCTTTCGTCCGGTGTGACTGCGATGAACAGGTCGGCTTCTTTGACGCCCACTTCTTTCAATCCGGAGATGGAAGAAGGAGAAGCGGCAACAGTCAGCAAGTCAAAGTTGGCGCTAAGAGCACTTAGTTTCTCTTCGTCATCATCCATCAAGATAATATCTTGCTTCTCGCGCGATAACAGTTTGGCCAAATGGGTGCCTACGTTGCCGGCACCGGCAATAATAATCTTCATGTCAATTGATAAATTCTTTTATTTTAGTCAGAATCCCTTCTTCATCCATGCCGCACAGTTGGTATAATTCGGCAACTGCCCCATGTTCTACAAATATATTAGGAATACCGATACGCTTTACGGTCGGTTTGTATTCGTTGTCTGCCATAAATTCGAGGACAGCGCTACCCATACCGCCTTTGATAATTCCGTCTTCGATGGTCAGGATACGTTGGAATTTACGTCCTGCCTCATGCAACAACTCTTCATCCAGTGGTTTCAGGAATCGTAAATCGTAATGGGCGATGGACAGACCTAAATCTGCTTCTGCCCGGGTGATGGCACGGGCGGCTACATTTCCTATCGGTCCGATAGTAATCACTGCAAGGTCGCTACCCTCTTTCAGTTTCCGTCCTTTTCCTACCGGAATTTCTTCCAGCGGACATTTCCAGTCCACCAGTACGCCGCGTCCACGGGGGTAGCGGATCACGAACGGTCCCTTGTCCGGCAATTGTGCCGTATACATCAGGCGACGTAATTCATGTTCGTCCATGGGGGAACTGATAGTCAGATTAGGGATCGGGCGTAAACATGCCATATCAAAAGCTCCGTGATGAGTGGGACCGTCTTCGCCAACCAGTCCGGCGCGGTCGAGACACAAAACAACAGGAAGATTCTGAATCGCTACGTCGTGGATGATATTATCATGCGCCCGTTGCATAAAAGAAGAATAGATATTGCAGAACGGTTGCAGTCCGTCTTTAGCCATCCCTCCGGAGAAGGTAACCGCATGTCCTTCGGCAATACCGACATCGAAAGCGCGTTTCGGCATTTTCTCCATCAGTATATTCATCGAACAGCCGCTGGGCATGGCGGGAGTGACACCGACAATCTTCGGGTTAGCTTCGGCAAGTTCCACCAGTGTATTTCCGAATACATCCTGGAAAAGCGGAGGCATTCCTTCAGTGTTGGCAATGAAACGTTCGCCGGTGACCGGATCGAATTTGCCGGGAGCATGCCATTCGGTAGCGTGTTTCTCCGCCGGACCGAATCCTTTTCCTTTGATAGTATGTAGATGCAGGATTTTAGGTCCTTGCATATCTTTGATATCACGTAATACTCTTGCCAGGTTCTTTACGTCGTGTCCGTCTATCGGACCGAAGTAACGGATATTCATCCCTTCGAAAATATTCTGTTGCTGTGCAGCCATTGATTTCAGGCTGTTCCCGAAACGTATGAGCGCTTTGCGACGTTCTTCGTTTAAAATGCCAAGCTTGAACAGCATGCGCGAGAGCTTGAAACGCAGCTGATTATAGCGGTTGGAAGTCGTTAAGTTGAAAAGATACTGCTTCATGCCTCCTACGCTGCGGTCGATTGCCATATCATTGTCATTCAGGATAATGAGCAGGTTGTTCGACGTGGCAGATGCGTTGTTCAGTCCTTCAAAAGCCAGTCCGCCACTCATTGATCCGTCGCCGATAATGGCTACTACATGACGTTTGGCATCTCCTTTCCGGGCGGCTGCGACAGCCATACCGAGAGCGGCAGAAATAGAATTGGAAGCGTGTCCGCACGTGAAAGTATCATATTCGCTTTCTTCCGGAGATGGGAAAGGGCGGATTCCACCGAGTTTTCTGTTCGTAGAAAATGCTTCACGGCGTCCTGTCAGAATTTTGTGGCCGTATGCCTGATGTCCCACGTCCCATACGATACGGTCGTATGGTGTATTGTAAACGTAGTGCAGGGCTACGGTTAGTTCCACGGTTCCCAGGCTGGCGGCGAAGTGTCCGGGGTTGCAGCAGAGTTCTTTAATAATGTCTTGCCTTAGTTCACCGCATACTTCCGGCAGTTGCTCTACGGTTAGTTTACGTAGGTCTTCGGGGTAATTGATGGAGTTTAGCAAGTTATATGTTGGTTCACTATTCATGATTCTAGGAAATTTAGTGCAAAAATACGAAAAGAAAGTATATTCGACCTCCTTTTTTTTATAAAATCTTATCCGGTATAAAGACGTATCTGTTTTTCTATGCTTCCTAAGATTATTGAATCGTGAGGAAAAAGAGGGCGGAAATAGTTTTTTGATTACTTTTGCACATGAAACGTAATGAAATGATGGAAAATCGTATGAACTTTCAAACATCTGTAGAATTACCTGCCGGGATGCCGTCGGTTAGTCATGCAGATCATATTCTTCTGATGGGGTCCTGTTTTGCGGAAAATATCGGGCGACAATTAATGGATGCCGGATTTCAACTGGACCTGAATCCTTTTGGTATTCTTTATAATCCTTTATCCGTCTCATCTGCTTTGAGGGAGATTATAAGGAATAAGGAATACAACAAACAAGATCTGTTTGCCTACAAAGATTTATGGCATAGCCCGATGCATCATGGCTCTTTTTCTGCTTTTACGCCCGAAGAGACATTGAATACCATAAATTCACGTCTTCATCACGCTTATAAGAAACTGCCGGAATTGAACTGGCTGATAGTGACAATGGGGACTGCTTACGTTTATAAACAAAAGGAGAGTGGACAAGTGGTAGCTAATTGCCATCAATTGCCGGAGAGTCATTTTTTGCGTTACCGGCTGTCTGTTGAAGAAATTGTAGAAGATTATACAGCACTCATCACCGAAATGTCAGCCCGGAATCCGGAACTAAAATGGTTGTTTACAGTCAGCCCGATCCGTCATATACGCGACGGGATGCACGCCAACCAGTTAAGCAAATCGACTCTGCTGCTCGCCATCGACCGATTGCAACAACTGTTTCCGGAACGAGTGTTCTATTTCCCCTCTTATGAAATCATATTGGACGAATTACGTGATTATCGCTTCTATGCCGACGACATGTTGCATCCGTCTCCTCTGGCGATTCGTTACCTGTGGGAACGCTTCTCCGAAACCTTCTTTTCTCCTGAAACAAAGCAAGTTATCGTAGCTGTGCAAGACATCCGCCGGGACTTGGCACACAAACCCTTTCATCCCGAGTCAGAAGCGTATCAACGCTTTTTAGGACAAATAGTGTTAAAAATAGAACGACTTATCGGAAAATACCCGTACTTAGATTTTCAAAAAGAAACAGAACTATGTCATATGCGATTGAATCCATAGCCAAAAGTATCGGTGCCCGCCGTGTGGGCAAACATAAAGCGACTATTGATTGGCTGCTAACAGACAGCCGCTCTTTGAGTTTTCCGGAAGAAACTCTTTTTTTTGCTTTAACTACCAAACGAAATAGCGGAGCCCGTTATATCCCCGATTTATATGACCGGGGCGTACGTAATTTTGTAATTACGGAAGAAGACTTTAAAGAAGTTGAGAATGGAGAGTTGAGAGTTGAGAGTTCTCTCAACTTCCTCATCGTTCCCAATCCTCTGAAAGCTTTGCAGAAGCTTGCCGAAACACATCGTGATAAATTTAAAATCCCTGTGATCGGTATCACCGGCAGTAATGGAAAAACCATTGTGAAGGAGTGGTTGCATCAGTTACTTAGCCCGGATCGATGCATCGTTCGTTCTCCACGCAGTTATAATTCGCAGATCGGAGTCCCACTTTCTGTGTGGCAACTTTCTGAAGAAGCCGAACTGGGTATTTTCGAAGCCGGCATTTCCGAGATGGGGGAGATGGGAGCTTTGAAGCGAATGATTAAGCCTACCATTGGTATTCTGACCAATATCGGTGGTGCCCATCAGGAAAACTTTTTCTCCTTGCAGGAGAAATGCATGGAAAAGCTGACGCTTTTCAAAGACTGTGATGTCGTGATTTACAACGGTGATAACGAGTTAATCAGCAATTGTGTCGCAAAATCAATGCTGACGGCACGTGAGATTGCCTGGAGCCGTACCGACATTGAACGCCCGTTGTATATCAGCCGTGTGACCAAGAAAGAAGATCATACCGTTATATCTTATCGTTATCTGGAGATGGATAATACTTTCTGTATCCCTTTCATCGATGACGCTTCCATTGAAAATGCACTGAATTGTCTGGCAGCTTGTCTTTACCTGATGACACCTGCCGACCAGATAACCGAGCGGATGGCCCGTCTCGAACCGATTGCCATGCGTCTGGAGGTGAAAGAAGGAAAGAATAACTGTGTACTGATTAATGATAGCTATAATTCAGACTTGGCATCATTGGATATTGCTCTCGATTTCCTTGTACGCCGTTCGGAAAAGAAAGGCTTGAAACGGACGCTTATCCTGTCGGATATACTGGAAACCGGACAAAGTACCGCTACGCTTTATCGGCGTGTGGCACAATTGGTGCAGAGTAAAGGTATTAATAAACTGATTGGAGTAGGGCAGGAGATATCTTCTTGTTCCGCCCGTTTTGATGATGATCTCGAACGCTACTTCTTCCCTAATACAGAAGCACTCCTTGCATCCAATATACTTAAATCGCTTCATTCGGAAGTGATTCTGGTGAAAGGTTCCCGCGTGTTCAACTTTGATTTGGTATCCGAAGCCCTCGAATTGAAGGTACATGAAACCATTCTTGAAGTAAATCTCGGAGCGATGGTAGCCAACTTGAACCATTACCGTTCTATGCTTCGCCATCCGGAAACAAAGATGATCTGTATGGTGAAAGCATCAGCTTACGGAGCCGGTTCGTATGAAATAGCCAAGAGTTTACAGGAACACCATGTCGATTATCTGGCCGTAGCCGTTGCTGATGAAGGTTCCGAACTCCGCAAGGCAGGCATTACCGCCTCTATTATCATTATGGACCCGGAACTTACCGCATTCAAAACCATGTTTGATTATAAACTGGAACCGGAAGTCTATAATTTCCATCTGCTCGACGCACTTATCAAAGCTGCGGAGAAAGAAGGAATCACCAACTTCCCCATTCATGTGAAACTTGATACAGGTATGCACCGTTTGGGCTTTGCGGTAGAGGATATTCCATTGCTTATCCGTCGACTGAAGAATCAGAGCGCGGTGATTCCCCGTTCGGTATTCTCTCATTTTGTAGGAAGTGATTCGTCACAGTTCGACGCTTTCACCCGCGGACAGATTGAATTGTTTGAGAAAGGTTCGCAAGAATTGCAGGCCGCCTTCTCTCATAAAATTCTCCGTCATATCTGTAATACGGCAGGAATCGAGCGTTTTCCCGAAGCACAGTACGATATGGTGCGCTTGGGAATCGGACTTTATGGAGTCAGCCCGATAGACAATTCGATAATACATAATGTAAGTACGCTCAAAACTACTATTCTTCAGATCCGGGATGTTCCTCAAGAAGATACAGTCGGATATAGTCGGATGGGGCATTTGGTACGTCCTTCACGCATTGCAGCTATTCCTATCGGTTATGCGGATGGACTGAACCGCCACTTGGGACGCGGCAACGCCTATTGCCTGGTGAACGGAAAGAAAGCTCCTTATGTGGGGAATATCTGTATGGACGTTTGCATGATCGATGTGACGGATATTGATTGTCGGGAAGGCGATCAAGCTATCATCTTCGGTGATGATCTGCCGATTACGGTGTTGTCCGATAAGCTGGAAACGATCCCTTATGAAGTGTTGACAAGTATATCGACACGGGTGAAACGGGTATATTATCAGGATTAATTCACCACAGATTACACGGATTCACACAGATTTATAGCTTATCTTTCGATTTATTTCTACTATATATTCTCTTCAATCTGTGTGAATCCGTGTAATCTGTGGTGAAAATGATTATATTTGCAGCAACTATTAAAAACCTCTTATATCAAATAAACTTATGACAAACTTATTATTGTTAGGCTTTTTGCCCAGTGGTTCCGAATGGATTATTATCGCTTTGGTTATCCTTCTTCTTTTTGGTGGAAAGAAAATTCCTGAACTGATGCGCGGATTAGGCAAAGGCGTAAAGAGCTTCAAAGACGGTGTGAACGAAGCGAAAGAAGAAATAAACAAGGCAAAAGACGAGTTGGACAAACCTGTAGATCCTTCTAAGAACTAAAAGAGCACAACATACGGATGGCAGAAATGACCTTTTGGGATCATTTGGACGAACTGCGTAAGGTACTTTTTCGGGTAGTTGGAGTTTGGTTTGTATTGGCAATAGGCTATTTTATTGCTATGCCCTACCTCTTCGACCATGTGATACTTGCGCCTTGCCACAATGATTTCATATTCTACGATTTATTACGGCATATCGGTAAAACATTTGATTTGACCGATGACTTCTTCACGCAACAATTTTATGTGAAGCTGGTCAATATCAACTTGGCTGCTCCTTTCTTTATTCACATGTCGACAGCATTCTGGATGTCGGTGGTGACGGCTATGCCTTATATCTTTTTTGAAATATGGCGTTTCATCAATCCCGCCCTTTATCCGAATGAGAGAAAGGGCGTGCGTAAAGCATTGACTATCGGAACACTAATGTTCTTCATCGGTGTACTGTTGGGCTACTTTATGGTTTATCCGTTGACTCTCCGTTTCCTTTCTACTTATCAGTTGAGTTCGGAAGTGGAGAATATCCTGTCGCTCAATTCTTATATCGACAATTTTATGATGCTGATTCTCTGCATGGGATTGGCTTTTGAACTTCCATTGGTTACATGGTTGCTTTCTTTAATGGGAGTGGTCAACAAGTCCTTCCTGCGGAAATACCGCCGTCATGCGGTTGTCATCATAGTGATAGCTGCTGCTATTATTACTCCAACGGGCGACCCGTTCACCTTGAGTGTTGTCGCTATTCCGCTTTATCTGTTGTACGAGATGAGTATTTTGATGATAAAGGACAAGAAGAAAACAGAAGAGGAAGTTGAAGATGAAGCTGGAGATGAAGTTGCCCTGTCCGAAGAGTGAAGCGATAGAATCTTATGAAATCCTTTTAGCAGTTTGCCGGGCGGAAGATGCTTATCTTGCCGTAGGATATAAGCAAATGCGCGACTTGCTGGAGCGTATTTGTCGCGCGCAAATGCAAAACGAAAGCTTACAGATGACCGACCTTTCCGCACGAATCAGTTTCGTGGCGGCTAAGGTCGGTCTCTCTGTTGCAGAGCAGAACCGGCTGCATACTTTCCGGCTCACTTCGAATGCTATCTTGAACCGCCAGCAGGAGCCCAACCGGGAACAACTCTTGCGCGATGCGAAAACATTAGCTTTCTTTATTCGTAAACTTCTGGAAGAGGATATTCCCTTGGAACTATACCGGCTACTTCCGCGTGCGGATGCTACCTACCTGGTTGCGCCTCCTGCCCGCGAACGAGTGCAGCGAATGCGTGTCTGCTTCCAGTATGCCGACGAGCAATATTTGTATGTAACTCCCTTGGATGAAGTCTCGGAGAAACCGTATTTAGTTCGTTATAATATCCCTCAAATCAATGAAGAGTTTGCAGAAACGTGCAAACTGCTTTGGCGTCATGCCCAGGTCAATTTATTGGATGTTGCAGTGGATGAGGCGGGAATCCTGACTCCTTCTTTCATTGTACTCGAACCGGATTATTTACTTGACATCAGTTCTTTGGCAGAGTGCTTCCGTGATTACGGGCATCATCCGGCCAATTATTTTCTTTCCCGTCTTCAACCGATCGAAAATGCCCGGCCTCTGTTACTGGGAAATATAGCCAATCTTTTTCTGGACGAATGGATTCATGCGAAGAGTGAAGACATAGATTATCGTACCTGTATGCAGAAAGCCTTCCGGCGTTATCCTATTGAACTGGCTGCCTGTTCCGATTTGCGCGACAAAGAGAAAGAGCGCCAATTCTTTGAGGACTGCAAACTGCACTTCGATCATATTCGTGAAACGGTCAATGATACCTTTCATGCAGCCGGTTATGAACTGGACAAGACAGATGCCGTGCTCGAACCGTCTTATATCTGTGAAGCACTCGGACTTCAGGGACGTCTCGACTATATGCAGCGGGATATGTCTTCTTTCATAGAAATGAAATCCGGCAAGGCGGATGAATACGCTATCCGGGGCAAGGTAGAGCCGAAGGAGAATAATAAAGTACAGATGTTACTTTATCAAGCAGTCTTGCAATATTCAATGGGAATGGATCACCGGAAAGTGAAAGCCTATTTGCTTTATACCCGTTATCCGCTTCTTTATCCCTCCCGTCCTTCGTGGGCGATGGTACGTCGGGTGATTGATTTGCGTAACCGCATTGTGGCCGATGAATATGGCGTCCAATTACGCAACAGTCTGGAATATACGGCACAAAAACTGGAAGAAATCAATGCTTCCACCTTGAATGAAAGAGGATTGAAAGGACGTTTTTGGGAAACATACCTGCGTCCTTCTATTGATAACTTTCAATCGAAGCTGAAAGCTCTTTCCGCATTGGAAAAGAATTACTTCTATGCGGTGTACAACTTTATAACAAAGGAACTTTATACCTCAAAATCCGGTGACGTGGATTATGAGGGACGTACAGGGGCAGCTTCTTTGTGGCTCTCTACATTGGCGGAGAAATGTGAGGCTGGAGAAATCATTTATGATCTGAAAATAAAGGAGAACCATGCCGCCGATGAATATAAAGCCGGACTTACTCTTACCGCTGGAAGTGAGATGCTTCATGCTGAAACTTTCCTTCCTAATTTCCGTCAAGGCGACGCCATTATCCTTTATGAACGAAACTGTGATACAGATAATGTCACCAATAAAATGGTTTTCAAAGGCAATATCGAGTATCTGACAGAAAACGAAATAGGTATCCGCTTGCGTGCTACCCAGCAGAATCCATCCGTACTTCCGGCCGAAAGCCTTTATGCCATAGAGCATGATACAATGGATACGACATTCCGCTCGATGTATCAGGGATTATATGCTTATCTTTCTGCAAGAAAAGAACGTCGTGACTTGTTGCTGTCACAACGTCCTCCGAGGTTTGATAAATCATTGGATTCCATGATTTTCTGTTCGGAAGACGATTTTACGCGAGTCGCCCTGAAGGCAAAAGCCGCACAGGACTATTTCCTTCTTATTGGACCTCCGGGAACAGGCAAGACTTCATGTGCCTTGAAGAAAATGGTAGAGACTTTCCATGCAGACAAGGATGCGCAGATTCTTTTGCTTTCCTATACCAACCGGGCGGTTGATGAGATATGCAAGTCGTTGGCTTCCATTGCTCCGGCAGTTGACTTTATCCGGGTAGGAAGTGAATTGTCATGTGATGAAGCCTACCGCGGGCATCTGATTGAAAATGAATTATCCTCTTGCAACCGTCGTTCGGAAGTTTACGAGCGTATTCGGAATTGTCGGATTATTGTGGGAACGGTAGCGGCTATTTCCGGTAAGCCGGAACTGTTTCGCTTGAAACATTTTGATGTAGCTATTATTGATGAGGCTACCCAAATCCTGGAACCGCAGTTGTTAGGAATCCTCTGTGCACGTGGAGAAGATGAAAAAGATGCAATAGATAAGTTTGTATTGATCGGAGATCATAAGCAACTGCCTGCTGTTGTGCAGCAAAACGCGGAACAGGCGGCAATCTATGATGAATCATTACTGTCTATCGGATTGAGCAATCTGAAAGATTCTTTGTTCGAACGTCTTTATCGGAACTGTACGGCAGCCTGTTCATCGTCTGCTATTCATCGTTCCTATGATATGCTTTGTCGTCAGGGACGCATGCATCCGGAAGTTGCCTTATTTGCCAATCGTGCTTTTTACGGGGGGCGGCTGATTCCTGTCGGACTACCTCATCAAATAGAGGACTCGGACACGATCTGCCGTTTAGCCTTTTATCCGTCTGTGCCGGAGAAAGCAGGAGCATCTGCCAAAATCAACTATTCGGAAGCACGTATCGTTGCGGATTTAGCCGTTCGCATTTATGAACACCATCAGTCGGATTTTGACGAATCCCGTACTTTAGGAATCATTACTCCTTACCGGAGTCAGATAGCATTGATTAAAAAAGAAATAGAATCAGTAGGTATTCCGGTTTTGAATCGCATTCTGGTTGACACGGTGGAGCGGTTCCAGGGAAGCGAGCGTGATGTAATAATCTATTCCTTCTGTGTCAACTACCCTTATCAATTAAAATTTCTATCCAATCTGACAGAAGAAGAGGGTGTTTTGATTGACCGGAAACTGAATGTTGCCTTGACCCGTGCAAGGAAACAGATGTTCATCACGGGAGTTCCCGAACTCTTGGAACGCAATCCTCTCTATAAAAGTTTATTAAAATTAATAGAAGGCTCCTGAAAAATTGCATCATTTTTGCAGATGTTAGTTTTTATTCTCTCTTTATGCAATTCATTAACACCTCTATATTGAACAAACGCCTATATTTGCAACACGTTTTTTTCATAGAGATTTAGATTTAAGGTTAGAAGAATTGTGGAAGTCGTGAGACTTCCCTTTTTTTCATCTTAACGTTTACTATACTTCATTATAGGAATGCAAAACACTGTTTTTTAGTGTTACGTTTAAAAAAATTGCAGGAGGATGATGCAGGATAAGTAAACCTAAAAAGCCTTCTTCGTGAGAAGAGGCTTTTTTATTTTTCATTTTTTGAATAATTGGTTAAAAACAAAAGAGTAATCCGGCGACGGATTACTCTTTTGTTTTTATTGATAGTATCTATTGAAATGGAATTAATCCAATACGATAGGTTTGTATTTCGGAACTAATGCCTTCATGATGACCCAACCAAGCAGATAAGCTACTGCACACACGCAGAAAATTATGAAATATCCGGCAGGTTTACCTTCGAAGCCCATGAATGTCATGGCAGGGTGTACGAATTGTGCTCCTTGTTCGAGCAATTCTTTCGTCATTTCCACCTCTTTGCCGTCAACCATTGTTGTTCCGGAAGCATATACGAACAAGTTACCTGCCACTTTCTGAAGAATCATAGAACCTACGCCTCCTGCCATACCACCGATACCGGTAATACTTGCAATAGCCGTTCTTGGGAACATATCACCTACAGTAGAGAAGATGTTAGCTGACCAGGATTGATGAGCAGCACCACCGATACCGATTAAAATAACCGGGAACCATGGAGAAACCGTACCTAACGGCTGTGCCAACAATACAACCAATGGGAAGAAGGCGAAGATCAACATCGCTTTCATACGGGCTGCATAAGGATTCATACCCGTTCTGTTGATGAAGATGGTAGGTAATTTACCACCATAGATGGATAACATGGTTACCGCATAAAGCGTAAAGATTAATGCCATACCCAACGGGTCGGAGGTTTTGATGCCGAATTGAGTATTCAGATAAGACGGAGTCCAGAAAAGGAAGAACCACCATACGCCGTCAGTCATGAACTTACCGAAGACAAAGGCCCATGTTTGTTTGTAGCTGAAACATTGCCAGAACTTCATTCTCTTTTCATCTTTTTCGTCTGTCATTGGAGCACTGCCTGCTTCGCGATTATCTTGCTCGATGTAGTCAAGCTCTGCCTGATTGACATGTTTGCTTTTCGACGGGGCATCATACATAAACACCCAGAATCCCATCCAGATAAAGCCAAGTCCACCAATTACGATAAATGCCATTTCCCAACCGAACATTTTTGCCAGAATAGGAATGGTAAGAGGAGCGATCAATGCTCCGATAGATGCACCGGCATTGAAGATAGAAGTAGCATAAGCACGGTCTTTTTTAGGGAAGTACTCTGCGGTTACTTTAATAGCGGCAGGGAAGTTACCGGCTTCTCCTAAAGCAAGGATACAGCGGGCGGCGAGGAAGCAGTACATACTGACAGTAGCAATAGTCACTACCACATCTCCTGTGGCACCGGCCAGTTCTGCTGCACTATGAAGCCCAACTTGTGCTTCTGTAACAATACCACAAACGGCATGAAGACAAGCACCTGCCGACCATACACCGATAGCCCATAGAAAACCTTTTTTAGTTCCCATCCAGTCGACAAAACGACCGGCAAACAGCATACATATAGCGTATACAATGGAGAAAACAGAAGTAATAGTACCGTAGTGAGATTCGTCCCAGTGGAATTCCGGTTTGATAAATTCATCCCACGTCAATGAGAGAACCTGACGGTCGAGATAGTTAACTGTAGTAGCAAAAAATAGCATAGCACAGATGGTCCATCTGTAGTTTGTCATCTTTTCGCCTGTTTTTTGAAATGCATTCATGATAATGGATTTAAATAGATTTTGTTTCGTTGACAAAGGTCGGTATTTCGACTGAATTTTATTTGTAAAAATTGGTCAAAATCATGTATTATTCGTTGCATTATATATGCTATTTGTTTCAAAGGATATAAAAATGTCTCATAGCATTATCATTTGCAACGTTGGGGGTAATACAGAAAGAAGATAAACGAGTTTGTGAATCAAGAGCAAATGAGTCTAATCTTTTAGACGCAGATGACGCGGATAATGCGGATTCTTATTTTTGATCCGTGCTATCCGCGTTATCTGCGTCTGAAAAATTATATGTCATACAGGAATACGCAACGGTTAGCGCATTTCTGTATATTTGATCTTGTCCATGTCTCCGTAGTCGAGATTTTCACCTGCCATACCCCAGATAAACATGTAGTTGCTTGTTCCGGCAGCAGCGTGGATAGACCATTCCGGTGACATGATAGCTTGTTCGTTCTGCATCCATACGACGCGTTCTTCTTGAGGTTCGCCCATGAAGTGGCAGATAGCATTTCCTTCCGGTACATTGAAGTAGAAGTATGCTTCTACACGACGAGAGTGAGTGTGTGCCGGCATGGTGTTCCATACGCTACCCGGTTTCAGTTCAGTCAATCCCATTTGCAGTTGGCAGGGGCCTTCTTCAAGTACGTTGTTAACAATCAACTGGTTGATAACGCGGTCGTTGCTTTCTTCCAGCTTTCCGGCAGCGAATGAGTTTGCTTTCAGAGAACCTTTACGTCCGTCGATAGTAATCAATTGAGTCTTGTATTCCTTGTGGGCAGTAGCCGAGTTGATGTAGAATTTGGCAGGATTGCTGGAATCTTTGCTCTTGAAAGTCACTTTCTGCTTGCCTCTACCTACGTACAGGGCATCTTTGAATTTCAGCGTATATTCTTTACCGTCTACGGTTACGATACCTTCGCCACCAATGTTGATGACACCCAGTTCGCGGCGTTCGAGGAAGAATTTAGATTTCAACGGGTCGATTGTTTCAAGTACCAATTCTTTTGTTGCAGGTACTGCGCCACCGAAGATCAGACGATCGTACATAGAATAAGTAACGTTGATTTCGTTCGGAACCATAACTTTTTCCATCAGGAAGCTACTGCGCAAGCGGTTAGTATCATACGTTTTCACGTCTTGCGGGCTGCAAGCCACTTGCATCTTGTAATTCACCTGGGCGGAGGCAGACATTGCTGCGATACCCAACATCATTGCAATTGCTAATTTTTTCATCTTTCGAGTTTTTTATTGAGTTATATATTATATACTACTTATTATCAGTTAAAGGCTTTTCGACTTATTCCTTATTACTGTTCAATGCGTTCTTTGCGTCGTTTCTAGTCATGCGGATACGGTTGTAGATAGCCATTCCGAGTGCTAGTGCTACGAGGATGGCAGGGCCGATAATCTTCAGACTGTAAGTCAGGTGGAAGATACCCCAGCAGAAGAGACTGGAAGCAAAGTCAAGCGCGCCGCCTTCAAAACCGGCGGGGATGTTTACTGTCGGGTCGCCTGTTGCTTCGTATACATCTTTAGCAGCCAGTGTAAAGAAGCCTGCCAGTCCTGTTACGAAATACAGACCTACAATCAATGCCACCAGGCCGATAATAAATGATTTCACTACGTTACCTTTTGTAATAGGCAGAATCATCGGGAACAGGTAGAACATACCTGCCAGAGAAGCCAGCGGTAAGAAACGGTTGCCCGGAAGGATAACAGCCAGGAAGATAGTGACAGGGATCAACAGCAGAGATACCACCAGGGTAGTCGGGTGACCGATAACCAATGCAGGGCTCATACCGATGCTCAATCCGGTGTTATTCTTATATTTCTTAGCGATCAGTTCGCGGGTAGCGTCAGAGATCGGTTTCAAACCTTCGATAAAAAGGCTGGTGATACGTGGAATCAATTCCATCACCGCACCCATCTTGATACCCAGTCCTAAAATGCCCGGAATATTATCCAATACTTCTTTCCAGCTGGCACAACCCAATGCGCCGATACCGCAACCGATTACGATACCCAAGAACAGCGGTTCACCCATCAATCCGAATTTCTTTTTCATACCTTCAGAATCGATATTCAGCTTGTCGAATCCCGGAATTTTATCCAATAGTTTATTGATTACAATAGCAAACGGAACGAAACTTTGGCAGAACGGTTGAGGAATAGAGATACCGTCCATTTTATCATAGAACTTCTGGAAAGCAGGAGCAGTCATATCAGCCATTACCAGTGTAATGATGTAACAGATGATGGCAGCGAAGAATCCCCAATAGATATTGTCGGAAGCAAAGTAGACGATAGCACCGATAAATGCGAAGTGCCAATAGTTCCAAAGGTCGATATTGACGGTACGGGTTGTTTTGGTAAGCAACATTAATAAGTTAACTCCCAAGCAAACAGGGATAATGAAAGCACCGACTGAAGTGTTGTAAGCTACCGCCGCAGCAGAAGGCCAACCCATGTCGAAAATTCCCAATTCCAATCCGTAGATTTCAACCATTTTACTTAATGCCGGACCCAGACTGCTGGTGAGCAATGCCGTCACTACTGATAAACCAACGAAACCGACACCAACCAACAAACCGCTCTTCAGCGCTTTGGGAAGTTTAATACCGATACATACTCCTAAAATCGTGAAAATGATTGGCATCATTACTGCCGCTCCAAGACCGATAATGTACTTAAATACTTCTTCCATTCTGTTCTATTTTTTCTCTGTTTTAATGATAAATTACCTGTGTTTCCCCAGAGGGTATTAGTTGTAAACCGTGCCAAAAGTAAGACCTTTTTTGCTTTCTTCCAAAATGAAACTCTTAATTTATGAGATATTGCATCAAAAATGGACATTTTTGACGTTTGCGTGCACAAAATTAGTCGTTTCCGTGCACGAAAAACAAAAAATGCACCTACTTGACTAAAAAATCCCACTGGGTTTAGAGGAAAAACACTACTTTCGTAGCGTGAAAAAAGACTATGTTGAATCCTTAAAATAACAAACCATGAGACGAACTCCTTTTTATAATTTTTTTATAGTGGCTTTATTGGTTACAATGACCGCTTCCGTATCGGCACAACAGGTAGACAGCAAGCTTCCCTGGTCTGTACGACTGACTGAATCGGAAATGATCCGTTACCCCGAATCCTGGCAGCTCGACTTTCAGCCGAAACTGAAGTGGGATTATTGCCACGGACTTGAACTGGGAGCCATGCTCGATGTGTACGACGCTTATGGCGACAAGAAAATTCGCGATTACGCCATCGCGTATGCGGATACAATGGTGCACGAGGACGGAAGCATTACCGCTTATAAATTAACCGATTACAGTCTTGACCGTATCAACTCCGGAAAAATCCTTTTCCGTATCTATGAGCAGACCAAGAATCCTAAATATAAGAAAGCACTCGACCTGCTTTATAGCCAGTTTGAAGGACAACCGCGTAATGAGGACGGTGGTTTTTGGCATAAAAAGATTTATCCCCACCAAATGTGGCTGGACGGAATTTACATGGGAGCTCCTTTCTACGCGGAATATGCATTCCGTAATAATCTTCCGCAGGACTATGCAGATGTAATCAACCAGTTTGTCACTTGTGCCCGTCATACGTACGATCCTAAAAATGGTCTTTATCGTCATGCGTGCGATGTAAGCCGCACTCAACGTTGGGCGGACCCGGTGACCGGACAGTCGAAACATACATGGGGACGTGCAATGGGATGGTATGCGATGGCATTGGTGGATGTGCTCGAATTTATTCCGCAGCATGAAGCCGGAAGAGATTCCCTGCTTGATATATTGAATAATGTAGCTGTGCAGGTGAAGAAACTTCAGGACCCGAAGACCGGAGGATGGTATCAGGTGATGGATCGGAGTGGTGATAAGGGTAATTACGTAGAATCTTCCTGTTCCGCTATGTTTATTTATTCGCTCTTTAAGGCGGTTCGTTTGGGATATATTGATAAGTCTTATCTGGATGTGGCATTGAAAGGCTACAAAGGATTCCTGGAGAATTTTATCGAAGTGGACAAGAACGGATTGGTAACCATCACCAAGGCTTGTGCAGTGGCAGGATTGGGAGGAAAGGTCTATCGTTCCGGCGATTATGACTATTATATTAATGAAACTATCCGCAATAACGATCCTAAAGCCGTAGGACCTTTTATTATGGCTAGCTTGGAATACGAACGTTTACAAAAGTAATTTCCGACAATGAAAAGGAGTATTTTTAAAGGAATGATGTGTTTGCTTCTACTGGGTGTGGGAGCAACATCTGTTTATGCACAACAACAGCAACGCAAAGACACATTAGTCGTGGCACGCGACGGGACAGGGGAGTATCGTAACATTCAGGAAGCCGTGGAAGCTGTCCGCGCTTTTATGGATTATACGGTGACGATCTATATCAAGAATGGTATATACAAAGAAAAGCTGGTCATTCCTTCTTGGGTGAAGAATGTGCAATTAGTGGGCGAAAGCGCAGAAAAAACGATTATCACTTATGATGACCATGCCAATATCAATAAGATGGGTACTTTCCGCACCTATACGGTAAAAGTGGAAGGGAATGACATCACTTTCAAAGACCTGACGATTGAAAATAATGCGGCTCCACTGGGGCAAGCAGTAGCTCTTCACACCGAAGGTGACAGACTGATGTTTGTCAACTGTCGTTTCTTGGGAAATCAGGATACTATTTATACAGGAACCGAAGGAGCGCGCCTTCTATTCACGAATTGCTATATCGAGGGAACTACCGATTTTATTTTTGGTCCTTCCACTGCTCTATTCGAATATTGCGAACTGCATAGTAAACGTGATTCGTATATCACTGCCGCTTCTACTCCTCAAAGTGAAGAATTCGGTTATGTATTTAAAAACTGTAAGCTGACAGCCGCTCCGGGAGTGAAAAAAGTATATTTGGGTCGTCCGTGGCGTCCTTATGCGGCAACGGTCTTTATCAATTGTGAGTTTGGTAATCATATCCGTCCCGAAGGATGGCACAATTGGAAGAATCCGGAGAACGAAAAGACAGCCCGTTATGCCGAATTCGGAAATACGGGTGCGGGTGCAGATACTTCCGGGCGTGTGGCATGGGCTAAACAGTTGACAAATAAGGAGGCAATGAAGTATACTCCGCAAAATATCTTTAAGGAAAGCAGTAATTGGTATCCCTATAAATAAAAATACGTAGGTTTTCCGACTGTTTATGCAGCTTGAAATTTTTGTTTCCGGGCTTGGGCATTTGCTTTCCTGGCTTGAAATTCCCGTTCCAAGGCAGGAAACTGCAGTTTCCCTATGTGGGAACTGTCGTATCTCTACGTGGAAACTAGCGTTTCTTACCGGGGAAACTGTAGTTCCTATACGTGGAAACTGAATTTGTCTGCGTGCAAAACAGGATTATATAAGGTGTTGCAGATAAACATCTGCAACGGTATCTGCAACAGTATCTGCAACGCTGCAATCGGTTGATTGCAAGTAAGATATGAGCAAAACGTTGCAGGTGGCAGATAAAAACAAAAAATAAAACTCATAGGAGGGGATGAAGAATATGAAAACACTTAGGGTTAAAATGGTAGGGCTACTTGCAACGGCTCTTATTCTTTTTTCTGCATTTCGTGCAGACAAACCGGTCGTCACTATCTTTATGATAGGTGATTCGACAATGGCTAACAAGAAAATAGACGGAGGAAATCCCGAACGTGGTTGGGGAATGGTACTTCCCGGATTCTTCTCCGAAGACATACGGATAGACAATCATGCAGCCAACGGTCGAAGTTCCAAGAGCTTTATCAGCGAAGGACGCTGGGAAAAAGTAATTTCTAAGGTGAAGAAAGGAGATTATGTCTTTATCCAGTTCGGCCATAATGATGAGAAAGCAGACTCTACCCGTCACACCGATCCGGGTAGTACTTTTGATAAAATTCTTCGTCGGTATGTGAATGAAACCCGCGCCAAAGGTGGAATTCCGGTATTGTTCAACTCTATCGTCCGTCGAAACTTTGTGCAGCCGAAGGATGATGCCATCGCAAAAGATGTCCGCCGTACACCGGGGGAAAAGGAACAACCGAAAGAGGGAACCGTTTTATTTGATACGCATGGTGCCTATCTGGATGCTCCCCGCAATGTGGCAAAAGAACTGGGAGTGACTTTCATCGACATGAACAAGATTACTCATGACCTGGTGCAGGGACTTGGACCTGTAGAATCAAAGAAACTATTCATGTTTGTCGAACCCAATCAGGTGCCGGCTTTCCCGAAAGGTCGTGAAGACAATACTCATTTAAACGTATACGGAGCACGAACAATTGCCGGACTGGCAGTGGATGCCATCGGCAAGGAAATTCCGGAACTGGCGAAATATATCCGTCAATTCGATTATGTAGTGGCCCAAGACGGTAGCGGTGATTTCTTTACCGTGCAGGAAGCTATCAATGCTGTTCCCGATTTTCGCAAAGACGTTCGTACCACTATCCTGATTCGTAAAGGAACTTATAAAGAGAAGCTCATCATCCCTGAATCCAAGATTAATATCTCTTTGATTGGAGAAGACGGTGCGATACTGACTTATGACGGTTTTGCAAACAAGAAAAATGTATTCGGCGAGAACATGGGAACTTCCGGTTCGTCCAGCTGTTACATCTATGCCCCCGATTTTTATGCGGAGAATATCACATTCGAGAACTCATCAGGTCCCGTAGGACAAGCAGTTGCCTGTTTCGTATCTGCCGATCGTGTCTATTTTAAGAACTGTCGTTTCCTCGGCTTCCAAGATACCCTCTATACATACAGCAAGCAAAGCCGCCAATATTATGAAGACTGCTACATCGAAGGAACGGTTGATTTTATCTTCGGCTGGTCTACGGCTGTTTTCAACCGTTGTCACATTCATAGCAAACGGGATGGTTATGTCACCGCTCCCTCTACAGATAAAGGAAAAAAATATGGCTATGTATTCTATGATTGCAAACTGACTGCGGAACCGGAAGCTACAAAAGTATATCTGTCTCGTCCCTGGCGTCCGTATGCGCAAGCTGTATTTATCCGTTGCGAACTAGGTAAACACATTCTCCCTGTCGGTTGGAATAACTGGGGCAAGAAAGAGAACGAAAATACAGTCTTCTATGCCGAATATGAGAGTCGGGGCGAAGGAGCCAATCCGAAAGCGCGTGCCGCTTTCTCCCAACAACTGAAAAACCTGCAAGGATACGAGATTACGACTGTACTGGCAGGCGAAGATGGATGGGGTCCGGTAGCGGACGGAAACAAACTGATAACAGTGAAACGTTGACTTGACGAATATGTAAAGAAATGAATTACTAAGCAAAAAACAATGGATATATAAAAGACAATAGATCACTTGTCCTATAGAATGGTTCGATTCTGTTAAATAGCCGCTAAAGATTGCATAAAAGTACAACTATTTTTCTATCTTTACGGCACAGAACCTAGTTATATGATGAAGAAAACCTTAATTTCAGTAATTCTTTTGCTAGCTATTGTGTTCTCGACACATGCGCAGCAGCACTGTTTTTTCACCCACTATTCTACTGAAGATGGATTGTCCCAAAATACGGTGATGAACATCTTGCAAGATCACAAAGACAACCTTTGGTTTGCCACTTGGGATGGAATCAACCGTTTCAACGGTTATACCTTCAAAACATATAAGGCTCGTCAGGGAAATTACATCAGTCTGACCAATAATCGCGTAGACCGTATCTATGAAGACCGTTATGGTTTTTTGTGGCTACTGACTTATGATAATCGTGTCCATCGTTTCGACCCGAAGACAGAGACTTTCGAACAAGTACCTGCTGCCGGAGAGGAGGGGAGTGCTTTCAATGTGCATACCATTGAGGTGATGCCGAACGGAACCGTCTGGCTGCTGACAGAAAATGACGGAGCTATCCGCATCCTGACTCATCCAAATGAGAATCATCGCCTGACATGGGATATTTATTCCAGTAAGACGGAACTGTTTCCCTCTTTACATGTATTCAAAGTTTATCAGGATAAAGCAGGCAATGACTGGCTGTTAACAGACAACGGCCTCGGCATGATCCATCCCGGAAAGAAAGAACCGGATTCCTATTTCACGGAGACAAAAGGAAAGTTTGGCGGAATGAATCAGGCTTTCTATGCAGTACAGGAGCGGGATAAGGACATCTGCTTTGCTTCGGATCAGGGACGTATCTGGTCTTATCAGAAAGATAGCGGAGAATTTACGTTGATCGAACTTCCTACAAAAGGGCAGATCACTTCCATTCACCCCGTTGCACCGGACGTTTCTGTAATTACTACCGATTCGGATGGTTTCTTTACTTATAACCTGCGGACCAAAACAAATGTGCATTACTCATTCCTGACTTGTAAGGCTTTACCCGCAAAACCAATCCTTTCTGCTTATGTAGACCGTTCTTCGGAAGTGTGGTTCGAGCAGGAAGAACCGGGTGTTGTAGCCCATTTTAATCCCTCGACCAGAGTGGTGACCCGTGAACAGATTCTTATTGAATACAGTAATCCTGAACGTTCCCGTCCGGCCTTCCATATCCATGAAGATGTAAACGGTTATCTTTGGGTACACCCTTATGGAGGAGGTTTCTCTTACTTCGATCCTCAAAAAAAACGATTGGTTCCTTTCTATAATGGACTGGGTAGTCGTGACTGGCGTTTTTCCAATAAGATTCATTCGGCTTTCTCCGACAAACAAGGTAATTTATGGCTTTGCACCCACTCCAAGGGATTGGAGAAGGTGACTTATCGGAATGTACCTTTTGCGATGATGACTCCCATGCCGCATGAACATGAATCATTGCATAATGAGGTACGTGCCCTGTGCGAAGACAAACTGGGTAATCTGTGGGTTGGCTTGAAAGATGGTATGCTTCGTATGTATGATGCCGATAAAGCTTATAAAGGATACCTGACCGAAAGCGGCATCGTTTCTACTACCGGTACTCCCATGTTGGGAACTGTTTATTTTGTTATTCAGGATTCGAAAGGAATCATCTGGATTGCAACAAAAGGAGACGGACTTGTCCGTGCCGAGCCGACTTCTTCCAACGGAATGTCTTATAAACTGACCCGTTATCTTCATCGTGAAGAGGATATGTACAGTTTGAGCGATAATAATGTGTATTGTATCTATGAAGATCATTATGGTCGTATTTGGGTAGCTACTTTTGCCGGAGGTATCAATTATATCACGCAGAATGAAGCAGGAAAGACATTGTTTATCAATCACCGGAATAATCTGAAAGGGTATCCGATTGATCCTTGCTACAAAGCGCGTTTCATTACTTCCGATAATAATGGACGCCTGTGGGTAGGTACAACTACGGGAGCTGTTGCTTTTGATGAGAACTTTAAGAAACCGGAGGATGTGCAGTTTTATCATTTCTCCCGTATGCCGAACGATACGCAAAGTCTGAGTAATAATGATGTCCATTGGATTATTTCCACTAAGAAAAAGGAACTGTATCTGGCTACTTTCGGTGGGGGACTCAACAAACTGATATCTATCAGTAAGGACGGCCACGGAGAGTTCAAATCATATTCCGTACTGGACGGTCTTCCTTCCGACGTCTTGCTTTCTGCCCGCGAAGATAGTAAGGAGAATTTATGGATTAGTACGGAGAATGGAATTTGTAAATTTATCCCGTCTGAAGAACGTTTTGAAAGTTACGACGAACGTAGTATTACTTTCCCAGTGCGCTTTAGTGAAGCGGCTTCCACATTGACGGCTAAAGGAAGTATGCTTTTCGGTGCCAGTGGGGGAGTCTTTATATTTAATCCCGACTCTATTCGTAAGAGTAGCTATATCCCACCTATCGTATTCTCCAAACTGATGGTGACTAATGAGGATATTACGCCCGGAGATAACTCCTTGTTGAAGGTGGATATTGACGATACCGACCCATTGGTGCTCTCACACAAAGAGAATATTTTCTCCGTTCACTTCGCTGCACTCGATTATACTAATCCGCAGAATATACAGTATGCTTATATTCTCGACGGATTTGAGAAACAATGGACTTTTGCCGACAAGCAGCGTAGTGTGACTTATACGAATCTTCCGAAAGGAGAGTATGTGCTCCGTGTTCGTTCAACGAATAGTGATGGTGTGTGGGTGGATAATGAACGTATACTGAACATTGTTATTCTGCCTTCTTTCTGGGAGACGCCGGTAGCTTATGTGCTTTATGTTCTTTTTATTCTGATTATTATTCTCGTAGCCGTTTATATCCTGTTTACTATTTATCGGTTGAAGCATGAAGTTTCGGTCGAACAGCAGATTTCAGATATAAAACTGCGTTTCTTTACTAACATATCGCATGAGTTGCGTACTCCGCTTACGTTGATAGCTGGTCCGGTGGAGCAGGTCTTGAAGAATGATAAATTGCCGGCTGATGCTCGCGAACAGTTAGTGGTGGTTGAACGGAACACCAATCGGATGCTCCGTCTTGTCAATCAGATTCTGGACTTCCGCAAGATTCAGAATAAGAAGATGAAGATGCAGGTGCAGCGGGTGGATATTGTACCTTTCGTCCGTAAGGTGATGGATAATTTTGAAGCTGTGGCCGAGGAACATCGGATTGATTTCCTGTTCCAGACCGAAAAGGAACATCTTTATCTTTGGGTGGATGCCGATAAGCTGGAAAAGATTGTATTCAATTTGCTTTCCAATGCATTTAAATATACGCCGAATGGCAAGATGATTACGATGTTTATCCGGGAAGATGAAAAGACAGTTTCTATCGGTGTGCAAGATCAGGGGATCGGTATCGCAGAAAACAAAAAGAAGTCACTGTTTGTCCGTTTTGAGAATCTGGTAGATAAGAATCTTTTCAATCAGGCTAGTACGGGTATCGGACTTTCATTGGTGAAAGAGTTGGTGGAAATGCATAAAGCGACTATTTCCGTTGATAGTCATTTGGGAGAAGGGAGTTGCTTCAAAGTCGATTTCCTCAAGGGAAAAGAACATTACGATAAGGAAGCCGAGTTTATTCTGGAAGATGCGGATGCTCCGGCAAGAATGGGACAGGTAGTGGATATTGCCAATTCTTCCATTCAGTCTGAAACGTTGGTAAGCGATGATTCGGAGAAGATTGATGATGTGTATGGGGAAGAATTTGCGAAAGAAGAGAACTCCAAAGAATTGATGCTGTTAGTCGAAGATAATCAGGAGTTACGTGAATTCTTGCGCAGTATATTTTCTCCGATGTACCGGGTGGTGGAAGCTGCTGACGGTAAGGAGGGGGCAAACAAGGCTTTGAAGTACCTGCCGGATATTATCATCAGTGACGTGATGATGCCTGAAAAAGACGGTATCGAAATGACGCGTGAACTGCGTGCGGATATGACGACCAGCCATATACCTATCATTTTGCTTACTGCCAAAACTACGATTGAAAGCAAACTGGAGGGATTGGAATATGGTGCGGATGATTATATAACGAAGCCTTTCAGTGCTACCTATCTGCAAGCACGTGTGGAAAATCTGTTGATGCAGCGTAAGAAACTGCAAAGTTTCTACCGGGATAGTCTGATGCATATCAATATTTCTACCGGTCAGGAGGAAGTGCCTGTGGCTACGGATATGCCGTCTGCTGAAGAAGATGTGTCCGAAACTCCACCTACAACTCTCGAAATGTCTCCCAACGACCGTAAGTTTATGGATAAATTGATTGAATTGATGGAGCAGAACATGGATAATGGAGAACTGGTGGTAGATGATTTGGTTCGGGAACTGGCTGTCAGCCGTTCTGTCTTCTTCAAGAAGCTGAAAACACTTACCGGATTGGCTCCGATTGAATTTATCAAAGAAATGCGTATCAAGCGGGCTACACAATTAATAGAAATCGGAGAATTTAATATGACCCAGATTTCGTATATGGTCGGCATTAATGATCCGCGTTATTTCAGTAAATGCTTTAAAGCACAGGTTGGAATGACGCCTACAGAGTATCGGGATAGAGTGGGGAGATAATAATAGGAAAGGAAAGAAATAGAAAGGGGGATGTTCAAAGCTCCCCTTTTATCGAAATCACCCTCACTACAACTATCTGTGGCGAGGGTGATTTTTTGTTTATGAGAGTTCCGATACATTTACCCTCATCTTGGTTATCCGAAATTATTTTTTAGGGTATAGATGATTCACAAGGCTGTTCATATACATTTCTAGGTTTGTATATTCCGGGCTTAATGTATATTTGGCTCCGTCTGAAGGATCATTGGGATTAAGGTTGTGTTTCTTTTCCCATTCATCGGGAATACCATCACCATCTGTATCAACAAGTGCTGTTTCTGATTTATATTCCGGCCATCCTCCTACATCAGACGGTTGGTCAATCATTCCATTCGTGCTTCCGTGAGAACCTTCGTAAGTATAAGTGCCTTTGAGAGTTTCATCTACGATGCGTTGGTCTATGGCGTCACGGCGATATGAAGCACCGGCAAACTCGAGAACATCTTTGTAGGCTTTCTTGGCAGGTTGCAAAGAAGTATGTTCGGCTATGTCAAATGCTTTTTTAGACAGTACTTCCTTTTCTGTGGCAAAGTCCTTTTTGATAACCAGTCCGTAAGAGTTATCCATATTCACTTTATAAAGAGCCTCTTTCTGCTTATCGGTCAGTTTGGGACAGGTAGGATCCATATAGTTACCTTTGAAATAGAATACACCATGAACACCTGCTTTATTGTTGTTTTTGCCATCATCGGCATACGCTGTAAACAAGCGTTTGAAAGAACCTTTTGTCGCACTGAAAGGTCCCGGTTTATAGTAGTTATTGATAAAGTTGTAGGAACCTCCTTCACCGGCATAAGCACCGTCACTGCCATAATTATAAATCACATTATTGAATAATTCCACTTTTTCATCTTCCGGACGACCCGTATAACGGCTTCCGCAAAGACGGGGTGTGCGGTTAGTGTGATGGGCGAGTAAGTTATGGTGAAAAGTAGCAGGTTGTCCACCCCAGATACCCCCATAACCATGTGCTCCCTTTTCGTGGATAGAATTGGCGAGACTTTCACTGATGATGCACCACTGAAGTGTGAAATTACGGTTATCATAGAATGTGGCACATTCGTCCGTACACCAACTCATGGAGCAGTGGTCTATGATAATGTTTTGGTGCGCTTTAGTACCATTCATTGAGTCGTCACCTTTTTGTTTGATGTCGACTCCCATACGGGAACGGATGAAACGGACGATAACATTGTCTGCCTGAATAGAGAATGTATAGTTTTTCAGGCAAATGCCATCACCCGGAGCTGTCTGTCCTGCAATGGTCACATCACCATTGCTGAGTTTTAATGCTTTTTGTAGTTCAATAATTCCGCTAACCGCAAAGACAATGGTGCGGGGACCTTTCTTGCTGATAGCCCAGCGAAGTGTCCCTTCCGAACCGTCGTCTGCCAGGGACGTAACAGTGTATACAGCACCTCCGGCACCACCGGTGGTATATTTTCCTGCTCCGTCGGCACCGGGGAAGGCGAGAACTTTGGAACGATCCGGGGTAGGATAGTCCTTTGATGTTTTTTCAACCGAAATGGCAGGTTGCATGGCTTGTCCCACTAGAGGAAAAGCCAATATCAAACTACAGATTGCTAATATATTCTTTTTCATTACTAATTTATCATTTGGGTTCGAATTTACTAAATTTATTCTATAACACTGCCACCTGTCGCACCATTTACCATGATTTCGTGCACCAGACTATTGAGATACATTTCCAGATTAGTGTACTTCCCGTTTTTGTCAATAGTCGTTTCTTTTCCATCAGCAGATTTCTTGGGATTCAAACCATATTCTTCTTCCCAGTAGTCGGGAATACCGTCACCGTCCGTATCTTTCACGTTTGCATTGGTTACAGATTTCAGAACATCGTAGGGATCATTTACTCCTAAGGCTGTGCAGACATCTTTCGGGTCGTTGATATATCCACTTTTGTTTTGTGAGTAGCCGGAAAGATCTTTCCATTTGCTGGCATCTCCCGTGCAACTTGCTTTTCTGTTTTTAACGTCGCTGATTATCAACTCGTCGACTTTATCACGATAGTTGCTGGCTCCTGCATAGCTCATCACACGTTCATAAGCCTCATCCGGCGTATGAGTTCTTACATTTCCTGCCTTAACTACCGGTGAACTTGATTTTATCTGGGTATGTTGGTTCCAAAGCTCCGTAGTTGCACAGTTTTTATTATCCATTTGTTCAAATACGCCTTTTGTCCAGTTATCATTGCTAACAGTCGTATTGCCTACCACTTTATTTCCGTCGATATAAAACTTCCCCCAAGTTTGAAGCCATTTTTTGTAAGCTTCGCCGGAGTAATTTTCCGGATATACATCCGGCTTGGCGATACGGTAAGCACGGTCTGCTTTACCGCTTTCATCGGTTCCGGGGCCTGGCTTGTAGTAGTTGTTAACGATATTCACGTGTTGCGCTTCACCACCGTAGCAGCCTTCGCCTCCCCAATTGTAGTAAACATTGTTGCGCATATCCACTCGCTCTCCATCGTTGTTGTTCAGTGCTAATGTAGTATATCGGGGACCAAGGCGTGGAACACGGCTTTCGCAATGGGCTATCAGGTTATGGTGGTAAGAGGCATAGTTTCCTCCCCAGTTACCGCCATATCCGTGAGAAGCGAATTTACCTGTGGCAGCATTGATCTTTACATCAGTCACACGTAAGGCTTGATAAGCTAAACACCATTGTACGGTAGAATTTTGCATACCATAGACAGAAAGACATTCATCGCTTCCCCAGCTTACCGAACAATGATCGATGATTACATTTTGTTTGTCACAACCTCCTAATCCGTCGCAGTCTACGTTAGAGTTTCCGGGGCGGAAACGGATGAAACGAATGATGATATTGCTGGAATTAATCGTAAATGGATAATTGGCGATACAGATACCGCCCGGTGATGTTTGTCCGGCAATGGTCAGATCATCTTTCTGGGTTTTTAATTCCGATTTCAAATAGATGGTACCCGACACATCAAATACAATCGTTTTAGGACCGTCTTGTTTCATAGCCCAGCGCAGACTTCCGCTGATACTTCCACTGGTGTCGTCTTCAAGGCTAGTCACATGATAAACTTTTCCTCCGCGTCCTCCGGTGGTATTGCGACCGTGGCCTTCGGCGTATGGGAAAGCAAGAAGTTCTCCATAATCCAGTTGCTTGACATCAGAAGATGTCCCACCTGGATTATTTGTTCCTCCACCTGTATCATCTACAGGATCGTCGGAAGAGCATGAGGTACATAATCCTGCGATGCTGAATGCAATAGCTACATAAAATAGAGATATTTTCTGCTTCATTATCTTTTAACTGTTTGGGGATATAGACGATTTATTTGTTGGGATACAACGTTTCTACCAGACTGTTGAGGTAAACCTCCAGATTGGTATACGTTTTACTTAGAGTATATTTGGCACCGTCGGCCTTACTTTTGGGGTTCAAACCGTTGGCAGTCTCCCATTCATCAGGGATGCCGTCGCCGTCGGTGTCTTTTGGACCGGTTTCCTTTTTATATTCCGGCCAGCCACCTACATCGCTGGCTTTATCAATGAGTCCCTTTTCACTGCCATTGCTGCCGTCTGCCGTATAATCTCCGTTGCGAACGTTGGCTATGATGCGTTTATCGACATCATCATATTTTAAGGAAGCACCGGCATACTTTAATACTGATTCATAAGCTTCTTTTGCCGATTGAGTGAATTCGGATGCATCTTCGGAAATAGTAAATTCGTTACTTGACTGAAGTGCTTTTTCTCCTCCATCGGGTAAAGGAACGGCTTCTGTTGCATTGGGGTGTAACCCTTGCCAGTTGTCATTGTTTACAGAAGTAAGCAGAGATTGATATTCGGCTTTCAATTCAGGACATGTGCCATCAAAATAGTTTCCTTTCAGATAAAAAGTACCCCATATACCTTTGGTGTTTTTATTTGTACCGTCATCACCGTTAGGTTGGAAGATACGGTTTACAATATTTTTCTTGGTATTGGTAACTGGTCCGGGCTTGTAGTAGTTGTTCACGAAATTATAGCTTCCTCCTTCTCCTGCATAGCCACCATTGGTCGGTCCCCAGTTATAGAAAACATTATTTCGTAAATCGAGTTTTTCATTTTCCGGTTTCCCTGTATAGCGGCTACCGCATAAACGTGGTGTACGGCTGCTGTGGTGGGCTAATAAATTGTGGTGGAATGTAGCGGGTGATCCTCCCCATATTCCTCCGTAACCGTGATTACCTTTGGTGTGTACCGAACGATTCAAACTTTCGCTGATGATACACCATTGCATGGTAAAGTTAGTGTTATCGTAGAAAGAAGCACATTCATCAGTGCTCCAACTCATCGAACAATGGTCAATGATAATATTTTTATGTTGCTTTCCCCACAATGCATCACCGCTGTCGGCTTCTGCTTCTGTTGTAAAGTTGTCCGATCCCATGCGGAAACGCATGAAACGGATGATTACGTTGTCCGCCTGTACGGATACGGGATGTCCTTTCAGGCAAATACCGTCACCCGGTGCACTCTGGCCGGCAATCGTTACATCTCCGTTGGTTATCCTCAAGGGGCTTTTCAGTTCTATCAATCCACTTACTGCAAATACGATCGTGCGCTTTCCCGTGCGATTTAATGCGTAGCGTAATGTTCCTTGTGTTGTCTTATCGTTGTCTTCAAGCGAAGTTACTATATATACATCTCCGCCTGCTCCGCCGGTAGTATAACGACCTGCACCGTAAGCACCCGGAAAGGCATAACGCGTTTCGGCAGGTGTCTCTTCTTCACCACCTTCGTTCTCATTACCACCGTTACCGGTATTCTGTCCCGGTGTTTCATCGGTGATACTTGGGTCTTCGCTGCTGCAAGCAACCGATAGGTTGATTACACAGAAGCACAATAATCCCATTTTAATAGATTTGAGCATACAAATTATCTTTTAAAAAAATAGAGTTCTTTGTCTCATACATTATATTTGCTGATGATGTGACAAAGAACTCTTTATTAAATCTTATTGGTTTTATTCGCTTACTGTACCGTACTGGCTTACAGTTTTCACTGTATAAATATTGCTTTCGTCAGTGTTGGTCAGTGTAACGGTAGTGTCTGTCGTTTGCCCTGCATAGTTACCATTCATAAAGATGAGGTAGCCGGCAGCACCGGATACTGCATCCCATGTCAGAGTGTTTCCCGACAGATTGACATTGGTAGGTGCTGCAAGGGGAGTTTCCATATACTCTTTCGGGTTCCAGCTGTCAATAGTTATTATATTCTCATATGTATATTTAGCAGCTTCGGATGCTGTTAGCACTGAACTAGTGAAGGAAACGTTTCCGGAGGTGATTGTTTTACTTTCCGCAATCATATTTCCATTCTTGTCGATAGTGTTATATTCAGCATATAGTGTAGGTACTTGTCCACCATATCCCCAGTGTGAATCTATAATATCCATTTTCAACTTGGTGTTGATCCAGACAGTTTTCGTGGTTGTGGCTTGGGAACGTCCGAATGAGAATTTTGTATCATCACCGTTTACCGTACAATCTTTTATAACATATCCGTATTTATCGCTTTCACTGGTACGCGAAGCAGTTATAACGCTACCACCGTCATTGCCTGTATTATAGAATGTACTGTTTTCGATAAGTACATCGCCACTTCCCCAGATATAATCTGTATGACCTTCAATCCATGAGTTATAAACGTATGCACGATGAGGGGTTGTATTGTTCCAATAACGGGTCCACCATGTATCCTGGTAGGAGACAAGCAAACAGTTATTCAAAGCAAAGCGGTCTTCACGGTTTATCAAGGCTTCTGCCTGTCCGTTTTTACCTAAACCACCAGTGTGACGATTTGAGAATGCACCATAAAGATTGATGATTGAAATATTTTCAGCATAAAAGTCTGTGGCTTCAATCAACACTACTGTGTTTTGGTCTTCACTATATCCGGCTTTGCGGGCTGGTGAATTTTCGTTGAAAATAGAATAAGGCCATGAGGTAGCATTACTTGAATCATCTACACGGTTTACTGCAAACTGGATTTTAACACCATCACGGCTCTCACCGATTAAATGAACAAATGGTTTATTCTTATTGATCCGGACACATTCATTATAAGTTCCGTTGGCAATGAAGATTTTATAAGGACTGGTAGGTGGGGTAGTGATGGCGTTGATTGCAGCCTGGAGAGTAGTGTAATCACCATTCCCTTTTGAATCAACAATTGCATCGAATACTTTTCCACCGCCCGAAATTTCAGATTTGGCAGTAAAGCTTAAAAAGAAGTCTTCGTCGTAAGCTCTTCCCTGCATATCCGTTAATGCTCCGGCAGGAACTTCGAAAGTACATTCTTTGTTTTCCATACCAGAGAAGGTATAACGTACTTTTTCGTAGTTGATGGATACACGCACTACTCCTCCGTTGAAATAGATTTCTGTATCCGGAGCCTGACGCATAGCTTTGCTGAAAGTCAGTTCTACATATCCGCTCGGACCTACTACATCACCATCATTGATATTCTGTGAAATCAGAACAGGGATGCTTGTATCTTCTGCATCATCGTTGTCATTACAGGAAGCACCTGTAAGAATCAACAAGAACAGAAGTAAGTATTTACTTATTGTATTGATTGAATTTGTATTCATAATATCTGTTGCTTTTTAGAGAAGATTCTCCGTCAAGTAAATGCAAATTCCAGACTTGACGGAAAACCTTGTAGTTTTATTTAGTTATTTGTTCCAACGTTGGTCACCGACTCTGTATTCTTCAGGAACATCTGCTCCAAAAGTCAAATCTTCACTTGAACCATTAGGGAATAGCTGATCGGAAGTCAGAGGAAGACTAGTATAGTCTTTTCCCCAGTCGGGTGTAACAAATGAAAAGTCAGAAGCCTTATACAAGCCGTTTACGTTCAGGGTTGTAGCTACGGAACTTGTGTTGTAGAAAGGTTTAACTCCACCTTTGGCAAACAGGGTGTTTGATATAGTTATTGTCATGTCTTTTGTATCTCTGCAGAAAGCATCACTTGCTGACATATCATAGAATGTACAATCTTTGATTGTTATTGTACCGGGTTGTCCTGACTTGTGTCTTATGAATTGAGACGCAGAAGCTCCCTTGGATACAATAATAGAAGTGTTGGAAACCACTAAATTGAGAGTTGTTAATGTTACCTTGTCAGAAAGAAGTAATCCATAATGATTGGATGTTGCTGCTCTTCCCAATCCTTTGATGATACAGTCGTCAATAGTAACAGACATAGCATTACTTGTACTTGCATTCATACGAACGATACCACGGATATTGGTAATTGTACACGAGGTAACTTCTATTTCTTTGATGCAACCTGAAGCACCGTTTTGATAAATAAGGGTTGTATTTCCTTCATCGGTAATATTCAGATTATGGAATTCTACTTTATCACATATTCCGCTGGCACCTATGCCTTTTTTAATAGTCATATTAACCTGTCCGTCTTGACTGTCACCCCAGAAAATAAGGTGAGTCACGCCAGCAGCAATGCTTTCTTTTTCTTGTGCAAATCCTTCTGTTCCGGAAACATTGATTAATACTTTTCCTGAAAGATTATCCCAGTTGGCAAGGGCATCTTCCCATGTCATTTCAGTATACCCCGTCGGTTTACCTTTCTTAGTTGTAAAGGTGATACGAGAACATATAGAGCCGTTTGCGAAAGCATAAGCCGTATATTCCGTACTGGAAGCCAAACCTGTGATTGCCACCTTATGTGCAGCAATATCTGCTGGTGATAATTGGGTTCCTGATTCAGGTACTCCTTCGGTAGAAAGAACACAAGCATATTCATCTACATCCACCGTTTCTTCCCATGAGAATACAGCTGAATTTGCTGTTATATCACTGATGGTAGATTCGATTTCCAAACCAGGGATGGTAACAGTCTGTGAACCACGCGGATTATTTCCATTATAAATAGTAATCGTGTATTCAGTGAATGACTTCAAATTTTCAACCCATGCTTCACCTGCGGCAGCTTCTGTTGACGAAATAACACGTGAAGTTGCTTCTGTGGCACCCGTTTCCATGATTTCGAAATGATCGACTGCTAATCCGGCTTCCCATGACATACGTACTTTTCCTTGACCTTCAGGTAAGTCTTCAGTAGTTGGAATATTTAGGATAGCTTCTTCCTTAACTGAAGCAAAAGTCTTTTTATAATTTACCCAACGAGATTCCTTCTCTCCGGAAATAGACTTGATACGCATATAATAAGTCGTATTTACCGCCAGATTATCCATTGTGTAAGGTGACTGCTTGATCCGGTTGGCAGGATCATTTCCATAAACGATATTTCCATTTTCTTCTGATCCCATTGGAGTTTCGTCAGTCATCTCGTTAGGACTAATCTCGATAATGTAATAGTCGGTATTGGATGTTGAGCTCCAAGTTACTACCGCTCTGGCTACTTTACTGTCTGTTTCTACACTGATTCCGTTTTCATCAGTTCCGAAAGGACGGCTATAGGAAGAGTCAATATCCCAATCACTTTTCTCTGTACACGAAGATACAGCCAAAGAGGTCAGGAGCATGAAAGCTCCCATTCCCAATATATTTTTTATATTCTTCATCATTTTACGATTTTAAGATTAATCCGAATAACCATAAGAGTTATGTAATTTACCGTTTGAGGTAGAGATGGTTGTAGAAGCTATCGGCAATAAATAACGATTCTTCACAGCCTTGTTCAATCCGCCAGAAATACTAGGCAAGTTTACTTTCAGATTCTTTTGCTCCTTGTCACTGGTTTCAGCTCCGAAAAAGCTCTTGTTTTCATATTCTCCACCTACTTTAGCTCCAAATACGAGAGAAGTCATATCGATATACATCGGATTGTCCGTGCGATATTTATAGTTCACATACTGTGGATATGTACCATTATACACTGCATTTGTATATTCGTTTTTGAATTCGTCTATTTTTTCGCTCAACAGGTTCCAACGGATTAGGTCGAACTTACGAACACCTTCTCCTGCCAGTTCCCATGCATTTTCGTCAACAATTGCATCGAAGAAGTCTTTTCCCATTAGAGCAGTCCATGCAGCATCACGTTTGGTTGCATCGGTGAAAGCACGGTCGTGTACTTCTTTCAGGGCTGCTGTGGCTGTTAATGTACAACCTTCGGCTGTTGCACCCTTACCATAAAGTTCGTTCACAACTTCGGCATACATCAGCAATACTTGCGGATAACGCATTTTCACTACGTTGATACCGGAACAAACTTTCTGATCGCTGGCCAATACAGCTGCGTACCATTCAGAGTTTTCCATCATCTTACGATAATCCCATTTTCCACAATAAAGACCGAAAGGAGCATTTCCTAACATATATTCTTTAAATACTTTGGTGTTTTTGTCTGTAGAAAGTTGTGAAATAGCACAAGTCAGATCGCGGCGGATATCTCCTTCGCCAAATGACAGATAATAAGGAGCAGTCAGTTTCAACTTACCGGATGAGTTACCTTTCGGACCGAATAGGGAACTGGCACCGTTTATACGATATCCGATAGTATATCCCAGCTCACCACTTTTGTTTAGTCCCATTGGAATCTCGAACAGGTTTTCTTGATAAGTCTGATCTAGTTGTCCGATATTTATTAAACGCCAGTATTCTTCTACAGAAGGATTCAGTTTATGTTTTCCTGAACTGACAACAGCTGCCAGATGTTTTTCGGCCAATTCGAATAGTTCTCTACGTTTGGTATCGCTGCAACGTTGAGTAGGATAAGTAGCGTCACTGTTATCTCCGGTGATATATCCGTCTTTAGCTTGTTCGCGGATAGCATATCCGGCACGTGTCATTGCAATGTTAGCCAAGAGAGCGTGAGCATAGCCTTTGCTTACATGTTCGGTTGTATAACCGTCTTCACCAGCCCAAGGTAAATATCCGATAGCTTCCTCGAGTTCAATTATCAATTCATCCATGATATCGTCACGATCTGCCTTTCCAATGTAAACATTAGACAGGTCGCTGTTGGAAGATTCTGTTTTGAAAGGAATATCACCGAACAAGCGGATCAGATCGAAATAAATCATCGCACGCAATGTCATCGCTTCTGCACGGAATCTCATCATGCTGGTACGGGTTGCTCCTGCTTGTTGTATCAGTTGGCTATTGTTTATACCATCTACTACCAGATTCGCATTCTCGATTACTCCGTACATGGCATCCCATACTTTGGAAAGTTGTGACCATCCCGGATTAGCGTTGTAGTTCATATTACCACGTTCGCTGGACGTGTTGCTTGCATCCGTACCCAAACCGTCAATCAGTTCACAGTCGGTATTGGTTCCGGCAATGATAGGTAGGAAGTTAGAATAAGTCTGGTCTTGCGTCAGGCTGCCGTAAACTTTATTAAGTGCCAATTCTGTATAATAGGCATTATTAAAAGTTGATTCATTATCCAATTCAGACGGTGAGGTCTGATTCAGGAAGTCCGAACAGGAAGACAGGGCAATTAACCCCAGCCCCAGGAATAATGTCTTATATATTTTCATACGATCAATCTGTTTAATGTTTTAATTAGAATGTAACGTTAATACCACCCACAAATGTGCGGCTCTTAGGATAAGCGGCGTAATCTATACCCGGAGTCATCGCATTTTTCTTACTGCTTGTATCGACTTCAGGGTCTGCTCCGCTGTAGTTAGTCCAACAGAACAGGTTATATCCTGTCAGATAGATTCTCACATTCTGCATAAACGCTCTCCTTACAATTGTTTTCGGAAGAGAGTATCCGATAGTAATGTTATTCAAACGCAGGAATGAGGCTTTTTCTACTGCATAATCAGTCAGCTGCATGGTAGTAGCGCTGGCCGGATTGTACATATTGGCGTTAGCGTTTATTTCATTCAGACGTAATCCTGCTGTTGTCATGTCTCCATAGGTATTAAGGACATCTGTAGAGCTGGACGACAGGTTCAAACCAGTTTCCGGATCAATCCATGTGTAACGGTTAGACAGTCTGAAATCATTGTTTAAGTTATAACCGGTTCTTGAACCTGAACGGAAAGAAGCTGCCAGTTTTGTTCCATTGACAATTACATTTCCGAGAGAGTAGTTGAAGAATACATTGAAGTCGAAATTACCTACGCGACCATCGAATCCAAAACCACCGGTTGTAGGAGCGATAGTGTTACCCAAACGTTGTTTGAGAGGGTTACCATCTTTATCACATTCCAGTTTCAAACCACCCGGATAGTATTTACCACCGGTGATAGTAGGACTGTTATCTTGCATTCCGTCTTTTAATCCCCATTCGCTACCTGCCCAAACCAGTTCGCCGGTAGGGTTGGTGACAGGATCATATACAGTATAATAACCGTTTGTCTTATATCCCCAAACTTCACCCAAACGTCCGCCTTTCTCTACGCGGAAGTCTTCGTATTTGGCCATTGTACTACCTGACCAGTTACTACTTTGCCAGGGAGAGTCTGTATTCAGTTTATCAATGCGGTTGCGGTTGTAAGCAATGTTGGCATTGAAGTTCAAAGAGAAATTCTTTTTATCAAATAAAACAGCACTAACAGACAATTCTACACCTTTATTGGATGTCTGTCCGAAGTTCTTGTACTGATAGTTATATCCGGAGAGAGAAGGAATTTCAGTACGCATCAATAAGTCTCTGGTTGTATTCCAGTAAAAGTCGATAGCACCGGAGATACGATTGTTCCAGAATCCATAGTCAATACCGATGTTACGGGTAACTGTTGTTTCCCACTTCAAATCGGGGTTGTATAAGTTCGTTCCATGTTCCAACATGGTAGTGCTTTCTCCGTTGAAGAAAGGATTGCGTGCATCATTACCTCCCAAAGAGTAAGTGGTGGAAAGCAAACCGGAATTGATACGGTTGTTACCGGCAGTACCGAAGCTTAAACGTAGTTTCAAAGCTGACAGCCAGTCTTGAGTGTTACTCATGAAAGCCTCGTCAGAGATACGCCATGCCAAAGCTGCTGACGGGAAAACACCCCAACGATTTCCGGAACCGAACTTGCTCGAACCGTCTGCACGTACTGTAACAGCAAGCAAGTATTTATCCATCATAGTATAGTTCACACGACCAAAGAATGATAATATGTTTTCTTTTGCAGCAATGGTAGATTGGTTGGCTAAAGCTTTGCCCGAACCCATATTTGCTTTCATATCATCGAAATTCATAGTAACAGGGAAAGCTACAGATACATTTTCTATTGATTTCCTTTGGCTGCTGCTTACTTCATGTCCGATCAATACATTGAGTTTATCACGACCTTTGAACAGTTTTTTGTTATCATAGGTCAATGTGTTGGCATTACGCCAGCTCATCGTCTTTTCTCTCAACAGGTAGGCTTGTGGCTGACCGTTATATCCATATTTAGAATTAGATACTGCATCTACTCCCCAATACTGTTCTGTATCGTCAAACTTCCATCCATATCCGAATTCGGAACGGAATGTCCAGTTCTTGAATGGTTTCCAGTTTAAACCTACATTGTAGTTCTGGTTGAAAGTATTGCGGGTTTTATCCGTTGCAAGCAGACGTTCCAATGGAGATTTCTGTTGTGCCGAACTGTTTTCTTCGTCGTCATCACTGTATTTAAGTGAATCAACCGGACGGAATACGGTAGCATTAGCCACAGTTGAATTGGCAGCATTGGATTCATTGGTATCAGCACCACCACCTAAACCGTCAATGGTAGAGTAACTTAACCGGGCGTTAAAGTCCAGTGTCATCCATTTATTCAGTTCTGATTTAATTTTTGCATTTACATTGTCTTTTTTGAAGCCGGAATTAAGCATGATACTTTTTTCTTCATTATGGGCATAGCTGACACTATAAGTCATTTGCTTGGTTCCGCCACTTACATTAATGTTGTATTGTTGCTGGTTTCCAGTACGTCCGAACATCTCGTCTTGGTAATCGGTACCATCAATAGAACGCCAGATATCCATATCGGCAAAGTTTCCATAATCCAGAGAACCGATTTCACGCTGATAAGCAACGAAATCGTAAGGACTCAAGACTTCAGTCAGTTTGGTTACCTGTTTAAAACCGAAAGAAGCACCGAAGTCTACTTGCGTTTTACCTTCTTTTCCGCTCTTGGTAGTAATGATGATTACACCATTTGCACCACGGGCACCATAAATGGCTGTGGAAGAAGCATCTTTCAATACGTCGATGCTTTGAATTTCCGAGGGAGCGATATCACTAATGCTTGAAACAGGGAAACCGTCTACAATATATAAAGGAGAGTTATCCTGTGATAGTGAACCACCACCGCGAACACGGATCTTTATATCTGCATCGGGAGAACCTTCAGTAGTAGTAACACTAACTCCGGCAAGTTTACCGGTAAGGGCTTCAGATGCACTTGCTACTGGTATAGCAGCTAAGTCTTTGGCACTAACAGAGGCTACAGAACCGGTTAAATCTCTTTTATTGACCGTACCGTAACCAATTACTACGACTTCGTCCAAAGCTTTCGAGTCGTCGACCATTTGTACATTAATTGTTTTTCTACCTTGAACGGCTACTTCTTGAGTTTTCATACCTATGTATGAAATAACCAATGTTTTTTTGCCATCAACTTTAATAGAAAAATTACCATCTAAATCTGTAATCGTACCATTGGTAGTATTACCTTTTTCTACAACAGAGGCTCCAATAACAGGCTCTCCGCTGGTGTCTTTCACGTTACCTTTTACGGTAATCGTTTGCGCAGATACGCTAAGCGATATTGCTGAAAATAGTATTAGCAATAAGGAGCGCATGTTTTTCACTTTGTTAGACATTCTTTGCATGTTTATTAATTAATGGTTGTTGTTTGATATTTCATAAAAATCCCGATGAGAGTTCATTCATCGCTACAAAAGTATGAGAATGAAGATATAGTGATGTGCAATATTTGTTTTTCACCTCGTATTTTTTGTTTTTTAGTTTGTTGCGAGGTGTAGTTATTAGCTTTGAAGGGTGTTATTTGTGTTCTAAAGGCCGGCAAATATACGAATCAGAGATTTATAAATTGATTTTTTCACCGGTTTTTATCCGGCATTCATCGGAATTTATACCGTAAATCAACTGAAAAGCCTGTGGAAGCATAGGGAAATGATGTATCTTTGAACCATTAATCAATTAATAATAGAAACAATGGAAGAGAAACAAAATTTTCCCCGTGCTACAGGCTTTTCCGGTAAAATACTGATAGCTTTGCTTTTTATCCTTTCCGGGATTCTACTGTTTGCCCGTAATATGGGATGGATAACTTCAGAAGTATTTGATTTGATCGTATCCTGGCATTCACTCCTTATATTATTAGGTATATATGCAATGATTCGCCGCCATTTCATCGGTGGAATCATCCTTTTTCTGGCGGGTGTTTATTTTCTGATAGGAGGACTTTCCTGGTTACCGGAAAATTCACAGGCAATGGTGTGGCCCCTCGCTCTGATAATAGCAGGTGTTTTATTTATCTTCAAACCCGGCAGAAATAAGAGGGCGCAATGGGCTCGTCAGCATACAATGGAACATCGTCGGCAATGGATGAAGATGCATCAGGGTAGACCCGGCATGAACTTTGAGAGTGAGCAACAACAATCGGAATCAGTAGATGGCTTTTTGCGTTCGGAGAATGTCTGGGGAGCTGCACGTCACGTAGTACTTGATGAGTTGTTTAAAGGAGCCATGATTCGTACCTCTTTCGGGGGGACGACTATTGATCTTCGCCATACCCATATTGCACCGGGAGAAACCTATATTGATTTGGATTGCAGTTGGGGAGGAGTCGAGATTTATGTCCCGTCGGATTGGACAGTCGTCTTCAAATGCAATGCTTTCTTTGGAGGATGTGATGACAAACGCTGGCAAAATGGGAATGTAAACAAGGAGAATATATTGGTCATTCGTGGAACGCTTTCTTTCGGAGGCTTGGAAGTTAAAGACTAGCGTATGAAACCACATCCGATAATAGATTATCCATTCCGCTGGATTCCGATGCTGGTGCTGGCGTTTATTCTGGTTGCGACACAGGTGGCTTTAGTCTGTGGATATACCGGAAACGACTATCTTCCTGCTCTGGTAGATGGAGTGGCAACAATTGGTTGGCTGGCAGCCATAGCCTATTTGGCCTGGTTTGTGGTCGGTCTTGTTTCGTTGTTCCAGACGGATATAATCATGATAATCGTTGGAAGCCTATTATGGCTGGCGGGTAGTTTTATGATCTGTGATATCATGGTGAGGATTGTAGGCATATCCTATATTCCTTTTGTGCAGACCATACCTTTCCGGTTATTGTTCGGGCTGCCAACCTTGATTGCCATTACTTTATGGTATCGCTTGATCGTAACTAAAGAAGAAGTACAGAATCAGGAACTGGATAAAGAATTGGCTGCACATCAGCTAACTGTGACCGAACAACAAGGAGAACCACAGACAGAATTAATAGATCGCATTACGGTGAAAGACGGTTCCCGCATTCATCTGGTAAAGACAGACGAACTGATCTACATACAAGCCTGTGGAGATTATGTAATGTTGATAACCCCTACCGGAGAATATCTGAAAGAACAAACTATGAAATATTTTGAGACCCATCTGTCTCCTGATACTTTTGTGCGTGTGCATCGTTCTACGATTGTCAACGTAACACAAATTTCGCGGGTCGAGCTTTTCGGAAAAGAAACTTATCAGTTGTTATTGAAGACTGGCGTGAAACTTAAAGTAAGTCTTTCCGGTTACCGGTTATTAAAAGAGCGGCTGGGGATCTAAAATTTGTTCAATCTTATCATAAAAACTGATTTTTCCCCCATATCGGTCAAAAAATGAATGTCAGAATGAAAAGCTTCCACTACTTTTGTTTCCATCATCTAATAATGTGAATAAGGAAATGAAAAGAAAATTAGTTTATGTTTGTCTGCTGGCAATGGTTGCGGGAGGAATGATGTCCTTTTCCTATGACATACCCGAAAAACAGGAGACAGGCGGCCGGGAAGATCGAGTGATCTCTTTTCCCGGAGCTGAAGGACACGGTAGATACACGACAGGCGGCCGTGGTGGTAAAGTGTATCATGTGACTTCTTTGGAAGACGATGGTTCGCAGGGGACTTTACGTTGGGCTTTGAAACAAAATGGACCTAAAACGATTGTCTTTGATGTGGCAGGTACGATTCATCTGAAATCGGAATTACGAACAGGGAAAGATCATCTCACCATTGCAGGACAGACTTCTCCCGGAGGAATCTGTCTGGCTGATTATGGCTTTTCTATTAATTCTAATAATGTAATTATCCGTTTTCTTCGTTTCCGCCCCGGAGAAGCCAGTGGGAAAGAACCCGATGGGTTGGGCGGCTGTGATAAGAAAGATATTATGGTAGACCATTGCTCTGTCAGTTGGAGTGTAGATGAATGTCTTTCCGTTTATGGTATGGAAAACTCTACGGTACAATGGTGTATTGGCTCTGAAGCATTAAGAAAAGCGACTCATGTAAAAGGGGCACATGGATATGGAGGCAATTGGGGAGGACATAAAGCTTCTTATCACCATAACCTGATCGCTCACTGTGAGAGTCGCGTGCCTCGTCTGGGCCCTCGTCCTTCTACATTAGCTCTTGGCGAATGTGTTGATATCCGGAATAATGTTTTCTACAACTGGGCTGGAAACGGCTGCTATGGCGGGGAAGATCAGCATGTCAATATCGTCAATAACTATTATAAACCGGGACCGGCAACAAAACAGGCTTCCAAACAGGTGCAATATCGTATTGCCAAAGTCGGAGTTTATCCGCAAGCTTATGTTTACGTTGATGGAGAACCCAAAAAGAACTTGGCTTTTCAACCTTACCTGCAGAAATGGGGAACTTTCTATATTGATGGAAATAAGATAGAAGGTAACAACAAAGTTACTGCCGATAACTGGACGGATGGAGTCTATGCCCAGTTGAAGAATGATGAAAAAGTAGATTTCCTCTGGACAGAAGATGCCAAAGAATCTATCCGTCTGAAAGAACCTCTTGATTTTGGAGTAATCACTACTTATTCGGCTGACAAGGCTTATGAACAGGTGATGAATTATGCAGGTTGCTGTAATTATCGTGATGAAGTAGACAAACGTATCATTTCCGACACCCGGAAAGGAACGGCAACTTTCACCGGAGAAGGAAATAAACCCGGATTTATCAATAGCCCCAAAGACACAGGCGATTCTCCCTGGCCGGAATTATCAATAGCAGGTCTTTCGGCACCGGTAGATTCGGACGGTGATGGCATACCTGATGAGTGGGAAATAAAAAACGGACTTGATCCGAATAATCCCGTAGATGGAAATACAAAAACGAAAGATCCGAATGGACAATATACGAATCTTGAGGTATATTTGAATAGTTTGGTGCAACATATAGTCGATGCACAGAACAAATAGGTAATCAGCAATTCCCCGTTCAATGCGGAGAATTTAGATGATATGCCCTTCAGGTGTTTTATGATAACATTTGAAGGGCATATCTTTTTTGTGCATGGCTATACCAGAGGGGCACTTTTTTACCCCAGTCCGTTTTTTACTCCTTTTCTACTAAATCTTACTCTATCTTCTCTTGCTTAATCCTCAATTTTGCACTGGTGAAAGAACAAAAAAATCACTCTAGCGAAAAACATCATTAATGTACAATGAAAATCTAAACAAATGAGAAACATGAAGCCAGCACTTATAATAGCCAATCCTCCTTAGGCTTGAATCCGCCTTTTAAAGAAAAAGGGCATAGAATTTTTATTCTTTTAATAATTGTATATCTTTAAATTATATATAAACTAATATTTATGAAACATCTAGCAAGTTTATTTCTTCTGTCATTTCTGCTTTGCTCTTCTTGTTCACAGCAAATGGATGATGAATGGAAACCGAATGAACAACTTCCCAATGTGCCCGAAACCCACCCGGTTGGCGTTTCTTTCAGTAGGGCTAGTCTTGAAACTTTTGCTGAACATGGAATTACAGAGGTCGGTGTTTATGTCTACCTGCAAGATTCCATGGTATATGGAAAAAATCTCCCTTTAAATAATGGAGATTTAAAAGTCGACCTTCCTTTAGGAGAAAATCTGCAAACCTTCATCGTGGCAAATGCCGATCATCTGGTGGATACAGATAGTCTTTCCAAAGTGGTAGTTTATCAGGATGCTCATATTCAAAAGCCGGTTTATATTTCGGATGTCGTAGGCTTTACTTCAGATAACTCGGTCAGTTCGCTCAACGTAGAATTGAAACGTTTAGTCGGGCAAGCAGTGTTCCAGCCGAAAGAGACGGAGGAGGAATTGAGTGCTATCACTCGTTTTGACCAGTTGAATGTCACTTTTACAAATGTGGCAATAGGCTATAAAGTAAAGAGTAAAGAATGTATTACAGAAAATGTGACTATCTCCACTAATCTTTCTACCGGCTTTGGAGCTTCCGTTTATTCATTTCCCACAGTGAATGGAGATTCCAGAACATCTATAGATGTGGTATATCTGAAAGGAGGCGAGGAGGTGAATCGCATCATCAGCCCTCTTGATACCGGTATAGGCTTTGAGTCTTCCAAGCGTTCTACCGTACATATGAAAATTACGGATGAGAATTACTTGGACGAGCCGTGGCCTTCGGTACGCACAGTCATGTATAAGAGTACATCCACTCAACCGTTTACAATAGAAGTTTCAGAATTTTAAAACAGGAGTTATATGAGAAATATATTCTATTCACTGACGGGAATAATGCTCCTGTTGGGAATAACAGCTTGTTCGGAAGAAGAACGATATGCCACTTCGGTAGTAAAAGAGATACAACTGTTTCTGGATGACGAACCGTGGGCGGTGAACACAGGTGCCTCTAACAAACCCCTGTTTATCTATACAGCCGATGGTGAGTATGTAGCCAACTATTCGTCGCTTTATCGCTTTCAGTTGCCCAATGGGAGTTATAACATTATTTCTACCACACAATCCGATTCTATTCCCAGTCCGAAGAATCTGAATGATATTGTGATACATCAGGATCCGACGGCTAAAACAAAATATGCCATTTCGGCACCGGTGACGTATAAATCCCCGTTCGACGAACCGCTTAGTGTGCGTATGTACAATCGTACAGGTGTGCTTCGTCTGAAGTCTACCGATCGTAAATCGGATAAAAGCTACTCGAAATTACGCGCAGTCGTTTCTTCACCAATATCAGGATATAAACTATCGGATGCTACTTTTGTAAAAGCTCCGACAGATGTGCAACGCGAGAAAGAGACAACAACCGGTGGAGTGAACTACACCGATGACTTTGTATTGTTTCAAACGCAAAGCGAAGGCGGAACAGTATCTGTGCGTATCGACTATCTGGATAAGAATAATACGGTAGTCCAATCTAAAGCTATCGATGGCACATTCCCCATCTTGCCTGATGATACGGTACAAGTGGCGTTTGCACTGAACAACGTAGATGAACCGATCATACAAGATTACACTGTAACAATTGCTTCGGAAGGATGGAACGAAGAAGATATCAATCCGGAAGCTCCGATGAGAATTCCTGACGGATACAGATATGTAAGTCCGGAAGAGAACCTTGAATCAATCTGTAAATCAATGCTGGCGGATGCTTCTGTAAATGAGGTGAAACTTTTCCTGAAAGCGGGTGCTACCTATAAATTAGGTACACAGACCGAAATACCGAAAGCTCTCTACATCATGGGACAGGCACCGGGTGATGGTGAAGAATTGGCATTTATGGAAATGGGCAACATGAGTATCAACTGTCCTGATGCCATTATTGAAGCCTTCCACTTCGAGAATCTGAAAATAAAGGTGACAACTTCCGATTTCTTTAAGTTTAAAAACCAAGCTTTCCATGTATCTACTATCTCTTGGAAGAACTGTGAAATCAGCGATTTGGTACGTACAATGTGGTATCAGGAAGTAGATGCTGCACAGAAACAGATTGCCGATCATATTGTGATTGAGAATTGTCGTTTCTTAGGTTTGAATTCCGGTGGAAGTGGCCTGTTCGGTCTTTCTACCAAGCAGGACGCGCCGGTACACAACTTTGTGTTCAAGAACTCTACGTTCCATGCCAACAATCTGACAAGAGCTTTGATAACCGGTTTGGGTAGTATGACAGGCGAATTGAATGTGACAATAGAGAATTGTACATTTGTGAGTATGGCTCCTGCTGCAATGACCTTCTTCGACTTAAACCCGAAGAATACCTCTTCATTCCACTTAGTTGTCCGTAATAATCTCTTTAGTGGTGTTTGTGAAGTCGGACAGGGAACTTGGTTCACTACAAGAAACGTCACAAGCAAGACTTTCGAGAATAACTATCGCACCAATGGCTTTGTAGTGGCTAACTGGGGAGTTGATACTGCTGAAATACCGGTAGAAACAGCTCTCCCTATGGAAACACTCTTCAAAGATGTGGCTGGTAGAGATTTCACTATTACCGATAAAAACTCCGAAGTATATACAAATGGAATTGGTGATCCGCATTGGATTAAATAATCAATAGAGTATTAACAATATAAAGATATAAAACATGAGATATTTTCTATTCATATTATTGGTAGGATTGTTGAGCGCATGTAGTTCGGACGACGAATCTAATGCGGGTGCAACAGCTGCCAAACTGGAAGTGTCGAAGAATGAGGTGAAGTTGAGTAACGTAGACGGTTCGTTTACAATCAACGTAACGGCTACCTCTACATGGACTGCCGAAGTGACCTCGACAGGCGACTGGTTGACTATATCAAAAAGCTCCGGAGAGGGGAATGGTGATCTCCGTTTGTTTTTTACCGAGAATACAGACGGCCCCAAGCGCACCGGAACAGTAAAAGTATCAATGTCGGGTGCAGGCTCGACATTGGAACAAGAGATTAGCGTAGAGCAACTGGGGGCCGATCCCGATATTTTGTTTGATTATTCATCAGCCCCTTTGTCATTCCGGGGAGGTACATTCACCTGCAAAGTAGTGGCAAATGTGGAATGGGAACTGGAGATAGCAGCAGAGTACGACTGGATCAAGTTGAAGGAAGCAACTCCCAGAACCCGCAGTTTTGTGACGGATGAAGTAACATTTGCCGTAGATGCAAATGCAAACAAAACCAGAACAGCCGTCCTGATATTCAAATCCGTAGGAGATTATACATTGCAGCGTGTCCTGAAAGTGACACAAGACGGTGTAAGCGGTGAGGTGACGATAGAACAGGATGAGTATATCATTCCTTATAAATGTCCTAAACTGGTTATCTCGGCTCCGCAAGGAGAAAACCCGGTAGATTACGATGCTGTAATATCCGAGAGTTGGATTACGCAGGATAAGAAAAACTCTACTGCCAATGAAGTCGTATTGAATATCGAAAATAATGAAACAGTCTTTCCACGTACAGCAACGGTAGAGATGTTGGATAAAGTAATTACCATCTTCCAATATGGTAAACCCGATACAAGCATCGGTGACGATCATTCTACTTCTATACTCGCTTTCCCGGGTGCCGAAGGTGGCGGTCGTTTTACTACCGGTGGTCGTGGCGGCGAAATCTATCGTGTGACCACGCTGGCAGATTATAACAAAAACGAAACCCCTATTGAGGGCAGTTTACGCTACGGAATTGAGAAATCCAACCAACCACGCACCATCATTTTTGATGTATCCGGTATCATCGAACTGAAAAGAGGGCTGTATCTGAATGAATATCCTAATTTGAGTATCATTGGTCAGACCGCACCGGGCGACGGTATCACATTGAAGAATTACAACTTCACCTTTAACCTGTCGAAAGATCCGGCTATTGGTGCAGGTGGCAGTCTGAATGCTATTGTTCGTTTCTTGCGTTGCCGTCCGGGCGATCAGTTTGCCGATTATGGAGAAGATGCGATTGGCGGACGCTATTTCAAAGATGCCATTATCGACCATATTACAGCCGGATGGAGTGTGGATGAAACACTGACTTTCTATGGCGTACAGAACTTCACGGCACAATGGTGTATCGCTTCTGAAAGTATGAACCTGTCTAACCATGCCAAGGGTGCTCATGGTTATGGTGCTATGTTTAGTGGAGATAATGCTTCTTTCCACCACATACTGTTAGCACACCACGGTAGCCGCTGCCCGCGTATCTCCGATTTGTCTGCTCCCGGTACACAAGAATCTTATGACTTTACCGGATATTTCGATGTGAGGAATAATGTCTACTACAACTGGAGTGGAAGAGGACAAGGCAGTTATGGCGGAAAGTATGCTGCTTTCAACCTGACCAACTGCTATTATAAACCGGGGCCAGCTACCGGAACAAACAACCGTTCTTACCGTATCCTGTCAAGTGATCCTACTGCCAGAGCTTATATCAATGGCAATTATGTGTTAGGTAACACAGGTGTCACGGCTGATAACTGGACAGAGGGTGTTTGGGGACAATTCGATTCTTCACTGGGTACGGTTCCTGAAGCAGAAAAGCAAGCTATGAAGATGGCAGATTACCAACCTTTCAGCAAACTGACCAGTCACACGGCTGAACAAGCTTACGATAAAGTATTGGAATATGCCGGAGCTTCTTTGCGTAGAGATGTGATAGATCAGCGTATCGTTCGCGAAGTAAAGAATGGTACTTACACCTATATCGGTTCCAAACCCGAAGAAGACGGCAAAGCCAAGCAACCCGGTATCATTGATACAGTATCAGATACTGAAGGTTACATTAAGGTGAAGTCGTTGAATCCTTGGCCTGATACGGATGGTGATGGAATTCCTGATATTTGGGAAGAAGCTTACGGGTTGAATCCTAACGATCCGAGTGATGCACAAAAAATCAGTTCGTCGGTTGATCCTAACGGACGCTATCCGAACATCGAAGTTTATTTCCACAACCTGGTTCAGCACATTATCTATTATCAGAACCAAGGCGGAATAGTAATGGAAAAGAAATAAAGGTGTGGAGCAAATAAATCTATTTACAATAAAAGCATAGAATGATGAATAAAATAATCATAAGCATATTTATCCTGCTGTGGGTAGCAGTGGGTGCTATGGCACAGACTGCTACCGTGACCGGTACGGTGACCGACGATATGGGACCGGTAATTGGTGCCACAGTAACGGTGCAAGGCACTTCAATAGGTGCAACGACCGATTTGGATGGTAAATTTACATTGACCAGTGTGCCCAATGTAGCCAAGGCCGTGTTGATAGTTCGCTATGTAGGTATGGAAGAAGCAAAAGAACCGTTGAAAGGACGTACCTCGAACATTAATATCCACATGAAAGAAGCTGTCGGAATGTTGGACGACGTAGTCGTAATCGGCTATGGTACGCAGAAAAGAGGTAACCTGACCGGTTCTATCGCCAGCGTATCCGGCAAGATATTGGAGAAAGTACAGACCACTTCTGCTGCTGAAGCCATCGTCGGTAAACTGCCGGGTGTGCAGGTGACAGCTGTAGACGGTTCGCCGGATGCTGAAATTAAGATTTTGGTACGTGGTGGCGGTTCTATTACACAAGATAACAGTCCGCTTATCATATTGGACGGATTTGAAGTAAGCAGTCTGAACGATGTTCCACCTACCGATATTGAATCTATCGAGGTCTTGAAAGATGCGGCTTCCACAGCTATCTATGGTGCGCGTGGTGCCAACGGTGTAATCTTGGTGACAACCAAACGTCCTGTTGAAGGACGGGTTGTCATTAGCCTGAACACTTATGTGCAGACCAAAGAACTTTCCAACAAACTGGATGTGATGGACCCTTACGAATTTGTATTGATGCAATATGAAAATGCGCGTCAGAAAAGCTCTAATCCTACAGCTTTTAATAATAAGTATGGACATGCTTACGAACACTACATCTATCAGGGAAATGCCGGAACTGACTGGCAGGACGAGGTGTTCGGTTCCAATCCGGTGGCCAAATATGTAGACCTTAGTGTGAATGACGGTACGGAGAAAGCCAAATATAAACTATCCTTTATCCATCAGGACCAACCGAGTGTGATGGTAGGCAACGGACTGAAACAAAACAATATGAACGCTTCTTTCAACTTCAAACCTTTTAAATTCCTGACGTTGGAATACCGCACGCGTTTGTTGCATAAGGAAGTAGATGGATCCGGTACGGAAGGCGTTAGTTTGTTGACTGCTTTGCGTGAAAAACCGACTAAGGGTCTGGATGAATATATGAAACTTCCCGAAGACGATACGTATTTCGATCCCGATCAACTGGAAGAGGAAACTCTTTTTGATCCCAAAGAAGAATCGAAAAGAAATTATAAAAAGAGAATCAACAAGTCGCTCAATACGATGGGAGCCGTGACCTGGGATATTATGAAGGGTATGACTTTCCGTAGTGAATTTGGTTTCGAGAATAACTCTGAAGAACAACGCCGTTTCTGGGGTATGGAGACCAGTAAAGCTCGTAGCAACAATAACCAGCCGGTGGCGGAATGGAGCATGAAACAAGGTACCAAGTGGCAGCTTACCAACGTGTGGAACTACAACTTTATGCTAAAAGAAGCACATGATATCCGTCTGATGTTGGGACAGGAAATCAAGCATAACCAGACTACTACCAAAACTTACTCTACTCGTTTTTTTCCGGAAAATATCACGGCAGAAAAGGTCTTTGATAATTTGTCGCTGGGTACTCCTTACGAGAACTCCTCGTCAGCGGCCTCTCCCTCTCGTATTTCTTCATTCTTTGGCCGTATCAACTATGGCTATAATGATAAATACCTCGCTACGGTAACGCTGCGTGCCGATGGTTCTTCCAAGTTTGCCAAAGGTAACCGTTGGGGATTCTTCCCGGCAGGAGCGTTGGCATGGCGTATCTCTAACGAAGACTTTTTGAAAGATAATCAGGTCGTATCCAACTTAAAGTTGAGATTAAGCTACGGTTCTTCCGGTAACGACCGTATCGATGCCGACCTTTATCAGAAATTGTATGGGGTAAGCAGTTCCCGTCCTGCCGGATGGGGAGAAGTCAGCCACTATTACTATAACTTCTATAACTCTAAATATGTGTACAATCCTGATGTGAAATGGGAAACCACCATCACACGTAACATTGGTATTGACTTCGGTTTCTTTAAAGAACGCCTTAGCGGTACGATTGATGTGTACTGGAATACAGTCAAAGATTTGCTGGTGCCTTCGGATATTCCAGGTTACACAGGCTACACTAAACTGATGACCAATGTGGGACAGACATCCAATCGGGGTATAGAACTTCAACTGAATGCCTGGCTGATAGAAACGAAAGACTTCTCACTGAACGCCACATTCAATATCGGTCATAATAAAAACAAGATTGATAAACTGGCAAGTGGTGAAAAAGAATGGATTCTCACTTCGGCCTGGAGAAATGACGTCGTGAACTCTGATGATTATCGTGCCTATGTGGGTGGTACCAGTGGTTTGATTTACGGTTATGTCAATGATGGATTCTATACCGTAGCCGATTTTGAATCTTTCGACTCCAAATCCAGAACATGGAAACTGAAAGAAGGAGTGGTAGATTCAAGCCCATTGTCCGACACTCCGCGTCCCGGTAATGCCAAGTTCAAGAAACTCACTCCGGTAGATCCCAACAGCACCAATCCTTATCAGCTGACAGAAGCCGACCGTACTGTTATTGGCAACACTACTCCGAAATTCTCGGGAGGTTTTGGTCTGAATGCTACTTATAAAGGATTTGATATGAGTATGTTCTTCAACTTTATGTATGATTTTGATGTACTGAATGCCAACAAAATTATGCTGACCACTTGGGCGGACAATAAAGAGAACAACTTCCTGATGGACATCGCTTCAGATAAACGCTGGCGTAACTTCGACGACATGGGTAATGAGATCCGTTACAGTCCGGAAGTACTGGCAGAATTCAATAAGAATGCTACCATGTGGAATCCCACTTCCATCGGACGCCCCATCTGTATGTCGTATGCCGTGGAAGACGGTTCATTCCTGCGTCTTAATTCAGCTACCCTCGGTTACACCTTACCAAGTGTGTGGACGAAGAAAGTCGGTTTGAGTAAAGTGCGTTTCTATGTATCGGGCAATAATCTGTTTACCCTTACCGGATATAGTGGTTATGATCCGGAGGTGAACATCGCTACCGGTTTGACACCGAACATTGATTATAACCGTTATCCGCGTAGCCGTACCTATACATTTGGTGCACAGTTGACTTTTTAATTGAAATCTATAAAATGAAAGAACAATGAATAAGAAACTAATATACTCACTCATTGCCGGAACTATGTTCACTTTGACGTCTTGCGATGATTTTCTTGATGTGCAGCCCGCCTCCGGCTTTACTCCCGAGTACATATTTTCCAGCGAATCGGAGATGAAAGCGTTGATGACCCGTATCTACTCTTCCATGACGGAAGACGGATTGTACGGAAGTAACCTTGCCAGCGGTTTGAATACGAATACCGATGTGGAAATGAGTTCGTTCAAGAACAACACTGTCAGTACCAATGGCTCGGATATAGGCTGCTTTGATTCCCGTCCCACCTGGTCGGTATTGAACGCTACTTGGAACAATATCTATTATGCTATCAATTATGCCAACGACTTTTTGCAGGCTGTGCAGGAGTCACCATTGTTTTCCGATAAAGTAACAGGTGATACTCCTTCCGAAACACAACAGATGTATGGAGAAGTGAAAACTCTTCGTGCCATGCTCTATCTGGACTTGATCCGTACATGGGGAGATGTAGTGTTTATTATCAAACCAACGGAAGCGACCGATGACTTCTTCAGTCTGGGTACTACCGACCGCAATGTCATTCTGGAATATCTGATTGATGACTTGATAGCTGTAGAACCGATGATGAAATATGCAGTCGATTTGGATTATGGCGTAGAACGTGCTTCACGCGAATATTGCCAGTCGCTTATCGGACAGTTGGCTCTCTATCGGGGTGGTTGGACTCTTCGTGCCGACAAAGAAGATGTGACTCACGTAGGTTACATGGAACGAGGTGATAACTTTGAACATTATTATGAGATTGCCATCACTTATCTGGGGAAGGTAATCAAAGAAAGCAAACACGACTTGACTCAAAGTTTTGAAAACTTGTGGGTAAATGAATGTAACTGGAAGACTGCCAACAACGATGATGTCATGTTCGCTGTTCCGATGCTGAAAAGTGTCACCAGTCGTTATGGCTATAATATCGGTGTTACTATTGCAGAAGGTAAGCACTCTTATGGCAGCGCCCGCAACTATGTAACTTTCTGCGGTACGTATGTTTATTCGTTTGATAAGGATGATTTGCGTCGTGATATGACTTGTGTACCTTATAAATATGATAAAGACCTGAATCAGGAGATTGATATGGGAGTGACTGGTATGGGTGTTGGTAAATGGTCCAAACTCTATATGCAGTCTCCGCTGGGTGCTTCCAGTGGTTCTAATACAGGTATCAACAGTGTACGTATGCGTTTTGCAGATGTTTTGCTGATGTATGCTGAAGCAGTCAATGAACTTTACGGACCGCGTGACGATGCCAAAGAAGCACTGAAGCGTGTTCGCCGCCGTGCTTTCGATGCGGCTCAATGGACGGATAAAGTAGAAAGTTATGTAGAGAGCCTGACTAATGAAGCAGATTTCTTCCAAGCAGTCATGGATGAGCGTAAATGGGAGTTTGGTGGTGAAGGTATTCGTAAATACGATCTTGCGCGTTGGAATAAATATGGTGAAGTTATCTACAATCTTTATAACGAGATGACTAATTGGGGATTGGTAGCTAACGGAGCTTACGTACCAGGCATTGAGAAAGTACCGTCTAATATCTATTACAAGCAAGTGACGGACCCTGAACATTCTGATAGAAAGGTATTAGACATTGTAGGTATTGACGAATATGGTCCCGGTGTAGGTCGCCCTGCCGGTTACACAGTATTGGAGTATGCGTTGGGATGGAGAGTGTTGAACAAAGAAACACAGCTTTATGAAACGTTGGATGCTATTTCATGGAGTTTCCGTGGATTTATCAACAAGAACAACGATCAATTAGTGAAACCTACCGATCCTGTGAGATACCTGTGTCCTTATCCTGCAAAGGTTATAACAGACCATCGCGGATTGATTCGGAACTATTATGGATACTAATCAGTAAAAAGACAAACGTTATGATAAAGTTATTACGAAAACTTGCAACGGCTATGCTGCCCGCACTCCTTTGCGGCACCCTGTTCATAGGCTGCGAGGCAGATGATAAATATACGAAAGTGGACGACCTGTTCCAGCCCCGGTTTGTATTGGAGAAACCGGAGGTGAAAGCAAACTCTGTGACATTGGTATGGTATAAAGTGAACGATGCTATCTCTTATACGGTACAACTACATCAGGATCAATATTATACCAGCTTGTTTATGGAGATAGAAACCACTGATCCTTATGTGTTTATCGATGATATTCCTTACGGAACTACTTTCTATATTCGTGTACGCAGTAATGCTGCCAACGCTACCAACAACTCGCAATGGAAATACACCAGTGCCTCTACTGAAGCTCGTCCGGAATATGCCCAACTGGTGGAAGATGTTTCCAAAACCGAAATTACGGAATCATCGGCTATCATTCGCTGGAAGAAAGACAATAAACAGAATCCGGTGGATAGTATAAGCATTATCCCTATGATGAATACGACACTGCCTGGTATTAGCCGCTATCTGACCATTGAAGAAATGATGCAGGGATTTGCCGAGGTGGATGGTTTAACGAAGAATACACTGTATGCTGTCAACCTGTATGATACCAGTAAACCGCGTAAATATGACAAACCTTATAATCAGGTAACGTTCCGTACGGCAGGCCCGTCGGCTATGTCCATACCGGTAGGCTTGGATGACGATTTATCTGCGATGTTGCTGAACAACGATGTCGATCCTGAAGTGCCCGAAGGTACAGAATACTATTTGCCTGCAGGTTCTTCTTACCGCGTCACTCCGTTCGCTTTGATGAAAGGCTTCCGTTTGGCCGGTAGTCGTGATGGAGTTAAACCTATTGTTGTTTTGGAAGGTAGTTGGAGTATTGCAGAGGGTTCTTACCTCTCCAGTCTGGAGTTTGATAATATTGAATTCCGTCATGAAGCAAACAATAACTACTTTATGAATACCAGCAAGGCATACACAATAGAGAATGTCAGCTTTGTAAATTGCGATTTCATAAGTCTTCGCCGAGGTTTCTGGCGCCATCAGTCCGCTAATGCCAAGTACATTATGAATCTGGAAATGGAAGGATGCCGTTTCGAAGGTTGTGGATGGCAAACAAGTGCTTATGGTGCATTTAATCTTCAGTCTTTCGACAAAGATAACGGAGTTTCTTATGACCAGGTAGACCGTGCAATCTTCCGCAACTGTACATTTAGCAACGACAATGATGGAACCAATGGTTATGGCTGGGGTAACCTTTTCTATGCTCCTTATATGGATAAACCTATCGACCTGGAATATAAGAATGTAACTATTTACAACTACAGCCGTAATCAACGTCTGATTAACATTGAATCTGCCGTAGGTTCTAAATTGGTAATGGAAGGTATCTTGTTGGCATCCCCTTGCGGTGACTTGTTTGCTATCGGTGCTAACACTACTACTACATTCTCTAATAACTATACCACCGCAGACTATACATTGGGAGGTAAGAATATGAATGCGACCGATTTGAAAATTACGGCAGTCGAACTGTTTGCCGATCCGGCTAATGGAGACTTGACGATTAAGGATACCTCTTCTCCGATTGTAAGCAACCGTGCCGGTGATACTCGTTGGTTGCCTTAAATTTAAATTGAGAATATGAACTTACATGATTAAGAATAAATTAAAATATAATATTATGAATCTGAAACATTTATTTTTCTTAGCGGTTGCCGGAACGTTGGCAGTAGCTTGTAGTGAAGTTAATGAAAATTCTCTTACTGATGGCGATGGTCAAAGAATGCTTCGCACTATCAGTTCGGGCAACGACCGTTTCACTACACGATTGAATAGCGAAACCAGTGAATGGGAGAACGGTGATGCTATTGGTATATATATGTTCGATACGGAAGATAAGAATGTGTTGAACGATGCCCTTAACGTGAAATATACGACGATTGGCGAGGGGCTTACGGCGAACTTCTCGTCCGATCCCGGAATAGCAATCTATGATATGCCTACGAATTTCGTAGCCTATTATCCGCATACTACATCTGCAGATGTTATTGATGCCACAGCAGCACTTTATAAAGTAGATGTAAGCGATCAGTCTGACGGTATCTCTGCCCACGATTTAATGTGGGCAAAGGCTGCTAACCAGTCAACGGAATCATTGTTGGCAGGTGGATTGGCATTCACTTTCCATCATAAGTTAGTGCTTCTACGTGTTAAGATTACGAATGAAAACGTGTCGAATGTGACAAGTATAACGGTAGGGGGGATGAATACCACAGCTACTTTCAGCCTGATAGACGGGAAATTGACTAACATGGATACGCAGAAGTCTATTTCCCTGCAGAAAACAGGAGATAAATCTTTTATTGGTATCATGTTGCCTGCTGAAGAGTTGATAAATAAAATGTCGCTCACTATCATGGCAGACGGTGGTAAGTATCAGTACACAGTGCCTGAAGGCAGCAAGATAGATAAGTTTGTTGCAGGCTATGAGTATACCTTCAATATCAATGTAGGAAAAGAGACTAGCGGAGAAATAGGCGGTGGTTCCGGCAGCAACACACCTTGGGGTGATGGTGGCAGCGAGGATGGCGACGGTGATAAAGTTTCAGAGAATGAAGCAATTCCTGCTGATTATGCTCAAAAAGCGATTAATGCAGAAACAAACCTGTCGACAATATTGTCCGGTGCTTCCGGTAAAGTTGCGTTAGTATTTGCTGCCAATGCAGAAGGTTATACCTTTAGCGATGCAATGGTAGTGCCCGAAGCTGTAACAGAGTTGTTACTGATTGGTGATACAGAAAAACAAGTGAAGATGAATCTGAAACAGATACAATATACCAGTCTTCAAAAGATAGCATTGAATAACTTAGATATTACAGGTGATAACTCAACCGCTCTGCTGACTAACAATGAAACTGCCCAACTCGCTACTGATGCTGTGGTAGATTTCAAGAAGTGTAACTTTAGTAACATGAAGACTGTTTGTGACTGGTCAACCGGAGATAACGGGGCACAAAACTTACTTTCTGCTGTAGTGATCGATGATTGTCTGTTTGCCAATATGCAAAATGTCTTCAACTATTATGGTTCTAAAGCAATCACTATCACTAACTCTACACTTTATAAAATGACAGAACGCGTCATTTACGTGAAAGATGCCAATAGTGTAGTTATCACTGTCGAAAATTGCACATTGGCAGATATGGCAAAGACTCCATTTGAAAGCCGATATGCGAATGGTAATCTCTATTATAAGAATAATATTTCGGCCTGCTTCGTTACAAGTAACCCTAACATAGGCTATAAAATGGATGTACGGGAATTCTCCGGTAACTATGCAGCGGCAGCTACCGAAGCCGGACAGATGCCTGTATTGAATGTACATGGAAAAGCAATTGATACCAATACTTTTCCTAATGCCTGGATAGATACGTCCAAAACAGTTACCGAACTGTTTGAAGATGCAGGAAACGGCAACTTCAAACTGAAAATTGATGCTCAAGTAGGTGACCCGCGTTGGTATAAGAATGTAAAATAACCATTGAATTACTCTTGTAATACTGATTAAACATTACAGTTATGAAATTATTTCATTCATTATTATATCCCTTGTTAGGTGGTTTGTTTTGCCTCTCTTGTTCGGATGATGAGCAAGATTCAGGTACAAAACAACCTACTACTGCGGGAGAGGTTACCTTCGGTGTAGACCTCACAGGTTTCTCAACCCGTGTCACCCAAGACGGATCGTCATGGAATGACGGAGATAAGATCGGAACATACGTATTGGATATGAAGACTCTTGAACCTGTCACAGAAGCAGCGAATGTACCTTATGTCTGCTCGGAAGAGGGTGCGTCGGTTTCTTTCACTTCCACTACACCGCTGAAAGTGCAAAATGATGGAACACCGGTGAAGTTTGTGGCATACTATCCGTATAATGCCGATGTACGTAATTTTAATTATCCCGTGCAACTGGCCGCTCAAGAAAGAGGAAGTACGGCGTGCGACTTACTATATGCTGCCACGAAAGAAGAATACACCTACTCTCCGGAGAACGAACCCCATATCTCATTAAACTTTACCCATCGTCTGGCAAAAGTGATTCTGAAATTTGTGAATATGGAAAAAGAACCGTTGGAAGTAAGTGATGTACGGATTGAGGGGATGCAAACTGCCGCTTCATTCAATATACAAACAGATGTACTGACGGTTGACGAAAGCTCTGTTGCTACAATCAACCCTTATCACAATGCTACAACAGGATTCTACGAAGCTATCATTCTTCCATCGGCATTGACAGACAGCTATAAAGTGTCTTTCGTATTGGACGATAGAGAGAAAGAGTGGATATTTACTAATTTGGACATTGCTTTGCCGCAATTCCACAAAGGTTATAGCTACACATTCGCACTCTACATAGACGACAGCGGCTTTGTAGAAATGGGACGTCTTGAAAATGTGGAAGGCGGAAACTCATCAGCTCCCTGGGAAGACGGAAGCAGTGAGGACGGAACGGCCGAAGGTGACAAGACTCCTGTATCAGGATATGCCTTCACACCTGCCGACGGCACGCAGCAAGCACTAGCAGATACCGAACTGAAAATCGCCTTTGAAGGCACTGCACCCGAACTTGGTACGAGTGGTTGTATCCGCATCTATCGTATGAGCGACCATAAACAGGTAGATGAAATCAATATGGCAGAACGCAGACAGTCTATCGTAAACGGTCAGACCCAACTGAATACGTGGATGGATATTATCGGCGTTACGCCTACCGGTTCTTCCGTTAGTCGTCGTATCGTCAATTATTATCCGGCACGGGTGGAAGGTAAGAGCTTCATTATCAAGCCTCATCAACAGCGCTTACAACCCGACACCGAATATTATGTAACCATCGAACAGGCAGCAGTGAAACAAACAGACTTCAAGGGAGTATATGGCCGTGCATGGACGTTCAAGACGAAGCCGGCACCAGCATTGACCGGACCGAACTATGAGGTGAAAATTAGTCACACCGACCCCAATGCTGACTTCTATACTTTGCAAGGTGCTATTGACTTCTGTGCCACACATGTCGATTTGAATGCTGCTAAGACATTCCGGATGGATGACGGTATCTATCAGGAGATTATCTACTTGCGCGATCAAAGCAACATCACAGTAAAAGGAAATGCTAGTGATAATACGGCTGTCAATATTCAATATGATAACAGCAATGATATTAACGGTGGTATAGGCGGCGGAACCAATATCGATCAGTTTGCCCCTACCGGCACTATTGTGCCCTCTTCCGGAGGTCGTTCGGTGGTGATACTCGATGGTAACAGTGATAAAATCCGCTTTGAAAATGTGACGATAGAGAATGCGTATGGCTGGACACTAGGCAAGAATGGTCAGGCCGAGGCACTTTATATTAACAACAAATCGGCTGCTTTTATCAATTGCCGTGTCTTGAGTTTCCAGGATACTTTGCTTCCCGGTGGAGGTTACAACTGGTTCAAAGATTGTTTCATAGCCGGAGCTACCGATTTCATCTGGGGGTCGGGTAAGGTGGTACTGTTTGAAGATTGTCAGATCCATGCACCTAGCGGTACACGTGCTGTAATGCAAGCGCGTGTCAGTGCGGGTTACTTGGGTTATGTATTCTTGAACAGCCGTTTCACGGTAGGCGAAGGCGTTACTAACTCTACTTTGATTTATCAGTTTGAGCCGGACAATCTGACCTTCTTAAACTGTACGTTTGCCGATGTGTACGGTCCTAACTTTGTAGGAGAGAATAAACCGCTGACACCGGCTGTACCTACTGTTGCCACCGGCTGCAAACTTTACAACTGCAAGACTGAATCGGGTTCTGATATTTATCAATCCATTCCGGCAACGGTGCGCAATACAGTGCTGCAACTTAGTAAGGAACAATACGATCAATACTTCGGTACACGTGAAACCATCATGAGTTGGGATGGCTATACCGATGCGGCTTGGTTCAAATAATAAAATGTTTAGGTAAAAAGATACGATGAATAGATTGAATCGAATGACTGGCTTGGTACTGGTCATCATAGGACTATTTTGTGCTTGTCAGGGTACTGCCAAGCAGGTGGATGTGGAGACAGATTTGAAGGCAATGTATGCAGACCTTCCTTTCTCCATGCCCGCCATAGAGCGTCCTGTTTTTCCCGATTATCAGGTAAATATCTGTGATTTCGGAGCAAAAAGCGATGGGGTGACACTGAACACGGAGGCTATTAATAAGGCTATCAAAGTAGTGCACGACAAAGGAGGGGGTAAAGTAATCATTCCGGAAGGTTTGTGGCTCACAGGCCCCATTGTTTTGCAAAGTAACGTCAATTTGCATGCAGAAAAGAATGCTTTGATTGTGTTTAGCGGTGACACCTCGTTGTATCCGATTATTACGACTTCATTTGAAGGACTGGATACACGGCGCTGCCAGTCGCCTATCTCGGCAATGAATGTAGAAAACATAGCTATTACCGGTTATGGCGTTTTTGATGGAGCGGGAGACAGATGGCGTCCTGTGAAGAAGGATAAAATGACGGACAGACAGTGGAAGAATCTGGTGAACTCCGGTGGTAATGTGGATGAGAACGGCAAGGTGTGGTATCCTAATGAAGGGGCATTGAAAGCATCCGTTCTCATGTCTGGCCAGGGGAATCAACAGGCTGAAATCACGAGTGAAGAATGGGAGGAGATGAAAAGTTGGCTGCGTCCTGTACTGCTAAGTATTGTGAAGAGTAAAAAGGTGCTTCTGGAAGGCGTGACTTTCAAAAACTCTCCGAGCTGGTGTCTTCATCCGCTTTCGTGCGAATCTTTGATATTGAATGATGTAAAGGTGTTCAATCCCTGGTATTCGCAGAACGGAGACGCGCTCGATGTGGAATCATGCAAGAATGTGCTGATTGCTAACTGTTTCTTTGATGCGGGAGATGATGCAATCTGCCTGAAGTCTGGTAAAGACGAAGATGGCCGTCGCAGAGGTGAACCTTGTGAGAATGTGATTGTGAGAAACAATACCGTTTTGCATGGTCATGGCGGATTCGTAATTGGTAGTGAGATGTCCGGAGGAGTGAAGAATGTATATGTGTCCGAATGTTCTTTTATCGGCACGGATGTCGGGTTGCGGTTTAAAAGTGCCCGTGGACGTGGTGGCGTCGTGGAGAATATTTACATCAATAATATAAATATGATTGATATTCCTAATGATGCTTTGATTGCCGATTTATATTATGCGGCCAAAAGTGCTCCCGGTGAACCGATTCCGAGTGTGAGTGAAGAGACTCCTGCTTTTAGGAACATCTATATCTCGGATGTGTTTTGCAGGGGAGCAGGACGGGCGGCGTATCTGAACGGACTTCCCGAAATGCCGATTGAGAATATTTCCATCAAGAATATGGTGGTTACTGGTGCTAAAGAGGGTATTGTAGTGAATCAAGTGGCAAAGCTCAACATCGAGAATGTTGAAATTGACACTCCTGACCAATCTATGATACAGATCGAAAATACAACGGATATCACCATTAACGGAAAAGATCTGGGAACGATTTCAGAGAAACGGTTACTGACCAAGAACTAACTGTACTATCTGTTTTATACTGTTTTTATTGTCAATCTGTCAGGACGGTAGTTAAAGAAGTGAATTACAGTATAATACATGCTGACAATAGAAGCTGACAATAGGCTGACAATAAGAATTAAGAGTTCTATTGTCAGCCTGTTTTTTTATCGTATAGTTATGCTGACATCTTGGAATTGTTGTTTTAAGGTTCTGATATAGTTGCATTCGTATGCCTGTACAGTTGAGTAAGTATGTCTGTATAGTTGAGTAAGTATACCTGTATAGTTTGATTAGTGTGCCGGTATAGTTGGGCAAAGGTGCCGCAGGGAAAACGCATTATAAATCATGTAAAATAAGTTCCCATAAGAATTCATTATCCCACCCTGCTATTAATCTTTTT
>NZ_JBDFVF010000017.1:0-136859 GCF_040913205.1 Bacteroides sp. MSSM.1001136sp1_RTP21357st2_D2_RTP21359_211015 | reverse complement strand
AAAGTGATTCCACAAATGGTTGCACAGAAAGACCTGTTAAAAGTCAAACAAGATCACACTAAAAAGACAGTATATGAAGATAAATAGTAGCTATATTCTTTTGAAGGAAATTCGTTGTTACGCCTATCATGGAGTCGCACCGCAAGAAAATCTGATTGGGAATGAATATCTCATTGACCTGAAACTGAAAGTAGATATCAGCAAAGCTGCCCGGACAGATGAAGTTACCGACACCGTCAACTATGCTGAAGTACATCAGGTGATAGAAAATGAAATGGCTGTTCCCTCAAAATTGCTGGAACACGTTAGCGGACGGATTATACAAAAACTCTTTGACCAATTCCCCTGTATTGAAGAAATCGAACTCCGGCTTTCCAAACGAAACCCACCGATGGGAGCAGATATAGAGTCTGCAGGAATTGAGCTACACTGCAGCAGGAAATAAGATAATCACAGCTGGAAATGAAACATAAATGACGAAATGCAGATAATACGATATTAATAAAGTAATCCGTATCATCTGCATTCCTTTTTAAGCAAGATCTGCTTCTATTTTCACAGCCGTAAACTACCGGCTTATTTTCTCTTCTTTTTTCTTCTATTTACCGATTCTACAGCCTCCGTCACCACGGGTTTATCCTGGAAACGTTTTGTATAGCTGGAATAGTCCGGATGAATGCGTTCGTAATCAGGATCCATAAATAACGGACTGGAAATAATATGATCCGCCGTAGAACGGTTACAACAGAAAACAATATTTTCTACACCGGCCAAACGGGTTAATGCTTTTACATCCGTATCATGCGGTTGCAATGTCATGGGGTCCGTGAAGAAAAAGAGATAATCAATCTGCCCATCCACAATACGTGATCCCATCTGTTGGTCACCACCTAACGGACCTGATTTTAAAATCGTAAAATCCCACTCTTCATCAGGATGTTTCTCCTTCAATGCTTCCAATATCAAAGTACCCGTAGTACCTGTACAGTAGAATTTATTACCCATCAACAGTTCCGAGTTCCACAGTACCCATTCGATGAGGTCTTTTTTCATTGCATCGTGTGCTACCAGCCCGATGCCTCTTCTAACCTTTGATTCCATTTGCTATCTTTTTAAAATCCGACAATTGAGAGAACCGTTTGCATCCTCTCGCATAAAACTGCCACAAGATACTACTTTTTGTCCGTTCAGGTATCGGATTCAAAGTTTTTTTTCTCATATTCTCTTCACGGGATAAAGAAAATGACGGACATAGTTGTTTATACTCTTTCCGCGCACGTATCACAGCACGAGCATTGTCCCAGTGCCCTTGCAACAAGAAATTAAACGCTGCCACATAATCGAGACAGGCCCGGATACGCATCACTTTATTTAACTCCTTCTGTGGAAGATTCTTATAGAGCATGACAAGATTATTACGGAAATTAAGAAAAGTCTTACGAGGATTCTCTTTTTTAAGAGTAGCTCCTCCTACATGATAGACAATACTTTGAGGTACACAGACAATCTCACGATTTCGCGAACGAAGTCGCCAGCACAAATCTATTTCTTCCATGTGAGCAAAAAAACGTCCATCCAATCCTCCTACATTCACATAATCAGTGTGCCGGATAAACAACGCTGCCCCCGTTGCCCAAAAAACAGGAATCACCGTATCATATTGGCCTTCATCCTTCTCCACAACTCCCATTATACGCCCCCTGCAGAAAGGATAACCATATTTATCAATAAAGCCACCAGCCGCTCCGGCATATTCAAAATATTCTTTTTGTCGTTGACTTCGTATCTTCGGCTGACAAGCAGCCACCTCCGGATGAGCATCCAAATAAGCAATCATTGGTTCCAGCCAATGCTCCGTCACCTCGACATCTGAATTCAAAAGAACTACATATTCTGCGTCGACCTGCTGCAATGCCCAATTATATCCATCGGCAAAGCCATAATTTTGGTCGAGCACAATCGTTCTGACAGAAGGAAATTCCTGTTGAAGCAAACTCACAGAAGTGTCCGTAGAGCCATTGTCAGCTACACAGACCTCAACCCCCTCCCCCTCTGAATAGCGGACGACGGACGGAAGAAAAGTACGAAGCATATCGCACCCGTTCCAATTCAAGATTACAACTGAAACCTTCATCATTATTCTTTCTTCTTATTCAATTCCTCCTGTTCCAGCTGATCAGCCTCTTCTTTGGTTAATTTCCAGCGTTTATGAGACCATAACCAGTATGCCGGTTCCCTGCGAATCGTTTGCTCCAACCTATGGGCAAACATTTCTGTGATTTCTCCTTCTCTTGTTTCTTTCGGTGTTTCCGTCATTAACTTGAACTCCGCTTCACAATACCCTCTACGCTTCTTACTAAGCTCACAATAAAAAACAGGGAAGTTCATCATTTTAGCAATACGCTCCGCACCATCCAGAAAAGCCGTCTCCTGCCCCAAAAAAGTAGTCCAGTATTTATCATACCCACTGGGCCATTGATCGGTAATCAGCCCAACTACCATCTTTTTCCCATCACGTTTCAACTTAATAATTTCACGTGCTGTAGAATGTTTCGGGATATTATATCCCCCGAAACGAGAACGAATACGTTTAAATAATTCGTCCAGATATTTGTCTCTCAATGGTTTATAAACTTGCACAGGGACATCTTCCGGTTTCATGATTGATCCCATACCTATTAACCACTCATAATTGGCGTAATGAGGAATCATTACTATAATACCTCCATACTTTTCAGTTAGTTCCAGATATTGCTCCGTATTCTTATAAGTCATTCTTGCACAAAGCTCTTCGGCAGACATATGCAACAATTTCAAATCCTCAAGCATATAATCCGACAGATAACGATAAAATTTACGCTCTATCTGCAATCTCTCCGCATCTGTTTTTTCCGGGAACGATCTAAGCAAGTTTCCCCGAACCACTCTCCGGCGATATTTCCCAATACGATACATCAACAGACAATTAAGATCCGAGAGCATATACAAAACCCGGAACGGAAGTGCCGAAAACAACCACATTCCACTATATACCAGCCAATAGATAAGTTTGGATCTCATACTTATATCAAAATTGTACTTTTAAGTGCCGTCCTCTCTTCATTAAAGTCTCCCAGGCGTACGTTAACCACCCGATTATCCAGTGAATCATCATTTTCCACCTCTACACGGATATAATTCTCCGTAAACCCATGCATCGGAACACCTGTCTTCGATTTTTCCATCAGCACCGGCATTACCTGCCCGATATGACGCGCGTAAAAAGCCTGTGTCTTTTGGTCCGATAGTGTCAACAGACGTTGACTACGCTGATGCTTCTCTTCCGGAGAAACCACATATTCTATTTTTAAGGCTTGCGTTCCAGGACGTTCGGAATAGCTAAACACATGCAACTGCGTCACATCCAGTCCATCAATAAACTGATAAGCCTGTTCAAAGTATTCGGGCGTTTCTCCACGGGTTCCCACAATCACGTCCACTCCGATAAAAGCATCCGGCATCACCTCTTTTATCTTCCTTACTTTCGAAGCAAAAAGAGCAGTGTCATAACGACGGCGCATTAGCTGCAAAACCTCATCACAACCGGATTGCAAAGGGATATGAAAATGAGGCATAAAACTGCGGGAGTGAGACACAAACTCAATAATCGCATCAGTCAACAGATTGGGTTCTATGGAAGAGATACGATAACGTTCGATTCCTTCAACCTGATCCAATGCTTTTACTAAATCAAAGAAACTCTCTCCTGTTGTTTTGCCAAAGTCTCCGATATTCACTCCGGTCAGAACAATTTCTTTTCCTCCCTCGGCAGCCGCTTGACGGGCCTGTTCAACCATGGAAGCAATAGTCCCGTTACGACTTCGTCCCCGGGCAAAAGGAATCGTGCAATAAGAACAAAAGTAATCGCATCCATCCTGCACCTTCAAAAAGAAACGGGTACGGTCTCCCCGTGAACACGAGGGAGAGAATGAACGGATATCTTTGGTCGTCGTAGTGATAGCTTCTCCTTTTTCATGCTTTTGGAGGTCGCCCAGATATTGAAGCAATTCTCCTTTCTGTTCCGCTCCCAACACTACGTCCACTCCATCTATCTTTGCCACATCACCGGGCTTCAATTGCGCATAACATCCGGTCACTATCACAAAAGCACCAGGGTGTTGTTTTACCAGACGATGAATCGCTTGCCGGCATTTCTTATCCGCCATCTCCGTCACCGAACAGGTATTTACCACACAGATATCAGCTTTCTCTCCTTTACGCGCAGTCCGAACTCCTACCTCACGCAGAATTTTACCAATAGTTGAAGTCTCTGAAAAATTTAATTTGCAGCCTAAAGTATAATAAACGGCTGTCTTATTTTGAAATACAGTGGTATCTATCATAAGCTGTTATAAACACATTAACTTTGCAAAGTTACACATTATTATTAGTAAAACGCTTTTGGATACGAAAGTTTATTCCTATTTTTGCACAATTCACTAAAAAACGTGCAATGATTAAAGAGAATTTCATTAAACTATACGAAAATAGTTTTCGTGAAAATTGGGATCTACCTTGTTACACAGATTATGGAGAAGATACCCAATATACTTATGGGGAGGTAGCTGAAAAAATCGCCCGTTTACATCTGTTATTCAAACATTGTAGCCTCCGCAGAGGGGATAAGATTTCAGTTATCGGCAAAAACAACGCTCACTGGTGCATCGCCTATATGGCAACCATCACGTATGGAGCAATCATTGTTCCCATCCTTCAAGACTTTACCCCCAACGATGTTCATCATATCGTCAATCATTCCGAATCTGTATTTCTGTTCACCAGCGACAGCATTTGGGACAATCTGGAAGAGGAAAAATTAGCCGGATTACGAGGCGTATTCTCACTGACCGATTTCCGGTGTCTTTATCAGCGTGACGGAGAAACCATACAGAAGTTTCTGAAAAATACCGATAAAGAGATGCATTCTTTGTATCCGAAAGGATTTACCCGTGAAGATGTTCAGTATACCACTTTATCCAATGATAAAGTGATGCTGTTAAACTACACTTCCGGAACCACTGGTTTCAGTAAAGGTGTAATGCTGACAGGAAACAATCTTGCCGGTAACGTCACTTTTGGTATTCGTACCGAACTCCTTAAAAAGGGGGATAAAGTGCTGTCTTTCCTTCCCCTCGCTCACGCATACGGTTGTGCATTTGACTTTCTGACAGCGACCGCTGTCGGCACTCACGTCACTTTGCTTGGAAAAACACCTTCTCCCAAGATTATAATGAAAGCTTTTGAAGAAGTGAAACCTAACCTTATAATTACTGTCCCGCTAGTAATCGAAAAGATATATAAGAATATTATCCAGCCGCTCATTAATAAAAAAGGAATGAAGTGGGCACTCAATATTCCTCTGCTCGACACCCAAATCTACAACCAGATACGCAAAAGACTAATTGATGCACTGGGAGGCCGGTTTAAGGAAATCATTATCGGCGGTGCCGCTATGGACAAGGAAGTAGAAGAATTCTTCTACAAAATTAAATTCCCTTTTACTATAGGTTACGGTATGACGGAATGTGGGCCACTAATCAGCTATGCCCCTTGGGATGAATTTGTACTAGGCTCTTCCGGAAAGATTCTGGATATAATGGAAGCACGTATCTATAAAGAAAACCCTGAAGCAGAAACCGGAGAAATCCAGGTTCGGGGAGAGAATGTGATGGTGGGCTATTACAAGAATCAGGAAGCAACGCAGGAAGTATTCACGCAGGACGGCTGGCTACGCACCGGTGATCTCGGTTCCATGGACAGCAACGGAAATATTTTCATCCGGGGACGCCTCAAGACCATGATCTTAAGTTCAAGCGGACAGAACATCTTCCCCGAAGAGTTGGAAACAAAACTGAATAACCTGCCTTTCATTCTTGAAAGTCTCGTTATCGAACGCAACAAAAAATTAGTAGCACTCGTTTATGCCGATTATGAAGCGTTGGATTCTCTCGGATTAAACAATCCGAATAACCTGAAAACAATCATGGATGAAAATCTTAAGAATCTGAACTGCAATGTAGCCGCTTATGAAAAAATCAGCAGAATCCAACTTTATCCTACGGAATTTGAAAAAACTCCCAAAAGAAGCATAAAAAGATACCTATATAACAGTATTGCTGTCGATTAGCATGTTCTAAAACATACGAAAAAGGGAGAAAAGTAGCTAGTTACAAAAAAAATTATAAAAAAAGTTGGTATTTCGAGAACAACATATTGAAAAAGTACATAACTTTGCAGCGTTTTAATAAAGCAATTGATTGTATTACGTTTTTAAAAAGCAAAGAAAATGAAAAAATTAGTTTTGATGGCCGTAGCTATCGTAGCAGTATCATTCGCATCATGTGGTAACAAAGCAGCTGACGCAGCAAAAGCAACTGCAGATTCTATCCGTATCGCTGACTCAATCGCAGCAGTAGAAGCAGCAGCTCTTGAAGCTGAACAAGCAGCAGCCGCAGCAGCAGATTCTTTGAATGCTGATAGCACTGCAACTGAAACTGTAGCTGAATAATTCAGAAACAGCTTAGAGAGAATTGAAAGTCTGCCATGCAAAAGCATGCACAGACTTTTTTTATGCTTCAATTTTAGCAATTCACACGCTATTTAGCGTATGAACTCTTCACAAAAGGAGCGTCCAACAAATAATCCAAGCTCACTTCCACACTCTCTTCTACCGGCATACTATAACCCTCGATTTCAGCAACGAGATAGTTAACACCTGCAGTTTTTGCATTCTTAAAGATAGCGTCAAAACCTACCATTCCGCTTTGTCCGATCTCTCTGTGATCCTTAACATGGAATATCTTGAAGCGGCCGGGATATTTATTAAAATAATCAACAGGACTGTTTTGTCCGCGAACTACCCAATAAAGGTCCATCTGGAAGAAGACATATTCAGGATTCGTATGTTCCAGCATATAATCATACATTACTTTATCTTCTACTTTCTGAAATTCATGAGCGTGATTATGATATCCAAATGACAAACCTTGTTGTTTGCAACGTTTGCCTATCTCATTAAAATAAGTGCAATATGTATTCAAATCTTTAAGCGTTTTTGGAACATCCATCCAAGGAGCTACGATGTACTTCATTCCTGCAGCTTTATGATCGGCAATACACTGATCCCACCATTGAAGAGACTCTGACAAGTCACCGGAAGCCAATTCTTCTTTGGACAATTGTCTGGTACAATGTGAAGACAAAACTTTTAATCCTGCCGATTCGACATCTTTCTTAAACTGTTGGGGAGTCCGGTCATAAAATTTACCGTTGTTATAATTGGCAGCTTCAACACCGGTATATCCCATGTTTGCCAATTTCTTCAGAAGAGCAGTATAAGTGGGGTCACACTTACCATTTTTATTGTCTACCTTATTCAATATATCTCTGACAGAATAGAGTTGAATAGCTACTTCTTTTTTAGCTTTCTTCTTAGTTTGTGCCGTCATTGCCTGTGGAATCATGAAAAGAGCAGCCAACGCACATAAATAAATTTTTGTTTTCATATAATAGATATCAGGGGATTACAATTATTAGATTTATATAGAAAAAACAGGCACGGATTACACAGACCTCACGGTTACTCTATGGCAATCGCCATTCAAAAAAACGTGAAATACGTGTAACCCGTGCCTTCTTATTACTATTTGATTAGTCCAAAACCTTCACGCGGATGTTGCGGAACCAAACATCATCACCGTGATCTTGCAAACCGATGAAACCTTCGTGATTTTCGCCACCACAGTTATTCAGCAATTCAAATGCCAAAGGCCATTTATCTTCGCTGAACTTACTTGCCTGCAACATATCAGTCCATTGTTTTGTCCACAAATGATATTCAAGTACGTTTTCATCGTTTTGTCCATGAACCACTGTACCTTTATAAACCATAATCTTAGCCTTGTTCCATTCGCCAAACGGTTTAGAGTTTTGAGGAACTGCCGGAATCATGTCATACAAAGAAGCCGACTGACGATTGTTATCTTTACCCAATTTAGCATCCGGATGATTGGCATTATCCAAGATCTGATATTCAGGTGCGGAAATATAAATAGGTTCAAGCACATCATTACCATCTTTGTCTTTAGAAGTAACTTCCTGAGCTAAATACAGAATACCTGAATTGCTACCTTTAGCAACCTTCCATTCCAATTCCAACTCGAAGTTTTTAAATTTGTGAGCAAAGATCAAGTCACCACCATCACCGTCTTGAGCTTCACCGCCGCCAGAACCGTTGAATTTGATACAGCCATCTTCGATTGTCCATTTAGTAGGAACACGGTCTTTTCCATAACCACGCCATCCGTTAAATGTTTCACCATCAAAGATTGTGATATAACCATTTTCGTCAACAGGCAGATTCAAACTATCAGTTTCCGGTGCTTTCAATGATTTAGAGTAAGACAATGCAACTTTGCTCGGTTCTTCCTGAGCATTTGCTTTTTTCTGACCACCGCAAGAAGCAAAAACTCCTGCAGCAAGACAACAACAAGCTAATGGATAAAATACTTTTTTCATGATAATAACGATTTAATTTTTTATCTTTAATTTCTAATTTATCTCGGCATATCAGGCAGTCTCCAGCCGTCACGATAAGTATGTTTCACTAATTCAGCAGCAAACTGTTTCGCATTAATCGGATCAGTCCATGTCTTGTCAAATGTCGGATGACCATCATGAATCTTGAATCCGTCTTTGATAACGGTACGGATCGTTTCGTTATCACCGATATTCGTAAAGCACATGTTAGCTCCATCCCATTCAAGAGTCTTATTCAGCGCTTGCAAACGAATAGCCAATACACCCATTGCCACCATTTCATTCATTGGTCCGGCTTCTGAGAAATCAGACTTAGTCATGATACGGTTAGATTTATTTTCTTTACATGCACGTACCCAGTCCATCTCGTGACCACCGTTCATAGCATTGGGAACACGACGACAAACCTTTGGCGCATTTGGTTTACGACCAGAAAGCAACCAAGGATTCTGTCCATAACATCCGCAAATCAAAGTATCTTTCGTTCCGTGGAAAATAGTCAAACCACCACCACTCTGCATCAGTTGTTTTCCTTCCGGGAATCCTTTCGGACGTTCAGGCATCATACCGCCATCATACCAATGTACTTCCACTTCAGGCATAGCTACTTTCGGCATATTTTCACGAGCAGGGAAAATCATTTTCACATGCTGTGCCTGCGGAGCACAAGCATTCAACAATAAAGTAGATGACCCTTCCACTTTAGTTGGATATTGCAATTTCAATGCTCTAAACGGCTGATGCAAAATATGGCAAGCCATATCGCCTAATGCACCTGTTCCATAATCCCACCATCCACGCCAGTTCCAAGGATGATAAATAGCATTGTAAGGATTCATTTTAGCAGGACCTGTAAACAAATCCCAATTCAATGTGCTAGGAATTTTATCAACCTTTTCAGGAACATTCAATCCTTGCGGCCAAATAGGACGGTCTGTCGCACATTCCACCTTAGTTATATCACCGATTTCACCATTCCAAATCCATTCGCATACCAAATCCGTACCTTCATCCGATGAACCCTGATTACCCATCTGAGTAACAACACCTGTTGAAGCAGCTAAATTTGTCAATAAACGAGATTCATAAACAGAGTGGGTCAACGGCTTCTGACAGTACACGTGTTTTCCCATTGTCATTGCATCAGCAGTGATGATAGCATGAGTATGATCGGCAGTTGCAATAATCACACCGTCGATAGATTTACCCATTTCTTCATACATCTTACGATAGTCCCAGTATTTTTTAGCCTTGGGGAATTCGTCGAACACACCTTTTGCATACTTCCAATCCACATCACAAAGAGCCACAATATTTTCAGTGCCCTTTACGTGATTAATATTGGCATGTCCCATACCACCAATACCCACGGCTGCAAGATTCAGTTTGTCAGTAGGCGAAATATGCCCGTGGCTCATACCTAAAATAGTACTGGGAGCAATAGTAATGCCGGCTAAAGCAGCAGCCCCCGTTTTGAGAAACTTTCTCCTCGAAATGTTTGACATGATTTTATTTATTTAAGGGTTAATAATCTTTGGAAGGTTGCCATGCAACAATCCATATCCATTTTTCATGTTTCTTCTTCGCTCGCGTATTTGCTCCAGAGTGCGCAAATTACCAATAGCAGGCAAATCGTGTTTGCGTGTGTCTTTCAAGAATGTCCACGCATATTCGGATGCAATGGCCGAATCGCGCATGGACGGTAAGCGGGAACTGCGCTTTCCGGTTTCTACCGAATCAGCAAACAGGTCGCACAATACGTCTATATTCTTGCCACCGAAAGGCTTCTCCACACGAATGGTCTGATTGACACCGTGCAGATCGACAACAGCAGTATTGAAGTCATGCGTCATACGCACAACTCCTTTTGTACCTATAATATCCACATACGAATTATGTGTCTGGTCTTTAGATAATTGTCCATAAACAAAACCCTGAGTAATATCGAAGACTACGCCATTTTGGAAAGTTCCGTGACATTGTACCCACCAAGGATCTTTATAATTCCACATATTCACTCCCTGAGCATTCCATGTTCTATAATCACAGCCTGCATACCAACGGGTAATATCGACATAGTGCATTCCACAATCATGGAAAGCCGGCCCCTCATACTCATGACCTTCGCCCGGCGCCAAACCGGGAGTCATGTGGCAAATACGGATAATAGCCAATTCTCCGATTTCTCCTTGCTCGATATACTCTTTCATTAGATTATGGTACCAGGAATTCCGCAGATACAAGTTTACCGCAGAAATGAGGTTGGCATTTTCTGTCATTTCCACGACCTTCCACTCATTTTCCATGGTATCTGCAATAGGTTTTTCTGAAATAATGTGCTTGCCGTAGCGAATAGCTTTTTCTATTTGTTCCATCCGCGAGTCGGCCAAAGTGAAAAGACCGACTACCTGTACACTTTCATCCTCAAAAACTTTTTGATTATCTTCTACTATAAGAGATTCAGGAGATAACTTCTTAGCCAATTGACGTGATTCCGGATCTGTATCGCAAATATAAGCAATATTCCATCGCCCACTTTTTGTCATCGCTTCCCAATAGAATCTTCCCATTCTACCGAAACCGATAATTCCAACTTTAATTCTCGTGTCTACTGAAGATTGCGTGTTCATAATAAAACATAGTGAATTTAAGTACAAATAATAGATGAAGTATCAATTTTCACCATCAAGCTGATGAGTAAAAAACTGATATTGCAAATCTAGCCAAATAAATAACGGCTTATTTGACTTACACTACTTTATGTAGATATTAAATTAGCATTTTACCCTATTAATCAAACACTTAGCACTTCAAGTATATCCAAAAAATGTAGATGATTTGGAAAGGGGGGCAACAGTAAAATGATAATTATGTCTCTTGAGTTGAACTAATTTTCATAATTTCGTTCTCAAATTCATCTCTGTCGACAGCAGCTTTATTTCTCATCTTCGTACGATAATTATAAACCGTACTTGTAGAGCACCGGAGGAAGTTCGCTATCTTCCCACTATCCGTAATACCCAAGCGTAATAAAGCATAAATACGAAGTTCCCTATTTAATAAAGCATCCGGTTTTAAAATAATCTTCTCTTCATCTTTCAATAAAGCATTAAAATCTGAAACAAAAGTAGGATACAAACCTAAAAAGACCTTATCGAAACGGGCATACAGTGCACTAAGCTCTTCATCAATAAGCGCAGACGACTTCAGCTTCTTAATCAACTCGTCATAGTACTTATTAATAGCTATTTTATACAGCATATTCTGGTATTTCTCCATTTTGTGGATATAACTAAAGCACACATCGAAAAATTCGGCTATATAATATTCCTTTATGCCATTAATTTCATACAACTGATTATTGGTGTCATTCAACTGGCTGTTCATATTATTCAGTTTATTGTTCAGCCGCAGAAGTTCTTCATTACTTTGCGCCAATGCCTGCTTTATTTTCAACGTTTTCTTCATCTGAATATAGATAAAAACAACGAGCAGAATCAAAAGGAAAAGGATAACGCTTGTAGAAATAAGAAAAGTAGTCAGATGCGATCTTGATTTAGCCTGTTCCGCCTGATAGGCAGTGTTGATAATAGAATTAAATTTATAGATTTCAATTGCGCGGAAATGAATACCAGAAGAAATTACATCATCAATAGCGGATTGTGTAAACTTAAAAGCATCGGCTAGATTCTTTTCTTCGTATTGTATCAACGCAAGAGATTGAAGAGAGGCATTTTCACGCGTTGCATTCCGTGTATCGGCAATCGCCGACAATATCAGATATTTTTTTTCCTCATCATATTTCTTCTGATGGTGGCATAACCTGGAATACGAATGAGTAATCATGGCATAATTAGGCGTTCCCACCTCCTCAATATCCAACAATTCTTTAAAAATTTCCTTCGATTTTAAGGTATCACGCCAGATATAATAAGAAGCTTGTGACATCCGGTAATCCCAAGAAGTGTGATCTATGAGAGCAAACAGTGAATCCTGATAAGCAGATTGTTGCTTTCCATACAGATTGTTGGCAACAGAAATAGAATAATGCCCCCAGAAACTGGAATAAGTTTGATAATAGTTTATTAATAAATCTCTGGGAAGTTCTGAAGTCTTTATACTTTTCAAAATAATCTCCGCTTCACGGAACCTGCCACACATCGAATATAAAAGACTAAGATGTAAAGACGACTGGTTGGTGAAATAAGGTCTATTCAACTGACGGGAAATCTCAATATTGCGATCAACATAATGAATAGCGGAATCAATATGAAATTTTTTATATTCGTTATATAACCGTAGATTGATTCTATATTCTCCTTCAAGAGTCAAACCAGGACTTTTCAACATACATTTTATCCGGTTTATCCGATCCTCTTTCTCTTTAACAAAGACATGCTTTTCATCTATCACTCTACGCAAAGAATCCGTCAATAATTTCAACTCATCATTCGCATAAAGAACACTGCCAATTCCCAAAGCAATCAGCAGAAGCAAAAACCTCTTCTTCAGAAAACAACAGTTGAATTTCATAATAGTAATAGCAAAGATAACAAAAAAAGCGATTCATCCATTCAGAACAAATCGCTTTTTGTATATGAAGTAAATTTGCTCTTATTCAGCAACTACCTCGAAAGGAATCTCTACCGAAACTTCCTTGTGAAGCTTAACAATAGCCTTATAGCTACCAACTTCTTTCACAGCGTCTTTTACAACGATGATCTTTCTGTCAACTTCATGACCTAGCTTAGACAAAGCCTCAGCGATCTGGATGTTACCAACAGAACCGAAGATAGTACCGGTTGAGCTAACTTTAGTTGCAATAGTCAAAGAAACGCCTTCCAACTTAGCAGCCATAGCCTCAGCATCTTTCTTGATTTTCTCAAGTTTGTGAGCGCGCTGTTTCAGTTCTTCAGCCAACATTTTCTTTGCAGAAGGAGAAGCGATGACAGCTTTTCCAGTCGGGATCAGATAATTACGACCGTATCCGGATTTCACGTTTACGATATCGTTCTTATAACCCAAGTTTACTACGTCTTCTTTCAATATAATTTCCATACTTTTCCTCCTTCTTATTTCATCATGTCAGTTACATAAGGCAGCAATGCCAAGTGACGAGCTCTCTTCACAGCCTGCGCGATACGACGTTGGAACTTCAAAGAAGTACCTGTAATACGACGCGGAAGGATTTTTCCTTGTTCATTCAAGAATTTCTTCAAGAATTCAGGATCTTTGTAGTCGATATACCTAATACCACTCTTTTTGAAACGGCAGTATTTTTTCTTCTTAACATCTACTGACGGCGGAGTCAAATATCTGATTTCTGATTGAACTTGTTGTGCCATGATTAATCCTCCTTTTTGTTTGATTTAACACTTCTTCTTTTTGCAGCGTATTCAGCAGCATACTTATCCATCTTGAAAGTCAAGAAACGGATTACGCGTTCATCACGACGGAAATTAAGTTCCAGCTTGTCAATTACAGTAGGATCTGCATTGAACTCAATCAGTTGGTAAAAACCTGTAGACTTCTTCTGAATTGGGTAAGCCAATTTCTTCAGTCCCCAGTTTTCTTCATTGATAATCTCAGCACCTTCAGCTTGAAGAACGCCTTTGAATTTTTCTACCGCTTCCTTCATCTGAACATCAGACAAAACGGGAGTTAAAATGAAAACGGTTTCGTATTGATTCATACTTCGTTTAATTAAATAAATAAATTATTTGATTTTAAATGCGGGTGCAAAGTTAGACATTTTATTTTGAACTACAAATATTTAATCTTTTTTTGTATCCGAAGATAGGATTTATCCGGGAAGTGACTTACCTTTGCAAAGTTGTTTAAACAATAATTTCATGATAGAGCAATTTAATTTCGATATCCGGCTTATATTCGCCATATTAAATGGCAAAGTTTCCGCGGCAATCAACCGTAAGCTGTACCGTAACTTCCGTCAGAACGGGCTGGAAATCAGTCCGGAACAATGGACGGTACTCATTTTTTTGTGGGAAAAAGACGGTGTTACACAACAAGAGTTGTGTAATGCAACTTTTAAAGACAAACCCAGCATGACCCGCTTGATAGACAATATGGAACGGCAGCATCTCGTTGTGCGCATTTCCGACAAAAAAGATCGCCGTACCAATCTGATTCACCTGACTAAAGACGGGAAAGAACTGGAAGAAAAAGCGCGTATCATTGCCGGACAGACCCTGAAAGAGGCTCTTCACGGTATCACTCTCGACGAATTGAGCATTGGACAGGAGGTACTGAAAAAGGTATTCTACAATACAAAAGATTAGGTAGAAGAACTTCTCTTCAAATCATAAAATCCACTAAATCGTGCATTTATAATGGAATTTTTATCCAAATAATTTCGCCCGTTAAAGAATTATGCTTTAATTTGTGACTGGAATATTATAATCTATTAAAATACACACGCATGAAAGGCTTATTAAAGAACTTAGGATTGATATTAATCTTGGCCGGAGTAGTCATCCTGTTGGGTTGTTCATTTACAGGTAATGTAAATAACAACGCCATTCTGGGTACTTCTGTAGTACTTGTAGTACTGGGACTCATTTCTTATATTGTTATTAATAAGAAGATCGCTGATTAATTTCGCAAAAATCAATAAAAAATCCCGGAAACGAATGTTTCCGGGATTTTTTATTTGTAGTCATCTCAAATGCGATTATTAAGATTCAACTTCCGGGGTAATCAGCTTATAGCCTTTTCCGTGGATATTGATAATCTCGATAGAATCATCTTCTTTCAGATGCTTACGTAGTTTCGTGATATACACGTCCATACTACGAGCATTGAAATAGTTATCGTCGATCCAGATCGTTTTCAAAGCAAAGTCACGTTGCAAAATCTCATTTGCATGCGCACAAAGCAATCCGAGCAGTTCAGATTCTTTGGTAGTCAGTTTAGTCTGTTTGCCTTCTGACGACAGAATTTGTTTCTGTGTATCGAAAGTAAACTTACCAATCTTATAGATATTGCTTTCTTTGTTCTTCTTTCCACGAACACGTCTCAAGATTGCTTCAATTCTGAACGTCAATTCTTCCATACTAAACGGTTTGGTGATATAATCATCCGCACCGATTTTAAATCCTTCCAGGATATCTTCTTTCAGCGTTTTAGCAGTCAGGAAGATAATAGGAATTTCAGCATTTGCTGCACGGACATCCTGTGCCAGTGTGAAGCCGTCTTTTTTAGGCATCATTACGTCAAACACGCACAAGTCATATTTATTCTTCAAGAAAGCCTTATAACCGGCTTCTCCATCAGGATATAACTCAGCAGAATAACCTTTTGCCTGTAGATATTCTCTTAAAAGCATGCCAAGATTTTCGTCATCCTCGCATAATAAAATACGCAGTTTCTCGTCCATATCAATTATTTTTTAATAAAGGTAATGCAATAATAAATTTAGTTCCCACGTTCAGGTCGCTTTCCGCCCGGATGGTTCCCTTATGATCCAATATAATTTTTCTCACATAAGCCAATCCCAGTCCAAAGCCCTTCACATCGTGCAGATTACCCGTATGTACACGATAGAACTTTTCAAATATCTTTTTTAGGTTCTCCTTTTTGATACCGATACCGTTATCCTGTATCGAAATCATCAGTTTACCCGACTCATTCCACGTTCTCACTTTCAGTTCCAGATCCTCTTCCGGTTTCTTATATTTCACCGCGTTATCCATCAGATTAAAGATTACATTCGTGATATGCATCTCATCTGCAAATATAACAGGATCGGTGGCCTCAAGGTTCGATGTTATCTTACCATTATACCGTTCCACTTTCAGCGCAAAGGTATTGACAACTCCTGAAATTAATTCATTCGCATCAATCTCCTTCATCTTCAAAGTTGCCTTCTGACGTTCGAACATCGACATCTGGAGCACCTTTTCCACCTGGAAGCGCAAGCGCTTGGTTTCATCATTTATCACTCCCGATATATGCTGGAACATCTGCGGTGATTTTCCTACCGCGGGATCTTTCAACATCTGCGCTGCCAATGAAATGGTAGATATCGGTGTTTTAAATTCGTGCGTCATATTATTGATAAAGTCATTCTTCATTTCCGTCAGTTTCTTCTGCCGGAATACGATATAAATCGTAAAGATGAATGTCACTAACAATACCAGCGTAAATATCAACGACGGAATCATGAAACTGATTGAGTCAAAGATATAATCTTTCTTACCAGGAAAGTGCACTTTCAATATGCTCATTTTTGCAGGCGGATCATTCTTGAACAATGCCTGCTGATAAGCGTCCTCACTTCCCTTTGCCTCATAATCCGCACAACGATAGACTTCCCTGCCGTCTTTGTCAATCACTGTAAAGTGATAAGGCAAGTCTATACTATTATTATATAAGCTCGATTTCAGATAGTCATCCAGTTCTTTGAACCGTACTCTGTCTCCAATCGATTTGTCACTTCCCCGATAAATCATCTGCCAGGCCACTTCATCGAGTAACGCCCGTTGATACATATACCGATTCTTGATGGCTTCCACTAATGAACGCGAAGTTTCCGGAATAGTCTTTGTTCCCCTGTAAGGAGAAATCATAGCCTTTGGAAGCTCGGAGGGCTTGGTGGTCATCACTTTCAGCTCAAAATCCGAATATACCTTTCCATCCTTAGACTTCACCGTGAACCGTTGCGTTTGCTGAATCAAGTTGTCTTGTTGTATGGAAGCGTTATTCGCAATCAGTGCTTTTCTTTCCGCTTCTGAAATATCTTCGATCAACCAACGTCTGGTCTCTGCATATTCCACATCCTTGGAAACCTGATCCAGGCTATTGCGTACAGCCGAATCAAACTGTTCCTTACGGGTTTTCATCATTTCCTCGATATAACTAACCTGCAAATACAGCAGGCTAAGGAAGGAAAGCCCCATTACAATACCTAATATCCAAATTGTTGACTTCTTCATAGCAACAAAATTAACACTCCCTAATTAACACTCCTAATGCATTAACTTGATTTAACCGGAACTTCCCGGAAATTAACCGTAAGGAGCTATTTAGGTTGTATTCTGATTACTACAACAACAAAACCCCTCCTTTGGTTTGCAAATTTAATAAAAAATTAAATCTTTTCCTTGCGTTTTTCTATCTTTATTAATCATAGTTAAACAAAAACTGTCCCCTTTTACTTAAAAAAGGGAACAGTTTTAACGTTTAAGTTGATAGTTTATAACCAACAGATAGTAAATAGCGAATTTTCAATCAACTATCACATATCATTTATCAACTATCATTTATCTTTATTCTTCTACTTGCTTAGCCTCAAAGTCTTTCATCAACTTATCCTGAACATCTGCCGGAACAAGCTCATAACTAGAGAACTTCATAATAAACGAAGCACGTCCGCCGGTGAGTGAGCTAAGAGCTGTAGAGTAGGACGACATTTCTTTCAAAGGAACTTTAGCAACCAGTTTCTCAAAACCTTTTTCGCTACTCATACCCATAATCATGGCACGACGTCCCTGAAGATCTCCCATCACATCTCCCATCCTATCAGACGGAACAAACACTTCCACATCATAAATCGGTTCCAGAATTTTCGGACCGGCGTTCTTGAAGGCTTCACTAAAGGCATTACGTCCGGCAAGCATAAAGGAGATTTCATTAGAATCTACCGGGTGCATCTTACCATCGTAAACAATGACACGCACGTCACGAGCATACGAACCCGTCAACGGACCTTGCTCCATACGAGACATAATACCTTTCATAATAGCAGGCAGGAAGCGCGCATCGATAGAACCACCGACGATACTGTTGATAAACACCAGTTTACCACCCCATTCCAATGGTATTTCTTCCGTACCTCTCACGGTAATCTTAAATTCCTGTCCATTGAACTTATACGTATCGGGCACAGGCATACCTTCTTTATAAGGTTCTACAATCAGGTGAACTTCACCAAACTGACCGGCACCACCGGATTGTTTCTTATGACGATAATCGGCGCGAGCGGCTTTTGTAATCGTTTCACGATACGGAATCTTCGGTTCTTCGTACTTCACCGGCAGTTTTTCGTTATTTTCCAAACGCCATTTCAATGTACGAAGATGGAATTCTCCCTGTCCGTGTACCAAAGTCTGTTTCAACTCCTTTGACTGTTCGATCACCCAGGTAGGATCTTCCTCACGCATACGGTTCAGAATACTCATCATCTTTTCCACATCCGCTTCATTCACTGGCTTGATAGCACGGGTATATTTAGAATTCGGATATTTGATAAAGTTGAATTTATAGTCGCAATCCTTACCGTTCAGCGTATTACCGGTTTTCACATCTTTCAGTTTCACAGCAGCACCGATATCACCGGCTTGCAGTTCTTCCACCTTGACGCGGTTACCACCGGCTACCACATAAATCTGCGCAATACGTTCTTTCGAACCACGGTCGGCATTCAGCAAATCGTCTCCTTCATGAACTTTACCGCTCATCACTTTGAAATAGGAAACTTCACCGATATGCGGCTCCACGCTGGTCTTGAAGAAATAAAGGGATTCCGGTCCGTTAGTATCCGGAGCCACTTCTTTACCTTCGGTATTCTGTACCTTCGGCATTTCAGAAACAAAAGGAACAACGTTACCCAAGAATTCCATCAAGCGGCGAACGCCCATATCCTTACCTCCACAAACGCAGAATACGGGGAACATACCTCTGGCGATCAATCCCTTACGGATACCTTCGCGCATTTCATCTTCTGTAAGAGAATCTTGTTCGAAGAATTTCTCCATCAGATTTTCATCATTCTCGGCAGCAGCTTCTACCAATGCTTTGTGCATCTCCATAGCCTTATCCATTTCTTCTGCCGGAATATCTTCGATAGTCGGAGCCCCTCCTTCGGGTTTCCACGAATATTTCTTCATCAACAGCACGTCAATCAGTGCATTAAAGCCCGGACCGGTAGCTATTGGATATTGGATAGGAACAACCTTAGAGCCATAAGCTTCTTTCAACTGTTCGAGGATATTATCATAATCGCATTTTTCATTATCAAGCTGGTTGACTAGAAAAATAACAGGTTTATTCAGCTTTTCTGTATAACGGAAGTGATTTTGTGTACCGACTTCGACGCCGTATTGGCCATTAAGAAGAATGATTGCTGTGTCGGTCACATTTAGTGCAGTTACTGTACTGCCTACGAAGTCGTCCGATCCCGGACAGTCAATAATATTAAGTTTTTTGTTATTCCATTCTACATGGAGAACGGTGGAGAAAACGGAGTAACCATACTCTTGTTCAACAGGGAAATAATCGCTAACAGTGTTTTTTGCGGCAACAGATCCGCGACGTTTTATAACACCACTCTCGAAAAGCATCGCTTCCACGAGAGTGGTTTTCCCAGAGCCAGAACTTCCCAACAAGGCAATGTTCTTGATTTCATTAGTCTGATATACTTTCATAATATATAAGATTTTAGTAATTACTCAGTATGTTTCTCACATACCATTAATTTTGTGATGCGCAAATTAGGGATTAATTGGGGGAAAAGCAACACTTATGGCAGTGTTACTAAACAATGTTATGTAACACATCTTTAACATGAACATTTTCGAATCGGGTTAAAAATTATTTTCGCATGGCTATAAACTAATTTCATAGTTGCAATGAGTAATCCGGCACGATGTTATTTTTAGTTGTTTTCCTTTCATACAATAGTTCCCCCGTTACCTAATCAGTTTTCGTTTGACAGTTGTCAAGCGATAGAATGACAATTGTTGAACTGTCGCTTGACAACTGTCAAACGAAAACCCGGCTACAAGTTCGAATCTTATTTATAAAAGAAAAGATCTTAAATTCAGCATTGCAGGAAATTATCTTCTACTAATCGATGGGAGAATTATCTATTTAGCGTATTCCTGCCCCACTATAAATAATTTCCGTCAACAGCTTTTTTGATATATCTAATAATAGTCTTACTTTTACACCCACAAACCCAAACAGCATAGCTATGGCAGGTATCTATCTTCATATTCCTTTTTGCAAAACGCGCTGCATCTACTGCGACTTCTACTCAACCACTCGCAGCGAACTCAAAACCCGTTATGTACAGGCTCTCTGCCGGGAGTTGGCGATGCGTAAAGAATACCTGAAAGGAGAAAATATAGAAACTGTTTATTTCGGTGGCGGAACCCCGTCTCAACTGGAAAAAGAAGATTTCGAACTGATATTTGATACTATCCGGGAGCATTACGGATTAAATCATTGCCAGGAAATCACGCTGGAAGCTAATCCGGATGATTTATCACAGGAATATCTGGAAATGCTTTCCTCACTTCCTTTCAACCGCCTTAGCATGGGAATACAGACTTTTGATGACGCTACGCTCAAACTATTGAGACGCCGCCACAATGCCCGTACAGCCATCGAAGCAATTGACAGATGCCGAAAAGCCGATTTCCAAAACATCAGTATCGACCTAATTTATGGATTGCCCGGAGAAACAAAAGAACGATGGGAAAACGATCTCCGCCAGGCTATCAGTCTGAATGTAGAACATATCTCCGCCTATCACTTGATTTATGAGGAAGATACACCTATATATAATATGTTAAAACAGCATCAGATATCCGAGGTAGACGAAGACTCCAGTTTAGAATTTTTCACATTGCTGATAGAGCATTTGCAGAAAGCAGAATTTGAACACTATGAGATTTCCAATTTCTGCCGCCCCGGAAAATATTCCCGCCACAACACTTCCTATTGGAAAGGAATACCTTATCTGGGATGCGGACCGTCGGCACATTCTTTTGACGGGATGACACGGGAATGGAATGTTTCTTCCATCGATACATATATAAAAGGTATAGAGGAAAACAGCCGTGCTTTCGAAATAGAGTATCTGGATCAGACGACCCGCTACAATGAATTTATTATCACTACCATACGTACTGTATGGGGAACGCCTATAGAAAAGCTGAAACAGATGTTCGGCAATGAAATGTGGGAGTATTGCCAGAGAATGGCTGCGCCTTATCTGAAAAATGGGAAACTGGAAGAACACGATGGAGCCTTACGCTTGACTCGTGAAGGTATTTTCATCTCCGACAGTATAATGAGTGATTTACTTTGGGTAGATTAACAAAACAAACAGCAAGCCGATGACCGAATCAGAAGTAAGAAAGTTATTGCGGCAAATGAAAGAACTGGATTCGCAAACTGCTTTCCGGGACTTTTACAACATGACTTACGATCGCCTCTTCCGCATAGCCTACTACTACGTGAAGCAGGAAGAATGGTCGCAGGAAATCGTTCTCGACGTATTTCTGAAACTATGGAAACAACGTAGCAATTTACTTGATGTGAGAAACATTGAAGATTATTGTTTCATTCTCGTCAAGAATGCTTCGCTCAATTATCTGGAAAAAGAATCAAAACACACTTACATTCATCCTGATTCTCTGCCTGAGCCACAGGAACAGAACTATTCACCGGAAGAATCACTCATTAGTGAAGAATTATTTGCTCTTTACGTAAAGGCACTCGACCGGCTTCCGGAACGTTGCAGAGAAGTATTCATTCGCATCCGCGAAGAAAAACAAAGTTATGCACAAGTAGCGGAAGAATTAGGTATCAGCATGAATACAGTGGATGCACAACTTCAGAAAGCAATCACACGACTCAAAGAAATGATTAGCCGGGCAGAAATAGATTAACAATTATTTAGAAAAAGAGCGTAGGGAGTTTCTGTCACCCTCCGGTCTTTATCAACAAATAAATCAATCACTAAAAAAGACAGAAAAATGAAAAAGCTAAATGACGCAAACATTGGAATCCTTGTTCTTCTATCAACTTGCCTGTGCCTGTTCTCATGCAACAATGACAACGACAATTTGCCCAAAGACTATGCAGGATTCGAACATTCGAAGGAAACAGTAGAATGTGAAGGAAACAAATCAGAGTGTGAATTGGAAATTAAAATTGTGGCGATGGAGAAAGCGAAAGAAGACCGGACGGTAGTACTTGCCGCACCTCCTCCGGTAACAGGGCAAGCAGCAGTCATACAACTGACGGAAAAGAAAGTAATCATCAAAGCGGGTAAGAAGTCGGCTACGACTATCATTAAAATCTATCCCAAACAGATGGTATTGAATAAACAGAATGTCACTTTATCCTGCACTCCCCAATGGAAAGAAGGAGGAATCAGCAAACTGACCATTCTGTTGAAACGAAAATAATGGATCAAGAGTAATACAGAAAAAATATGAAACACACCGATACGGAATTAGAAGAAATACTGAATCAGCTCATTGCTTCCACGCGTTCACCGCGAGGGCGTTTTTCAGCAGCAGCCAGTTACCCGGAACTAGAAAAAAGACTGAAGTCGCATACCCGGCATCTGACTTTGATACGCACCTTCTCGGCAGCAGCGGCAGTAGCTCTACTTTGCCTATCGGTATGGACAGCTTATTTATATATGCAACCTGCTGCAATACAAACGATTTCCACTCTGGCAGAGACACGTACTGTCCGCCTCCCTGATGGTAGTTCCGTCATGCTCAACCATTATTCTTCGCTTTCTTATCCGGAAAAGTTCCAATCGGACAAACGGGAAGTGGAGCTAAATGGAGAAGCCTATTTTGAAGTAAGCAAGGACCCAAAACATCCGTTTATCGTGCAGACTGAAACGATTGACGTTCAGGTGCTGGGAACCCATTTCAATGTAGATGCATATCATGACAATCTGGATGTAAAGACAACGTTATTGTCCGGCTCGGTAGCAGTCAGCAATAAAAGTAAATCTGTTCGTATGGTTTTGAAGCCTAACGAGATTGCTATATATAATAAGGTAGAAGAAAAACTCACCCGCAAGGTTTTAGAGAATGCAGAAGATGAAATTTCCTGGCGACAAGGAGAGTTTATATTCGACGACCTGCCTTTACAGGAGATTGCCCGCGAACTGTCCAACTCATTCGGAGCGACGATCCAAATAGCCGATACAACTTTGCAAAATTACCGGATCACAGCACGATTCCGCGATGGAGAAGATCTGGCAACTATTTTATCTGTATTACATAATGCCGGTTATTTCAACTACTCACAAAACAATAAACAGATTATTATCACTGCTAAACCAGACTAAGATGAATATAATATTCCAAGGTCGCTTCCCTGTCAGAACCATTGTTCTGATAGGGGTGGCACTCCTTATCACTACTCAAATATATGCACAAAATGCGGAAGCCCGGCTTTCGCTGACACTACGAAACGCCACACTAAAAGAATTCGTCAAGCGGATTGAAAACTCAACCGGATATTCTTTTATCTATGGCGAGGAAATTATCATCAAACATAAAATCAATTTGCAGGTAAAGAATAAGCCATTGCGTGAAATACTTGACCTCGTATTCAAGAATGAGCAGATCAGTTATCAGTTCACCGGCCGCCATATTCTACTGCAAAAGAAAAAAGAATCAAAAACCGTAGGCCGTAAGTTCACTATCAGCGGATATGTCACGGATGGAACGTCTTCCGAGACGTTGATTGGAACCAATATCATTGAGAGTCATCAGAATCAAGGAACAACCACCAATCCTTACGGTTTTTACAGCATCACTTTGCCCGAAGGAGAAACCGAACTGCGTTTCTCCTATCTGGGTTATGCCACAGAAGCGCATCATTTTACGCTCTCACAAGATACATTGCTGAATATCCGTATGCAGGGAAACACGCAGTTGCAAGAGGTAGTGATCGTTTCCGATAAAACTGAAACGGGCACCGTAGCTACCCAGATGGGCTCTATCGAAATTCCGATGACACAGATTAAAAATACGCCGAGCATACTGGGAGAAGCAGATGTCATGAAAGCCATCCAGCTGATGCCTGGCGTACAGGCAGGAGTAGACGGTTCAGCCGGACTGTATATACGCGGCGGCAGTCCGGACCAGAATCTTATTCTACTGGATGGAACTCCTGTATACAACGTAGACCACATGTTCGGATTCTTTTCGGTTTTTACTCCGGAGGCCGTCAAAAAGGTAACACTATTCAAAAGCTCCTTTCCGGCACGTTTCGGCGGACGTCTTTCTTCCGTCATTGATGTCCGCACCAATGACGGAGACATGCAGAAATACCACGGTACGCTTAGTATCGGATTACTAACCAGCAAAATCAATCTGGAAGGCCCGATTGTGAAAGGAAAAACCTCTTTCAACATTTCCGCCAGACGTTCGTATGTCGATCTCATCGCCAAGCCATTTATGCCGAATGATGAAGAATATGGTTATTACTTTTATGACATCAATGCCAAAATCAATCATAAATTCTCCGACCGGAGCCGTATCTATCTAAGCGTTTACAATGGAAAAGATCATTTTGCCGCCAATTATGATGGAGATACCGACTCCAAGGATGGAAGCACAATGAATTGGGGAAATACCATTGTTTCCGCCAGATGGAACTATATATTCAACAACCGTCTGTTCAGCAACACAACCGTCTCTTACAACAACTATTTATTCGACGTCAACTCATACAACAACAATAAATATGCCAACAGCATGGGAGCTTCGATAATCAACCGATATTCAGCCGATTATCGTTCGGGAATCAATGACTGGAGCTATCAGATCGATTTCGATTATAACCCGTCTCCCGCACACCACATTAAATTTGGTACAGGATATATCTATCATCGGTTCCGTCCGGAGGTCATGACATCCAAAATCTCCGAAAAAACAGGAGACAAAGTAGATCGCGACACCACTTACCACAGCATCGCCAACAGCCGGATTTACGGACATGAGCTATCGGCTTACCTGGAAGACAACATCAAGGTGAATGACCGTCTACGTCTGAATCTCGGATTACACTTCTCCTTGTTTCAGGTACAGAAGCAGAGTTATTCTTCTTTGCAGCCACGAGTTTCCGCCCGTTATCAACTAGGGAAAGACGTAACTCTGAAAGCCTCTTATACACAAATGAGCCAATACGTACATCTGTTATCATCCATGCCAATCGCAATGCCTACGGACTTATGGGTTCCCGTGACTAAAAAAATCAAACCGATGCGCTCTCACCAATATTCATTAGGCGGATACTATACGGGAATCGAGGGATGGGAATTCTCGGTAGAAGGCTATTATAAAGATATGTATAATGTATTGGAGTATAAGGAAGGAGTCAGCTTCTTCGGTTCTTCTGCCGGTTGGGAAAATAAAGTGGAAATGGGCAAGGGACGTTCGGCAGGTATTGAGTTTATGGCACAGAAGACACTTGGAAGAACGACGGGATGGCTGTCCTACACTTTGTCCAAAAGTGATCGTCAGTTTGCCAAAGGCGGTATCAACAACGGTGAACGGTTTCCATATAAATATGACCGAAGACACAATATCAACCTGACAATCAACCATAAGTTCAGCGAACGTATCGACATCGGTGCTTCCTGGGTGTTTTATACAGGTGGAACAAGTACAATCCCTGAAGAGAAAACCGCTGTCATCCGTCCTAGCGATGGCACAAACAACGGATTTGGAGGAGGATATGGATATGGAGATTATTTTGATTCAGGCATAACTTCACCCACCATCGGAGAAGCTTCGTATGTGGAGCATCGTAATAATTACCGGTTACCAGCCAGTCACCGGTTGAATGTGGGAGTCAATTTCAACAAAAAGACCAAACATGGTATGCGTACCTGGAATATCAGTCTGTATAATGCATATAATGCGATGAATCCTACCTTCGTATATCGCAGCACCAGCAAAAACGATCCCTACAAACCGATTATCAAGAAGTATACTATACTTCCATTAATTCCATCATTCACTTACACTTATAAATTCTAAACCCATTATGAGAACTCGTATATATTATCCATTTATCCTGTTAATAGCATTACTGACAACAGTATCTTGCGAAAACGAACTCCCGTTTAGTGTAAAGGACAATCCCCCCAAACTAGTGATGAACGCACTAATCAACGCAGATAGTCTGACCAATGTTCTTTACCTCAATTTCACGGGAAGAGGATATGCCACTCATGCAGAAAAAGCCACCGTGGAAGTACGTGTTAACGGACAGTTGTCAGAAAGTTTACGTCCGCTCCCACCCCAGGCGGAAGGAGATATGCAATGCCGCTTCAACATTTCCGGCAAGTTCTCTCCCGGAGATGTAGTACGTATCGACGCTCTCACTGACGACGGGCAGTATCACGCATGGGCTGAAGTTACCGTTCCACAGCGTCCCAACGAAATAACTGATATCGATACGGTCACTGTTCCACTGACACAGTATTATTATACACAGAATTATCTCCGATATAAAATCAACATCAAAGATCGCCCCAACGAAAATAACTTCTATCGACTTATCATGGATAAGCAAATGACAGTGAAAGACTATAATAATGAAATAGGCGAATATGTCACTCAAACCACACACCGTTATCATTTTATATCTCGCGAAGATGTTGTGTTGACGGACGGACAGCCTACCAACAGCGATGACGAAGATAATGGCATGTTCGACACTGTAAAGAATATATATGGGGTGTTTGACGACTCACGATTCAAAAATACATCTTATACCATGACAGTTTACAACCAGACAAATGTTGAGGGGCTTTCCAAATATGGAACGAATGTAAAGATGGATATTATTGTGCGTCTGTTAAGCATTACAGAAACCGAATATTACTATCTGAAAGCACTCAACCTGGCAGATTCCGACGCTTATGATGAGACAATAAACGAACCAATCAAATATCCCGGCAATGTGCACGGAGGGGTCGGGATTGTCGGGATCAGTACGGAGACAAGCAAAATCATTCATATAGAAAAGCCATGGATATGAAAACTCATCACCTACTATTTATACTCATCGCATTACCGCTGTTCTGTTCCTGCCGAAGCAGCCGGAGTATGCTAAGGGAGATACAAGCCTTAAAATCCAGCTTGTATTACGAGCTCACTTCTCCTATCTATCAGGAGAAAGCAGATCAAACCGTATATCTGGACTTCATCGACTACTCCAACATGGATTATTACACCAGTGTGAAACGAAAAAAGTCTGCATATATTCCGCTACTGCTATATAACTATGAGGGTGAGCTTTTCCATCTTCGGTTAGGAGAGTCTTCTCTCACCCAACTCTATCGGGAATTTCTGACGGAGGCACTGCTTACCGAATGTAACAGTAGCACCTGCTGTCATCTGATAGATAATCAGAAAGGAAAAATGATTCCCGATTCCGCCTATCGGCTGGAAGTAAAAATCAGAAAGAATGAGACGTGTGCCAGAATCAAACTCAACCAGTCAAGTATCCCTTGGTTTGAGGGAGAAATGTTGGAGGTTGTCAATAACAAAATTCGCCCGGCAGCTTCCAGTCTTGCCATTTCTATCCGCCTCACTCAAAAGGAAGATTGCCTGCTTGATAAAACCTACTCTACAGAATATCAGCAAACTACCAAAGCGCAAAGATTCGAAGATTCACCGTCCGCCAATGCCGCTTGCCTGGATGATATGACCGAATGTTTGTCAATGGCTACGAAAGAAATCGTGGAGGAGATTAGTCGGGATATACATTTAATACTATCTTTGCAGCCAAAAAGCAGACACTAACTATGTTTATCATTATTGGAATTATGCTGACAGGCATGCTTCTTGGCTACTTGTTACGCAGTAAAAGACTATCATGGATACACAAGATAATAACTCTTCTTATATGGATTCTCCTCTTTCTTCTCGGAATAGATGTAGGAGGTAACGAATCTATTATCAAAGGTTTGCATACTCTCGGACTGGAAGCTATTATCATCACTGTAGCTGCCGTTGCAGGAAGTACGTTATGTGCCTGGGGATTATGGTACCTATTATATAGATGGAATAGAGGAAAGGAGACAAAAGCATGAAAGGTAGTTTGATTATCGTCTCTTTCTTCATTATCGGTACTCTTTGTGGAGTTTATCATCTTATTCCATACGACTTCACCGACAGCAAGCTCAGTTACTATGCCCTCTGCGGACTCATGTTCTGCGTAGGCATCAGTATCGGCAACGATCCGAATACTTTGAAGAGTTTTCGCTCCCTGAATCCGCGGCTTGTATTCCTCCCCATCATGACGATCATTGGCACATTAGCAGGCTGCGCCGTAGCAGGAGCCTTTATGAGCCAACGAGGTCCTTTAGACTGTATGGCAGTCGGAGCCGGATTTGGCTATTATTCACTTTCCAGCATTTTCATTACCGAATACAAAGGTCCCGAATTGGGAACTATTGCGTTACTTTCCAATATCATGCGTGAAATCATTGCTTTGCTGTGTGCGCCATTATTAGTGAAGTATTTCGGAAAGCTAGCCCCTATTTCTGTTGGTGGAGCCACTACAATGGATACCACTCTTCCTATTATTACCCGATATTCGGGAAAAGAATTTGTAATCATTTCCATTTTCCATGGTTTTGTTGTTGATTTCAGTGTTCCTTTCCTAGTCACGTTCCTTTGCTCAATATCATTTTAACAGGAATAAATCCTAAAAAGCAGATTATTTTCACCATCGTTTTCGCACACATATTACAAATATGTTTCATAAAGAACCGTTTTTGTATCAAAAAGCACATCATCTCTTGACTTACATCAAGAAATGAGGCTAAATAGAATCTTTTCCTTTTCTTTATTTTTATGCTATAAAACATATTCTTATATTTGCATAGGTAAAAAGAAAAAACTAAGCGCTTAGACTAATTTTCAATAGGTATTAGATTTGTTTTTAGGAATAGTTTTTAGGTATAACAATTAAAAAAGTAGGTATTATGAAACGTTTAGGATTAACATTAGTGGCAGCGCTCTGCCTTGCTGCTACAACATTTGCAGCCGGAAATCAACCTACAACTGCAAAATGGGAAGGTAACATCAATGTTAGTAAATTAGGTAAATATTTGAACTTGAATTCAGTTCAGAGTGAAGAGGTTGCAAACATCTGCGATTATTTCTCCGAACAGATGTCAAGAGCCACAACAGCAAAGAAAGATAAAGAAGCTAAATTGCGTAACGCTGTTTATGGTAACTTGAAGCTGATGAGAAAGACTCTTAGTGCTGAACAGTATGCCAAGTATGCCGCATTGATGAACATCACTTTACAGAATAAAGGTATTGAACTGAATAAGTAAAATGAGTAATATGCAAAAGAGAGAGAGGGTGGAAGCCAGTTTGGGCTTCCACTTTTTTTATCCCATTATTTAATAGTCACCATCGTAGCTCCAAATCCATATTCCTGGAAAGAAGCATCCTGATAACGGCAATTACTATATTTCCGTTTCAATTCATCAACGATAGCTTTCCGAAGCACACCATCTCCTTTGCCGTGAATAAAGACAATCTTCTGCTCACGTTTGTTCTTATAGACTTCCATCACTTCGCGAAACTTATCCAATTGATAGTTCAGTATTTCAGCATTACCCATTCCTTGAGTATCATCCAGTAGAGAGTCGATATGAAGATCTATTTCAACAATCTCACTCTTTCCACCATGAGCATGATTCGGTTTCACAATAGGTTGTGATCTGGGCTTATCTACAGATTTCTTCTGCAGCAAAGCCTCTTGAAGTTCTTCTGCCGAAACATATACTTGCTTGGTAGGCATATCATCTTTCACAATGTCATAAATCAACGCCGGTTCTTCGAAGAAATCAGAATCGCTAAAGGTATGAAGTTTATAGAACTTCACGGTATCAATCCGTATTTCCACACTGACAGCCGGTTTGATAGCCGCAGGCTTACCATCTTTGAAAGCAATCAACTGAACGGCCACCCGCTCCATATCATTCAGTACATCTTTTGTAAACTCCTCTAACAGCAATTTCGTATTAGGTTCCACCAACCCGTGCGAACGGTTCTTCCAGGCTTTTCCTTCTGCACTCAAATAAGTGTAATACAAATAATAATTGCTATCATTTACCAAATAAGTCTCGAAAGGAGTAGTCATCATAGCCTTTGCATCTTCAGGCACATAAGCCAGAAATACATTCAGCGTATCTCCCCCCTTCACTTCCGGCTGGCGTTGAATGACGGGCATCTCCGGTTTTACCGGTTTAGCAGGTCCCTCTTGTTTCGGAGCAGAAGAAGTCGGTTTACGCTTCAAATTATAGTCATCCGTTTCAATCACTACACACTCACGTATCGGCATCGGAATATCAAATCCATCTGCATCTTCTACCAACACAAAATCCTTTCCCTGGAATCCAGTTACGATTCCACCGCCTACCTCACTAAGAAAGCGTACTTTATCTCCTATTTTCATTATTGTATATCCAATTAAAATTCAAACTCAAAAAAACGAGTAACAAAGATAGAGATTTCTATGAAATTAAATGGAGATTCGGTTCTAAAAACAAACCGTCTGCCTTTATTCCTCTTTTTATTGTAACTTTGCATACGAAATACCAAACAGATGATCTAAAATTCACCATTAACGACGAAAACCAATGAAAGAACTTATTAAAATCATTGCTTTTGATGCAGACGATACCTTGTGGAGCAATGAACCTTTTTTCCAGGAAATAGAGAAACAATATACAGACCTATTAAAGCCTTATGGCACTTCTGAAGATATTTCAGCCGCTTTATTTCAAACAGAAATGAATAATCTGAAATATCTCGGCTATGGAGCCAAAGCCTTCACCATTTCTATGGTAGAGACAGCTTTGCATGTGAGTGGACAAAAGATTTCAGGTACAGACATCCAACATATTATTGAATTAGGCAAATCATTACTGAAAATGCCAATTGAACTATTGCCGGGAGTAAAAGAAACGCTTAAAGTATTGAAAGAGAAAGGTAAATACAAATTAGTAGTTGCCACTAAAGGAGACTTACTCGATCAGGAGAATAAGCTGGAACGTTCCGGATTAGCCTCTTATTTCGATCACATTGAAGTGATGTCCGATAAAACAGAGAAAGAATATCAACGAATGTTGAATATCTTACAGATTGCTCCTTCCGAATTTGTCATGATTGGCAATTCTCTGAAATCGGACATTCAACCTGTTCTATCGCTGGGAGGATATGGTATACATATTCCTTTTGAAGTGATATGGAAACACGAAGTAGTAGACACATTCACACATGACCATCTGAAACAGGTGAAAAGATTTGATGAGTTGCTGCTTTTGTTTTAAATAAGTTCTGTTCTTTCTTCAGATAAGCTTTAAATCTGAAGAAAGAAATCAGTGAACAATGCCATCTTATTGGATTACAAATCCAACAGTTTCATCAATTCAGCAGCCCGACACGCTTCTATCGAATTACCGACAGAGAGTTTCTCCAAAATATTCTGCCGGTGTCGATTGACTGTATTCACACTAATATAAAGGGCAGCTGCAATTTCTTTACTAGATAGTCCTTTACGTATACAGCGAAGTATTTCTTTTTCGCGCTCGGATAAGATATTGCGATGTTCTTCCGAAAAAAAGAGCGTTTCGACCTCTCCACGTTCCATATGGGTAATAGTGGGATATATCCCCTGCTCCGTTCGTTGATCTGCAGACAAGGTATAAAGACAAAAAATCAACCATACACTTCCGGAAGGAGTATTTTCCATAATCTGCACTAAATTATCAATATACTGATAGACTCCTTTCTCATTCATCATACGTATTCTGCATCTTCCCCGGTACTTCAACCGTTCTTCGGAAGACATCGAAAAGGTCTTCTGAAAAAACTGATACTCCAATAACCGCTTTTCTACCAAGTCTTCAGGATGAATACGCCGATAAATACAATCTTCATCCATAGAATCAATCACACTCAAAGCAGCTTCTTCGGGAGTTAAGCCTAGAAAATGCGCCCAAGGATGAACGGCAATGTAACTTTTCCTATTCGAAAGATCTGAAATAACAGCACATCCACCATTAATCTCCGTCAATGAATGAATAAAGCGTTGATGTTGCTCTACAACTCCATTGTCCAATATTTCATCGGCTATCAGTTGTGTCGCATAAACTTCATCTATTTCCTTTTGTAATACATCCATCTTATAAAATGGTTATTATTCAGTATTGTTGCACACGGAGGTATGAGCTATCTTTGCACCACAAAGATAATCAAATAAGAAATGATCATGAAACATTTAAAAATCAAAATCATGTCAATAGCCTTTATGGCAGTAGCAACTTCTTCTATGGCACAAAGTTTGAATAAGATGAACTGGCTGAACGAGCCTCAACAGTGGGAAATAAAAGATGGCAAAACCTTAGTGATGGATGTTCCTGCAAAAACAGACTTTTGGAGGATTTCTCATTATGGATTCACAGTGGACGACGGACCTTTCTATTATGCGACTTATGGTGGAGAATTTGAAGCCAAAGTAAAGATAACCGGCAACTATGTCACCACCTTTGACCAAATGGGATTAATGCTGCGCATCGACCATGAGAACTGGATAAAAGCAGGTGTGGAATACGTTGATGGCAAACAGAATGTAAGTGCCGTGGTTACGCATCGGACTAGTGACTGGAGTGTAGTACAATTGCCGGATGCTCCCCGCTCTATATGGATAAAAGCAGTCCGTCGCCTGGATGCAGTAGAAATATTTTTCTCACGTGATGATAAAGAATATATTATGATGCGCACTTGTTGGTTACAAGATAATTGTCCTGTCATGGTAGGATTAATGGGAGCTTGTCCGGACGGGAAAGGGTTCACCGCTACATTCGAAGAATTTAAAGTGACTCCATTAGCCGATCAACGAAGACTGGAATGGGCAAAAAGGCAAATAAACAAATAAAAATCAGTCCTGATGCTATTTATTTAAATAGAGAGAAAGCTCTTTATAATATAAATATGGTAGTATATCTTACTTTAAATGTTCTATTTTTAATATGATGAGTATAAATAGCATCACACGGATTTCCTCTTCCAGCAGTTCTGTTGTATAAAATAATGCAAGAATATACAGTTTCAGAGGAGTTTTTTACATAAAAACAGTCAAAAGATACACTATAAATAAACTTATTGACAATCGTTTCTTTAAAAGGAATAACCAGTTCCTTTTAAAGGAACGACTCATTGATCGGTGAGAAACACTTTATTCCTTTAAAAGGAGCATATAAAACTTTATTTTAAGTGCTATCCCAGAGCTAACCTACACCTGAAACAGCCAACACTCCACATATCAATTTGAGACAAAACAAAGGTAAGTTCTATACATCTATTCCATAAAAGACACAGACTAAAACAAATTATTCCAAAACGCAATCGATTTATTTCTTTTCTAAATTCGAAAACAGCAAATCCTTCTCATTTTCAACTCATACCTAAATATATCCTGCATATATGGAATTATGCAACGATAAAATATATGTTTTCTCATATTATCGCCAAAACCGTATATACTTATCTTTCTCACGATCCAACGCACCTTCATCGACACAATCATCCAACCGGAACCATGAATGTTCTATCAATGAGCCTCTCTTTTTAACAGACTTATCCCAGTTTCCTATCACTTGTCCTTCATGAAGAACAATCGGATAAAACAGACCATTATTGGTAAATGCTTTCGAGTAATGCTCTTTAGGCAAAACGTCTGTCCGGTCTTTATAACCAAGCAAATATTCATCATAAGAAGGAAGAAGATGTAAACTGCCGGTAACTTTTCCACGAGTCCGGCAATCTTCATGAATATACCATGTTTGTCCATTCCATTCTTCTGCCGTTAATTCCGAATCAATCAAATAAATAGCTTGACGTGCATCTGTAATAGGCAGCCCCGACCACCAGACAAAATCTTGCAAAACAGCAGGAGCATGACTACGAAAATAGCTTCTAGCCAAACGAGCCAAAGATTCATCTTTGGTCAATTCCGGCATCGGCGGAACACTTTCTTCCAAAAGCGCATACGTACATTTACTTTCTTTATCTTCCCCACTACATACAATCCCCACCTGCTCCGCACGAGCCATAAAGCGGGTCATACGATGATTATCCGCTACAATCCCCGAACGGTTAAAATGCTCGGCAATCTCCTGCCTCGTCAAGCTTTTCTTCCCACAAAGAATTTTCTCCAACAGATTATGACTTTTCGTATAGAGTTCTTCAGAAATTTCCAAGTCATGCCCTTTCGCATAAGACTCATTAGCAGATATAATACGCCCGGCGGAAAGTTTCAACATCCACCGGATATCTTCTGCTGCTACGAGATGCCATGTCGGACGCATTACATGAGTCCGCAGGATTTCACCATCACGCAGTGCTTTTTCCACAGTTTGAATCGTTGCTGACTTCAAACGCATTCCTACTGCCCATTTCACCATGGAATAATTCTGTGCCTGCATAGCTCCCATCCAGGACACAAGTTCCTTGGGTTGAGAGAAAAGAGGACTTAATAACTGTTGGTTGAGTAAACGTATATTCGGTATTTTCATTTTAATTTATTGCCATTTTTATCAATATAAAACCAATCATCACTTTGCCAGGTCCAATGCTCCCCATAATCATCCAATGCCTTTTTTTCCCCAGTATAGGTCACTTCGGCCTTACCATCCTTGAAAGGGCAAACGAAAGCAAACTGTGGTTTGATGACAACATTCCCCAGTGTATCGGCAAACCCCATCAGCATCTCATCATTTATGATACGAAAAAGCCCTTCCTCTACATAATCCGGTCCATTATCAAAACTAAAGGCATAAAAAAGTTTTTCTCCTTTGTTATTAATAGTTGTCCATCCGGGTTTATGAGGTTCCATTACAAAACCGATATGCCGTATTGTATCACTTCCTCCATAATGATATTTACCAAAGGGAACAATCGTATCACCTTGCTCATTCAAATAACAGACAGAAGATCCTAATTCCGGATATTCAGTTGACATATAAGCAATAAGGATTGAATGATCCGACTGTTTTTGACCGTCCAAACAACCAGTCATAAAAATGCAAAACAATAAGGCATACAAAGATTTTAGTTTCATGAGCTTATTATTAGTATATTGCAAATATAAAATTTCTTTCCATACAAATCATTGTTAATGATAAAAAGAATAAATAAGAAGATACAGATATTGCCTCAACTCCTTAGCCAAGAGTCAAAACCAGTTGGAAGTCTCCGAATAAATCTCTACTTTTGTACTCCATAACAAAGAATAGATCAAGAAATGATGCTCTATAAACTCATCCCTCCTTCAGTAGTAACAGCAACTATCCAGTTGCCGGCTTCTAAAAGTATCAGTAATCGTGCATTAATCATCAATGCGCTGGGCAAAGGTATTTATCCTCCTGAAAACCTGTCCGATTGCGACGATACACAGGTGATGATAAAAGCTCTCACCGAAGGGAAAGAGACGATTGACATTATGGCTGCGGGCACTGCTATGCGTTTCCTTACCGCCTATTTAAGTGTGACTCCGGGGGAACGGACAATCACAGGAACAGCCCGTATGCAGCAACGCCCGATACAGATATTAGTCAATGCGCTCCGGGAATTAGGAGCTGAAATAGAGTATGTCCACCATGAAGGATATCCTCCCTTATGTATCAAAGGGGCAGAGTTGAAAGGAAATGAAATAACCTTGAAAGGAAATGTAAGTTCCCAATATATATCTGCTCTATTGATGATAGGTCCGGCACTCAAAGACGGTTTGACTTTGCATTTAAGCGGAGAGATTATTTCCCGCCCTTATATCAATCTTACATTGCAACTGATGCAGGACTTTGGAGCCAAAGCCGCATGGACTTCTCCCAATAGCATATCCGTTGCTCCACAACTTTATCAGAGCATTCCTTTCAAAGTGGAAAGTGACTGGAGCGCAGCTTCCTATTGGTATCAGATTGCTGCCTTATCTCCCAAAGCAGAAATTGAATTATTGGGGTTGTTTCATAACAGTTATCAGGGAGATAGCCGGGGAGCAGAAGTTTTCTCACGCTTAGGTATAACTACCGAATTTACATCGCAAGGTGTGAAACTGAAAAAAACAGGCAAAGCGCCGGAAAGGCTGGAAGAGGACTTTGTCGATATTCCGGACTTGGCACAGACGTTTGTCGTTACTTGTGCCTTGCTGAATATCCCTTTCCGTTTCACCGGATTACAAAGCCTGAAAATAAAAGAGACTGACCGTATTGCCGCTCTGCGAGCCGAGCTTAAAAAGCTGGGATATGTGATCGAGGAAGAAAATGACAGTATATTAATGTGGAATGGCGAACGATGTGAACCGGAAGAAACTCCGGTGATTGAAACCTATGAAGACCATCGGATGGCAATGGCATTTGCACCGGCAATTATCCGCCATCCCAATTTACTTATTGCCGATCCGCAAGTCGTTACCAAATCATATCCCGGATATTGGGAAGATTTGAAACAGGCCGGATTTCAGGTTATAAACGAAGGCTAATTTTCATACGCTGTGGAAGATTTCAACAAATATACTTCCCACATCAACTACTCCCCTATTGTAGATTTTGTATTGCAACAGGGGAAGCAGACCTATTATAAGAAAGGAGACTACTTTTCCCGCCAAGGAGAAGTATGCAAAACAATGGGATTCGTCAGTTCCGGTTCTTTCCGGTACTGTTGCACCAACAGTGTAGGCGAGAGCAGCATTGTAGGCTATACTTTCGATCATTCTTTTGTTGGCAACTATCCGGCTTTTCAGTTACAGGATAAATCAAATGTAGATATACAAGCCTTGTGTGACTGCTCGGTATACGTAATCAATTATCAGCAAATGGCAGACTTCTACGATACCAACGACGCTCACCAAAAGTTAGGACGTCGCATCGCAGAAACGTTATTGTGGGAAGTCTACGACCGGATGATTTCAATGTACAGCCTGACACCGGAAGAACGCTATCTTGAAATTATCAACCGTTGTCCCGACTTACTGAAACTGATAACTTTAAAAGAACTGGCTTCCTATCTTCTGATTCGTCCCGAAACATTAAGTCGTATCCGAAGAAAAGTCGTACAAAAATAAATTCTTGATTTCAATCAAGAGTTTATTTATTCTCTACCCTTACTTTTGCGGGCAAACAAAGTATATTGTATTTCATGAAAAAAATTATAATTATAGGTGCAACTTCCGGCATCGGTCGCGGATTGGCAGAAGTCTATTCTCAAGAAGATTATCTTATCGGCATTACCGGTCGCAGGGAAAATCTATTAGAAGAGGTATGCGCCCGGGACAAAGACAAACTATTCTATCAAGTGTGCGACATCACCGATACACAAGCTACCATTTCATCCCTCGAAACTCTCACTCAAAAAATGGGTGGAATGGATATATTGATTATCTGTGCCGGGACCGGAGAACTAAACCCCGAACTCTCCTACCAATTGGAAGAACCTACCTTACTAACGAACGTGATAGGATTCACCAACATCGCAGACTGGGGTTTCCGATATTTCGAACAGCAAAAAAGCGGGCATCTGGTTACTATTTCCTCTGTTGGAGGTACACGCGGCAGTGGCATCGCTCCCGCCTACAATGCGTCGAAAGCCTATCAAATCAACTATATGGAAGGATTACGACAAAAAGCAACTAAATCTCCTTATTCTATTTACACTACCGATATTCGTCCCGGATTTGTAGACACCGCTATGGCAAAAGGAGAAGGATTGTTTTGGGTTACTCCCGTTGATAAAGCTGTGAAACAAATTAAAAAGGCTATTTCTAAAAAGAAAAAAGTAGCTTTCATTTCCCAAAGATGGAGATATGTAACTATCCTGTTTCGTCTGTTGCCATCTGCTATTTATTGCCGGATGTAATGATAGATACTCCATAGCCAACACATATTTGTCTAAGTAAATCTAATAAAAAAACACCTGCCCCAACTGTTTATACAGATATTGGTATCTACCAAATTCTAGTTATGTATATAAGTCTGTACGGGAATCATATTAATGATAATAGCTAACTCACAAATAAACAGCTCTCTTACAATTGGAGGACACTTTTAGGGTTCAGTAATCAATGATGAAAAAATAAGTTCTTTCAGAACTAGGATGGTTTATAAAATTAGAATTAACGGCACAAATATATAATATATTTTAATACATAGCATGTATTTTCAAAAATAATATCAAATTCTCATTCATTTTTTCTTTTTAAGAATACCCAAAGCCGTATTTTATCTTCATATTGAAATGAAACGACTTGTTTATTTCATCATCCTTGTTATTTCATCTAACACAAACAGGTACGAAATAGATATAAAATGGGTATAAAACAAGTAGAAAAGATCGCTTAAAAGATGACTCTTTTTTTGAATTTAAGGCTTTGAATCCAACGTTTTACGCACGGAATAAGTTCTGAAAGAACTTATTAAAAGTAATTCCGGATTCTAGGAAAAACTCTAAATTCAATGCTATGTTAAAACAACTAAAGTCAGTTAGTATGTTGTTGTTCCTACTGACAATGTCAGTAGAAGCAGCTTATCCGGAAATAGGTGAAAGCACTCTAAAAGTTTCCGTTGTACAACAGGGTACTACTTGTAAGGGTGTAGTAAAAGATGCAGCAGGTGAAACCATCATCGGTGCATCCGTCGTAGCCAAAGGTACGACGAACGGTACAATCACCGGAATCAACGGTGACTTCTCTTTAAACAATGTAAAAACCGGAGATATTATTGTAGTCTCTTTTGTTGGTTATCAGACTCAAGAAATCAAATTCACAGGACAATCATTGAATATCATCCTTAAAGACAATACACAAACATTGGATGAAGTTGTTGTGGTTGCTTTTGGTACACAAAAGAAAGTGAATGTAACAGGATCTGTATCTACGGTAGGAGCAAAAGAAATTTCGGCACGTCCCGTTAACTCTACCATAGAAGCTTTGCAAGGTATGGTTCCGGGGATGAATATCTCTACTGGTGATGGTGGTGGCTCCTTAGGTTCAGACAAAAAATTCAATATTCGTGGTGTTGGAACAATTGGAGCTGGTTCAAAGGTAGAACCATTGGTGCTCATTGACGGTATGGAGGGAGACATGAACGCTATCAATCCACAGGACATTGAGAATATTTCTGTACTGAAAGATGCAGCCGCTTCCTCCATTTATGGCTCGCGGGCACCAGGTGGAGTCATCCTGATTACAACAAAGAAAGGTAAGTCGGGAAAAACGGTAGTTAACTATAATAACAACTTCCGTTTTGTATCTCCCTTGAATATGCCTGAAATGGCAGATTCATACAATTTTGCTCTGGCAGTCAATGACCAGTTAACTAATGGTGGACAGACTCCCATGTATAGCGCCACCAAACTTCAACAAATTCTGGATTTTCAAGCAGGAAAAAGCACACAATATATGTGGCCGACCGATGCGGGAAGATGGAATTCATTCGATGATCCCCAACGGCAAGACGTGATGCCTACCGGCAATACCGACTGGTTAAAAACGTTATTTGGTAATAGCTTTACCCACGAGCATTCATTGAGCGTAAATGGTGGAACGGATAAAATACAATATTATCTTTCTGCGAATTATCTGGACCAAGGAGGTCTCTTGAAGTTTGGAGATGATAACAAACAACGCTACTCCTTTACTGCAAAAATCAATGCGGACTTAACCAAATGGTTGAAAATAAGTTATAGTATGCGTTTTAACCGGACGGATTATGAAGCTCCTTCATTTGCCGGAGGCGATATCAAAAGTAATGTATTCTATTTCGATGTATGTCGCTACTGGCCTGTCATTCCGGTAGTAGACCCAAACGGATTCTATACTGTCGAATCCAAGATTTACCAATTAACAGAAGGAGGCCGATATAAATCACAAAAAGACGTGATGGCACACCAGCTTGCTTTCATCGTGGAACCCATCAAAGACTGGAAAATTAACGTAGAATTGAACTACCGTTCCAACTATAATTTCGACCATACCGATTATCAAACCGTTTATGGTTATGATGTGAGTAAAAATCCCTACATTATTGCCAATCAAACTTCCAGCGTTACAGAATATGCTTATAAGAGTAATTTCTTCAATCCGAACATCTTTACCGAATACGGCAAATCATTAGAAAGCGGGCACAACTTTAAAGTGATGCTGGGTTTTCAGAGCGAACTATTCAAACAACGTGATATTACCGCTTCCCAAGACGGTATCATGTCGGAAGTGGCTACCTTGAACACCACGCAGACAAATGCACAAAACAGAGGAGGGTACTCCGAATGGGCTACAGCCGGCTTCTTCGGACGTGTTAATTACGACTACAAAGGACGTTATCTGGCTGAAGTAAATATGAGATATGACGGCACTTCACGTTTCCTTCGAGATAACCGCTGGAATCTATTCCCATCATTCTCCTTAGGATGGAACATGGCCCGTGAAGCATTTTTTGAAGATCTGACCGATTTAATCAGCACATTCAAGATACGTGGTTCATGGGGTGAATTGGGCAACCAAAACACAGATAACTGGTATCCATTCTATCGAACTATTGATATTAACAAAGACCAATGGGGCAATTACGCACTAGGCAGTTGGCTGGTAAATGGCGTAAAACCAAATATTTCCAAAGAATCTGCGCTGGTATCTTCCTTACTGACATGGGAAAAGACGCAAACACTGGATTTAGGTTTCGACTTATCTATGCTCAACAATCGTTTGAATGTAACATTCGACTATTTCCAGCGTAAATCTAAAAACATGGTAGGCCCCGCCCCCGAACTACCCAACCTCTTAGGCATTGCCGTTCCCAAAGTAAACAACCTCGATATGACTTCCAAAGGTTGGGAAATACAGGTGAACTGGCGCGACCAGATACGCGACTTTAAGTATGGAGTTACCTTATCTTTGTCAGACAATCAAGTGGTTATTGATAAATACCCCAATCCGTCAAACACAATTTTAGATAAAGACAATAATAATACGTATTATGCAGGTGCTCACGTAGGTGATATATGGGGATTCCAAACAATCGGCATCGCAAAGACCGATCAAGAGATGAAAGATCATTTGGCCGGTATGCCCAATGGCGCACAGGATGTACTCGGTTCCGGCTGGGGAGCAGGTGACATCATGTATGCGGATTTGAACGGTGACGGCCAGATCAGCAGAGGTAACAAAACACTGGCTGATCATGGTGATTTGAAGAAAATAGGCAACAGTACACCACGCTACAACTTTGGTTTGAATCTGGATGCCGCCTGGAAAGGGTTCGACCTTAAATTATTTTTCCAAGGAACGATGAAACGTGATTATATGCCGGGGAGTGGTTCTACAATGTTCTGGGGAGCAGTAGGCTACTGGCAAACCAACTTTTTCAAACCTCATCTGGACTATTTCCGCGGAGAAGATACGACTAATCCGCTAGGAGCTAACCTGGGTGGTTATTATCCGCGTCCTCTCGAGAATGATAGAAACCGTAATCCACAGACCCGATATTTGCAAAATGCGGCTTACTGCCGTCTGAAAAACGTTACTTTAGGTTATACATTACCTAAATCTTTGACAGAGAAATTCTGCGTAAACAATCTGCGATTCTTTGTTTCAGCAGAGAATTTATTTACTATTACCAGTCTGGCCGATACGTTTGACCCCGAAACTGTTGGCATCGGCAACTGGGACGGATGTACCTATCCGCTATCCAAGACTGTATCATTCGGTTTAAGTGCAACATTTTAAATGATAAACGATTATGAAAAAACATATTAAACTTTTGACAATAGGAACATTGCTATTGGGCGGACTGACCGGTTGCAATGATTTTCTCGACAGGGAACCACTGGATAAAGTAATTCCCGAAAAATATTTTGCATCCGAAAGTGATCTGGCTGCATACACAATCAATGCTTACCCATTTGAAACAGTGACCGATGCGTATGGCATCAATTTCTTCGGCAAAGATAATGATACTGATAACCAAGCCAGTGGTGACTCACCGGCCTTCTGGATACCCGGGCAAAAGAAGGTGCCGTCAGGTGAAGGCGAATGGGACTGGAGTAAAATACGAACCTGCAACTATTTCTTTGATAATACTTTACCGAAATTCGAAGCCGGCACTATTACCGGCAATCAGGATAATGTGAAGCATTATATCGGAGAAATGTACGTGATCCGGGCATACAATTATTATAAATTACTGGTTTCTTTAGGAGATCTGCCTATTATCACTACTGCATTGCCCGACATAGAAGAGACCTTGGTGGAATCCAGCAAGCGCCAGCCGCGTAATAAGGTGGCACGCTTCATTCTGGACGATTTGCAAAAAGCAACAGAATTGTTGCTTGATAAAAGTCCCGGTGGCAAGAATCGCATCAGCAAAAACGTAGCTCACTTGCTACGTGCACGCGTTGCCCTCTTCGAAGCAACTTGGGAAAAGTATCACAAAGGAACAGCTTTTGTACCCGGTGGAAAAGGATGGCCGGGTAATCCCGCAGATGTAAGCGGTTTTAATAGTGATGCAGAAGTGGCTTATTTTCTTGATGAAGCAATGAAGTCATCAAAAGTGGTAGGCGACTATATCGTCGGAAAACTGGCAGACAATACCGATACCCCCGAAGGTATGAACGCCAGTCTGGTTTCCATCAATCCTTACTACACCATGTTCTGCGATGAAAACATGGAAGGATATGATGAAATACTGATGTGGAAACAGTTCAAGGAAGGATTGGTAACCAGCAACTTGCAAATGGAGTTGGCACGCAATGGCGGTGGTTCCGGATGGACTCGTGGCATGGTCAATTCATTCCTGATGCGCAATGGGCTTCCCATCTATGCAGCCGGTTCCGATTATAATCCCGATTGGGAGAAAGAAGGAGTAAATTCCACTTTACAGAATCGTGATTCACGCATTGTTATCTTTACCAAAAAGCCGGGTGATGCCAACACTGAAAATAAAGGTGATGTGAATTATTACGGTGATGACGGAACTCCCAGTTATTGCTCAATCCGTTTCATTTATGGCGATAAAGGAAGTTTGGCAACAACCGGATTCATCATCAAAAAAGGCAAACACTACTCCAGTCACATGGCAAATGACCATAGTGCGGGAACATCAGGTGGTATTGTTTTCCGTGCGGCAGAAGCCATGTTGATTTACATGGAAGCTTCGTATGAAAAAAATGGTAGAATCGACGGAACAGCCGACGGATATTGGAAAGCTTTACGCCGACGCGCCAAAGTGGACGAAGACTATAATAAGACAATCGCTGCAACACAGATGAGCGAAGAGGCTAAAGGCGATTTCGGTGCTTATTCTCATGGCCAATTGATAGACGCGACGTTATATAATATCCGCCGTGAACGCCGTAACGAACTTTGTGCAGAAGCTTTGCGCTGGGAAGACTTGAAACGCTGGCGTGCATGCGACCAGTTGATATCCAAACCTTACCGTGTAGAAGGTATGCTATACTGGGGAAGCAACTATGAAACGCAACTGGCAGATTTATGTAAAGTAGATCCGGCAGAAGGTAATATGTCCTCACCTGATTTAAGTAAATATATTCTTCCATACGAAAAAATCACGAAGAATAATCTGATTGCCGGGCAGAAGGGATTCCTCTTTACACCTGCTCATTATCTGAATCCGATAGGTATGGCTGTATTTCGTCAGACAGCCTCGGATAAGAATGATTTTACAAGTTCAGTCGTTTATCAGAACCCGGGATGGAAGATTGAAGGCGACACCGGCGCACAACCTGTAGAATAATAAAAAGATAAAAGAACAACTCTTTGAGCTTACAAATATATCGACCTTAATATTATATATCTGTTATCTTTTTATTTTTATAAACTTCATTGTCTCGCTTCAGATTAGGTAGAACTGCGGTCAATCTAATCCTAAGTTAGGCAATGAAGTTTTACATTCGCATGAGTTCTCGTTCAACATCCTCTGCAGATGTATAAAAAGTCTTTGTGATTTCCATAGTCACCCAACAGAGATTATCCGCAAAATTCACTACATTTGTATTTGCTTATCTGTCAACCGGGCTAATCAAGTATTACAATTACTACACTATCCGATTGATAATATCTAACTTGAAACAAAGGTGTATATGAATACTGACTTTACAAACTTAACAACAGAAAATCTTTCTAATGAGCATTTATGCTGCATTATCCGCAGCAAAAAGTCTCATCCTGGTATTGAAGCAAAACGGCAATGGCTTTCCGACCGGCTGAATGAAGGCCATGTCTTTAGAAAGTTAAACGCCAAAGCTACTGTTTTTATTGAATATGCCCCTCTTGAAACAGCTTGGGTTCCCGTCATCGGCGACAACTATTATTATCTGTATTGTTTATGGGTGCTAGGTAGCCCCCGAGGAAACGGATATGGGAAAGCATTAATAGAGTACTGTATAGCTGATGCCAAAGAAAAAGGTAGATCCGGCATTTGTATGCTTGGGGCAAAAAAACAGAAGAGCTGGCTTTCCGACCAATCATTTGCAAAGAAATTTGGTTTTGAGGTGGTTGACACTACTGATAACGGATATGAATTGCTTGCTCTTTCTTTCGACGGAACAGTACCGCAATTTGCGCCAAATGCCAAAAATCTGAAAATAGAAAGTGAGGAACTGACGATTTATTATGATATGCAATGCCCCTACATCTATAAATACATTGAAATGATCAAACAATATTGTGAAACAAATGATGTCCCTGTTTCTTTTATTCAAGTAGATACGCTACAGAAAGCAAAAGAGTTACCGTGTGTTTTTAATAATTTTGCAGTATTTTATAAAGGAAGTTTTGAGACTGTGAATTTGCCACCTATCGACTATTTAAAAAGAATACTCAAAAAATAAGAAATACAATCCTGACTTTTCCCATTAATTATCAGGATTGTATTTTATCTGCTTCATTAAAAAGACTTCTCATTTGCCATCTTCCACATATTGAGAAAAGAGGCTTTAGTGATTTCTACGACCTTATCCCAATTCAATCGGTCAGCATGATCGGAAGGCTGGTGATAATCAGGATGCCCGTCCGTATGATACCAGATGATCGGAATACCTACTTTGGCAAACGAACCATTATCACTTCCTCCTATCGGATTTTCCCAGGCGCGGTAATCCGGTTCCAATTGCAAACCGTATTTTCTGATATCCTCTTTCAACCAATCCTCAAAGACCGGATGGGCGGCTGTATAAAAATAAACGACCTGTTTAGGCTGTTGAGGTTTGTTATTACGGCCAATCATGTCAAAGTTCAGATAGCCTTTGATTTGAGATAGGAAAGGACAAGTTTGTACAAAATATTTAGAGCCAAGCAGTCCTTTTTCTTCTCCATCCCAAAAAGCAAAGATTACATTTCTTTCGGGTTGCTGTCCACTGGCTAAAAAGGCTCTTGCTATTTGCAGCACTGCCGATACACCGGAAGCATTATCGTCAGCACCATTGTATATTTGGTCGCCATCGAGTGCAGGATCAATACCTAAATGGTCGAAATGCGCCCCCACAATCACATATTCTTTGGTATTTTTACCAGGAATCATTCCCAATACATTCCTCATGGAAAGCTTCTGATGAACTTCCTGTTTCAGTTTAACTATGGAATCAGGATGCACTTCCAGACGTCCTTTTTTCTGACGTTCTTTACGGTAAGCATCAAAAGGCTGGAAATAGCAGTCAGCCAAAGGTGATACTCCCATCCATTGAAGTAAGGAAACAATATACTCCGAGGTCACACGTGAACCATGAAAACCTGCCTCACGCCCTTGCAATTCATCACTAGCCAAAAAGTTGATAGTAGCTTCGGCAGAGGAACGGTTGATACTCTGCAACCCTTTTTCTACGTTAGTTTGGGCAGATAACAACAATGAAAAATTACACAAAAAAGAGAGAAGCAGAATGTTTTTCTTCATGATGTATATAAGATTTAAGAAACAATCGTCCATACTTTACTTATTTTCAACTATCCAGTTTTTATCATTCAAGATATTTCTATTACAATCATCTGCTCCCGGATTATCATTAAAAGAAATCCGATATTGCCGGGGAGGAGTCGGATAATAAATAGCAGGTTCCAGCACTTGCCCCAAGGAATCAAACAGTGTATTCAAGGCATCCTCATCCAATTGATTCGAGTGACAATAAAGATGTTCTAACAGACTTCCTTGCGGTACCATTAAACGAGTTAGCTGATTATGTTCACAACGCAATTCACTAATATTAGAGTTATCGGACAGATCAAGTTCGGTCAATTTGTTGTATGAGCAACTTAATTCCCTTAAAGAAGGGCAACATTTCAATATATCAGTAATTGATTGGAAAGCACATCCTTGTATCAATATCGCAGAAATTGAAGTCTTCTCGTTCAATTCCAGATGTGACAATACTTCATTAGAACTCAAATCAATATCGCGCAATGCCGGCAAGCTTTTAAGGGAAAGGGAAGAAAAACCATTATAAGAACAATATAAACTTTCCGCTTCCGGATGACTACCAAACTCTATTGAAGTCAATTTGGGATTAGAATAAACTTGTATAGATCGCAATCGGAAACAATCCTCAATCTCCAAATGCTCCAAATCAGCGAAACTACCGATATTAATACTTTCCACATTAGGACAGAAGGTATTCAAGTCCAATTCGCGAGTATCAGAAATGCTATTCAAAGCCAGTGATTTCATTCGCGGCATATTTCCCAAATAAAGATGACTCAAAGGAAGAAGCAAACCACTTATATCGATAAGCTGCAGCTCTTCAGCCCAAATCCTCACTTCATATAATCCTTTATTTCCATATCTATATACCACTCCGCCACTCATTGAAGAAGGATCTTCTATTTTCTGTATACGACCGTTTCCCCAATCTATCACCATTCGTCCCCCACTTGCTACAATGTCCAACTGCCGCCAGTCTCCTACAACATTCACTGTAAAGCGAATCGTGTTTTCATCTGTCAATGCCGGAAATTCAAAATCATCTCCAAACACTCTGTTATCCGTATCTTTACAGGCAGCAAGGGTAGTGAATAAGATAACCACCCACATACTCCGAACGAATAATATACTCTGTCTTTTCATCTTATATTTGAGTTAGTAACATACAAAAGTACGAAAGAAATAGATAGCATACACGATAGAATACAAATTTATAAGTAACTTTGCACAAATTTGATTCGTAACTGTTATATTGTCATGTGGATACTTATTATAAGTCTGGTGTTGCTGGGTGTCATTGCGCTGATAGCCGGAATTATCCGCAACAAAAGACTGCAAAAGAAAATAGAAAAGGGCGAACTGGACCGTATGCCGGAAGTGAAGGAAGTAGATGTGGAATGCTGCGGACAACACGAAGTATGCGAACGGGATAGCCTGCTGGCAGCTGTCAGCAAAAAGATAGAATATTACGATGACGAAGAACTGGACCAGTTCATTGGCAAGGCAGGAGATGCGTATACAGAAGAAGAAACAGAAATGTTTCGGGATGTATTGTATACGACACTGGATGTAGAAGTGGCCGGATGGGTACGTAGCCTTCAGCTCCGTGGCATTGAACTACCGGATGATCTCAAAGACGAAGTTTTTCTGATTATCGGAGAAAGAAGAAACATAGAAGTAAAAAAGGCAGATGACAGGTGATGTGATGGATTTACTACAATATACATTCTTTCAACACGCCCTATTGGGAAGTCTGCTGGCAAGCATTGCCTGTGGGATTATCGGTACATATATTGTAACCCGCCGCCTGGTATTTATCAGCGGAGGAATCACTCATGCTTCTTTCGGAGGGATCGGGTTAGGATTGTTTGCCGGAATTTCTCCGATACTCTCGGCAGCCGTATTCTCGGTATTATCTGCTTTTGGCGTCGAATGGCTTAGCAGACGGAAAGATATGCGCGAAGATTCTGCCATTGCAGTATTCTGGACGTTAGGGATGGCACTCGGAATTATGTTCAGCTTCCTGTCACCGGGATTTGCGCCCGACCTGTCGGCTTACCTCTTCGGCAATATACTGACCATCAACCAAATCGACTTATGGATGCTCGGCATATTGGCACTCATACTGACCGGATTCTTTTATCTGTTTATCCGCCCTATCGTATATATTGCCTTTGACCGTGAGTTTGCACGTTCGCAAAAGATTCCGGTAGAGATTTTTGAATATGTACTGATGATGTTCATCGCACTGACCATTGTAGCCTGCCTGCGAATGGTAGGCATCGTATTGGCCATTTCTCTTCTCACCATTCCACAGATGACAGCCAACTTGTTCACCTATAGTTTCAAGAAGATTATCTGGTTATCAATTGGCATCGGTTTCTTGGGCTGCCTGGGTGGATTATTTATTTCTTATCACTGGAAAGTCCCTTCGGGAGCTTCCATCATATTCTTCTCTATCTTGATTTACGCCGTTTGTAAAATCGGAAAGAGTTGTTGCAGGAAAAAGTCATAATAATAGATAGTATATGGAAATCAAAATTCAATCACTGGAAAGTATCCATGAAGCAGCCCGTGAATTTATCGCTGCTATGGGCGACAACACTGTATTTGCTTTATACGGAAAGATGGGTGCCGGCAAAACGACATTCGTCAAAGCACTTTGCGAAGCATTGGGCGTAACGGATGTTATCACTTCTCCTACTTTTGCTATTGTCAACGAATACCGTTCGGACGAAACCGGAGAGTTAATCTATCACTTTGATTTTTACCGCATCAAGAAGCTAAGCGAAGTGTACGACATGGGTTACGAAGACTATTTCTACAGTGGCGCTCTCTGCTTTATCGAATGGCCGGAACTGGTAGAAGAACTACTTCCGGGAAATGCCGTAAAAGTAACGATTGAAGAACTGGAAAACGGAAATAGAGTAATCAGACTATGACCGGACAATATATCGTACAAGGAATCTTTGCGCTGGCAGGAATCGTCTCCCTGCTGGCGTCATTGCTGAACTGGGACTGGTTCTTTACAACGCGCAACGCACAAACCATTGTCCGGAATGTAGGACGCAACCGGGCAAGGCTCTTCTATGGAATACTGGGAATTATCATCATTGGAATGGCTGTATTCTTCTTTGTGGAAACACGGAAAGCCATAGGAGGATAATATGTTTTTAAGAGAATCCTTTTGTTTTCTTCCCATTTTTTACTATTTTTGTATGAAAGGAGGATAGAAAAGTGAAAACAACCAATGAATATCTTACAAAAATTCGCCAATTCAAACAACAGTTTGCCGAGAAATATGGAATTATTTCTATTGGTATTTTTGGTTCTGTTGCCCGTGGAGAGCAACATGAAGAGAGTGATTTGGATGTTTTTGTTGAACTAAAGGATCCGGACCCTTTTATTATGTTTGATATTAAAGAAGAACTGGAACGTATATGTAACTGCAAAATAGACCTCCTTCGTTTGCGTAAAAACCTCCGTTCACTTATTTCCCAAAGAATAGCAAGAGATGGAATATACGCTTAAAGAAGAAATCCAAGACAAGTTTCTCCAAATATCAGAATCAATATCTATCATTGAAGAAAGGTGTAAGAACATTCAGAACGTAGATGATTTTTTGTTATCACCTTGGGGAATGACCATCTTAGACGCATGCATCATGCGAATCCAAGTAATAGGAGAAACGATTAAGGCTGTTGACGACAAAACACAAAAGAACTTTCTTAAAGATTATCCCCAAATTCCATGGGCAAAGGTTATTGGATTAAGAAATATCATTTCTCATGAATATGCTAACATTGACTACGAGATTATCTGGGTAGTCATACAAAAACATCTTCCTCCTTTAAAAGAGACAGTTGAACAAATTATAAAAGACTTATCATAGTAGTTGTCGTGACTTCATCTCCAGATACTTATTAATCACATCAATTGAAAGATTCTCCGGTGTAGTTAATAAAGAATAGATGCCATGTTGTTTCAAAGTAGATACAATCAGCCGCTTCTCGTAAGCGAACTTTTCTGCAATCACGTGCCGATAATACCCTTCCGTATCTTTTGCCGGTTGGGCGATATATTCCTTCAAATCGACATCTTCAAAAAAGACTACGAGCAAACGGTGCTGGCGGTTTAGTTGTTTCAGGTAAGATAATTGACGGTTCATTCCTCCTATGCTCGAGAAGTTAGTATATAGTACCAGCAGGCTACGTTTACTGACATGTTTGTTCAAATGAACGCAAAGAGCCGAGAAGTCTGTCTCCCCAAAAGTGGTCTGCTGGCTATAAAGACTTTCCAGCAATGTCTGCATATATCCCGATTGCTTGGAAGCAGGCACAAAAGTATCGAAGTGTTCATCGAAAGTCACTAATCCGGCTTTATCTTCTTTCCGCATGGCAACATACGAAAGCACCAGCGAAGCATTAATTGCATAATCCAGCAAGGTCATTCCACAGAAAGCTTGCTGCATCACTCTACCTTTATCGATCACATTATAAATCTGCTGTGAGCGTTCGTCCTGATACACATTCACCATAAGTTCATGCCGACGGGCACTTGCTTTCCAGTTAATCGTACGGTAATCATCCCCCTTTACATACTCTTTAATCTGCTCAAACTCCGTATGATGCCCAACCCGGCGAATACGTTTTATTCCCAGTTCTGTCAGATTATCACTTATTGCCAACAATTCATATTGATGGAGCATCAGATATGACGGGTACACTTTGATATCCAAAGGTTCTGCACAAGTATAGCGCCGGGATATAAAGCCGATTTTTCCGGTCACAAAAACTCTAATATGACCGAAAGAGTAAACACCACGATGAGTAGGTCGAAGACGATAGGTAACTGTTTTTCCCTCGTTTGCTCCAAGCTTCACCTGAAAGTCGACATCACGTTTCTGAAAGATAAAAGGGATCTCATCTATGATTTCTAAAGATACAGGATGCGGATAACTACTTTCTACCCGAATACTTACTTCATTTTCGTCGCCATTAGAGAAACGGTCGGCACACTGGCGGAAAGCATGGATTCCACGAATACGATAAAGAGAATATACGTCTGCCAGTACCACCAAAAGCAAGACAAAGAGTGCCCACTGCCCGATAACAAAGAACGGAGCAAAAACATATCCGCTACCCAACAACAGGATAACTACGACAAGGGCAATATGGAAACGACGAGTTAGAAACAAATGATTTATGATTTATGATTTATAATTTCTTGGGTTTACGATTTCTTCAACTTACAATTTACGTACAGTTTATAATTTACGATTTATGATTTCTTCGATTTATGTTATGAATAGAGTCAGACATCCAACGCGCAGCCCAAATCATAAATCAGAATTCATAAATCATAAATCTTTTCATTTTGGTACTTCCACTTTATCAATTAAGCGTTGCGTCACTTTCACTGGAGAATAGCCTTCCATTTCAGCTTCGGCAGTCAGGATCAGACGGTGCTGAAGTACATAAGGAGCTACAAACTTGATATCTTCCGGTGTCACAAAATCACGTCCCTGCAAAAGAGCATACGCTTTCGACGATTGCAGCATGGCTACAGATGCACGTGGAGAAGCTCCCAAATATACAGCTTTGCTGGTACGGGTCTGCTGTACAATCAATGCGATATATTGAAGTAACGTGCGGTCTACAAATACCTGATTCATAAAAGCACGAAGCGACAGCAGTTCTTCTTTGGTAATAGCGGGAACGATGTCGTCCAACTTCACCAATGCGGCATTGGTATGATGACGTTCCAAGATATTCACTTCCTCTTCCAATGAAGGATAATCCATCGTTATCTTCATCAGAAAACGGTCGAGCTGTGCTTCGGGAAGTTTGTATGTTCCCTCCTGCTCTACCGGATTCTGGGTAGCCAAAATCGTATAAAGATCTCCCATCCGGTGAGTCGTTCCATCAATACTGATCTGGCGCTCTTCCATTACCTCAAACAAGGCAGCCTGTGTCTTGGCAGGAGCACGGTTGATTTCATCGACCAATACAATATCTGCAAAAATCGGTCCCTGATGAAAATCAAAACCATTGGTTTTCATATTAAACACAGTCGTACCTAATACGTCACTCGGCATTAAGTCCGGAGTGAACTGGACACGACTGAAGTCTGCATCAATCAGACGAGCTGTCAAACGGGCCAACAGTGTCTTCGCAACTCCCGGAACACCTTCTATCAATACGTGTCCATTAGCCAAAATCGCTGTCAGTACCAAATCGACTGTCTGCTCCTGCCCAACTATGACGGAAGCAATCCGGTCTTTCAACTCTTGTATCTTCTCGGAAAAGAGAGTTAAATCTACTCGCTGTTCTGTATTCTCTTCCATAAATTTCTTCTTTAGATATGATTGATTATTTCATTCATTTTATCGATATATACCTTCATCTGCTCCGCATCAATAACACGTCCTCCGTAAATCACGGGTCTGACTTCGCGGATAAATTTAGCAATCTCTCCGGCATCCATTCCGGTTTTCCGGGCAATCCGGTGAAAAGAGCGTTCATCGTCGGCCACTTCTTCAATATCCACCTGAATCTCTCTCCGAAGTTCTTCGGCCAAATAGGAAAACTTCTTGCGAACTAAATCCGCATGGTCTTTCTTCTGAAAGTAAAGCGTGCCTATCAGTTCGGTAAATTCAAGAGATTTATTCGCCGGCTCGTGAATAACAGGGATCACCCGTTGCCGCCTCTTCGCTGTGAATATCATAAAGAGTATGATGGTAATCATCGTCAGATACAAAGCCCAACGAAGCGGCTGATGTGCCAACAGATAACGGAAAGGTGATTGCTGCACCTGTGCAGTTTCTTTCATGTACCCCTCCGTGCGAACGATGGGAAGCTTCCCCATCTGCGACAACAAACGGAAGATATAGGTTGCATTTTTGCCGTCCAACATTCCGTAATTGGTAAAAATCAAAGGAGTGGAAACTAAAATAACTTCTCCTTTCCCCCACCGACGGGACATCGCTACAGGCATATAAACAAGACTATCCGTTGTCAACGAGTCCGCCTCGGTTTCATACCGGAACTCATTCGACTCAAAAACTCTTTGTGCCAACACCCTTTCCGGAAGTGAATCTCCCCAAAAATAAGAGGAGCACAACTGGGGATAAAAATAGAAAGTCTGACGGGGATAAACCGTCGAATCTCCTATCCAATGCAAGCTATCCTTTTTCATAAATGAAGTTGCATATTTCTTCAAAGCCATCGGACTGAAGTAAGAATAGTAAGACCTGCACTGCAAGGTATCTTCCAAATATCTGCCGAACAAGGTACTCACCAACATAATCTTATCTCCGCGTTCCGCCATTTTCAACAGAGCGTTTACATCAACGTCCGACAATCGCAAATTATCAGAGATAACCAATATACCTCTGCGTTGCGTCGTATCTTCCTGCTCCAATTGATAAAGACTTTTCCTCGAAAAAGTGTAGCCCTGTGGCAAAGAAGAAGACAATACGCTATCGAATACTGCACATCCGAAAGGTTGCTCGTCATGATGTCCGAAAGTGGGCTTCCACACAAAATTCTTCGGCAAATGATATTCTATTGCAAACATGATGAATAGAAAAGCGACAATAAAGACAATGAACCAGCGACTTCCTTTCATGAGACGCCTCCTTTCCCTATTTCTTCCTGCAAGGTCTGCATTGTGCGGAAGAGTTCTTCCGTCGCCTCAAAGTTGCCATAACGTACCCGCAGGAAATGATTGGTCAGTTGCCTGAAAGCCGGTAGCCGGACTTCATTGATATACTGGGTAGGCGTTTTATAAAGTTGCCAGTCAATACGTTCAGCGTCACTAAGTTGTTTCAAAGTTTGCAGATAGAGCAAACGTACTGCTTCCCGGTAATTCTGACGGGAAAGCGCTTCCGCAATCCCTCCCGGAAAATCTACTCCGTAAATGGTGTCTTCTTCAACTGTATAAGGCAACGCATTTTTATGCGAGACCATAAACAATTCCGGGCGTTTCCGATAGACAAACCAAACAATCAGCAACAAAAGAAGAATGGCAATACATACCAGGATAAGCCCTGAATACTCTTCAGCAAAATGACTGCCGAATATTTTACGCAACAACTCCCCAAACTGCCGACTGATCCACTCAAAGACATTCATTTCCGGAGTAATCAGTTCACGGTTATAGTTGTATGCCGGTTCAGACTGCCAGAGGGCAATCTGCGCCGTATCACAGACTAGTGTATCAGCCGGGGAAGTGAGATTCATCTAGTGGAGGTTTGGTTTAGAGTTTATCAAAATTGTCAATATCACTTTCTACCGTTATGCTGTCCACCACTTCCGATGCATGACCATACTGATAAACCAGACCGACGATACCGAATATAGCCGATAAGTAAGAACCATACAACATCAGGATAGAGAACAAATATTGCGCAAAGTTCAGTCCGACTGATGAAGAGGTTGCACCTCCGTCACTCATCGTAAAGATCATTTTTACAATATAGATCACATACCAGGGTATAGAAACGATACCTTGTAACACACTGGCAATAATCCCCATCACAATTAAAATTAGAAAGACGCCTCCCCAGGTAGCAAATCCCAACCGGAATGTTTTTGCAAATGCCTCACCCAACGAAATGTCTTCAAATAAGTAGATGGGAGCCATTAATGCCAAAGGAACCATAAAGGCGAATAAAAGCGGGATGGTCAGAATGAGTGTGAAAGGTGTCAATACAGCCAATAAGACAATAAAGACCACCGCAAAGATGAATAAAAAGCTGCAGGCGATCCCCATCAAAAACAGTCTTTTAATATTACGGAGCAACAACGATTTTATATCGCCGAATACAATCCCGTTCAGGCGTTCTTCCCGTTCATTATACAATCGTACCATCGCATAAATCAAGGAAGTCATCAACAAAGCCCCCAAACATGAAAAAAAGATAACTCCTGCATAATTCAGTGCAAATGAAGGTCCCAGAGCAGCTAAAGGATTATCACTTATTCCTCCGGACGCCTGCATAGCAGTAATATCTGTCATACTTCCCATTAAACCGCTAAAGTTTGCAGCTTGAATTAAGCATATAGGGAGTATCAGATAAGTTGAATACTTAAACAATTGTTTCCAATTCTCTTTTATAAAATCAAAAGAAGCGTTCAACTTCTCACCGAAAGGACGTTTCACATACATCGCAATCTTAGGTTTCTGTGATTCCATGTTTTTTTCTATTTGGTAAATAAATATAGTAGAATATAATAAATGCCAGAGAAGTGAATATCACGCCAAGCCTCAACACATCAGGAAGCTCTGTGTGCCGGGTAAGAAAACCTTCTATAAAGCCTGCCATAATGAACACCGGAACAGTGCCGATCACTATTTTCAAGCCTCGCTTCGCTCCTCTCCTAAAAGATTCCAGTCGGGAATAAGTGCCGGGAAACAGCCAGCCGTTGCCCAAAGCCAATCCGGCGGCGCCGGCTACGATAATCGCCCAGATTTCAAGCGTTCCGTGCAACCAGATGGCAAGACTGGATTCCCACAACAAATCGTGTTGATAAAAGAATGTTTGAAAAGCTCCTACCATGATACCATTGGAGAGAAGCATATACCCTGTTCCAAAACTAGTCAGCAATCCCATTGCAAAGCAGTTGAAAGAGACCATCACGTTATTAAGTGTAATGCCCAAGAACATCGGTACTTCGGAAGAACCATTATATACGGCCATCGGCTCCCCATTGGCAATATTGTCGAGTGTCATATCCACATAACCGTTTCCCAATATCAGCCGGACAAAATCTGGGTCATTCGCTGCTGATAATACACCGATTAATGCGCTGGCAACAAAAATCAAAAAGGAGGTCAGTAATTCGCGCCGTGCATCGTGCATGGTTCGTGGCACTTCCTGTGTCCAGAAGGTAATAATCCGTGTCCACTTCTCGCGTTTATTGCGGTAGATTTCGTTGTGCAACGCTGAAGCCAGATTATTCAGATAAATAGTAATACGGGAAGTTGGGAAATGTGTTTGGGCAAATGCCAAGTCAGCTGTCAAGTCCGTATACGCATCGGCTAGTTGGTCGGGGGACAGACTTGCCGCCCGCTCCACAACTTTCTCTGTCTCCTTCCATTTTTCAATGTTCCGACGAATAAACGTTACTTCTTTCATGCTTTTCAATAGATTTCGGATAAGTTTTGTCCGAAACCGGAAGCAAAAATAAGAGAATTATGATATATTTGCAACGGAATCCTAAAAATGTTTAACCTGAAATGGCAGAATCTACGATAATAACCGGACAATTCGTTCGTATCAGTCAAACGCCCGCCAGTATCGGCGAACGATTGATGGCTTTAATCATTGATTATTTTCTGATCGGGCTTTACATTTTGTCCACTATTACGCTCTTGTCCAAATTAAATTTACCGTCAGGATTCAGTTTGTTCTTTTTTCTATGCGTCGTTTATTTACCGATTCTCGGTTATTCTTTTCTTTGCGAGATGTTCAATCACGGACAGAGCTTTGGCAAAAAACTCATCAATATCCGTGTCGTAAAAGTAGACGGTTCTACTCCAAGCATCGGCTCTTATCTGTTACGATGGCTTCTTTTCCCAATTGATGGTCCCATCACAAGTGGCCTTGGACTTCTGGTCGTTTTATTGAATAAGAACAATCAACGATTAGGGGATCTAGCTGCCGGTACTATGGTGATTAAAGAGAAAAACTATCGTAAGATACATGTCAGCCTGGATGAATTCGACTATCTGACCCAAAATTATCATCCGGTATATCCCCAGTCGGCTGATTTATCTCTCGAACAAGTGAATGTAATTACCCGGACTTTGGAATCCAGCGAAAAAGACCGGGCAAGACGTATCACGGCACTTGCCAAAAAAGTACAGGAATTACTTTCCGTTACTCCCCGTGAGGGTAATCAGGAGAAATTTCTTCAGACGATACTTCGCGATTATCAGTATTATGCGTTGGAAGAAATATAACCAGAATACGCTGTTTCAGACTATTCAGGCAAGGGATTATTCTCACCGTAGTGATAATTAATTCTCATCGCAATGAGTATTTTTTCTCATTGTAGTGAGAACTTTTTCTCATAGGCATAAGAATGTTTGAGAAAAAGCACCGCACAAAAAAGGGGTATACTCACAGAGCACACCCCTTATCTTAATTTTATCTGCAATGAGACCGGACGTCGTTTAGTCCACCTGTCCCAGAGAGTTTCCGTATTCCATTTCTCCCTGAACCACAAAGAGGACTTCTTCAGGATCGTATTCCCCTATTTCATCCTTTTTGGCTTCTTTTACAATGTAAGCCACAACCTCTTCCAAATCGATGTTGACATAGCCGTCTTCATCGGGTTGAGCGTCGAGAATGCCACTTTCAGAGTAATACTCGTCGATTAAATCGAGAAAATAATACAATTCATCGTCCGAGAACTTCTCTTTCAGTTCTTGAGGCAGATAGTTTTTGATAAACTCGATGGTCTTTTCGTCATCGGCATCTGCTAATAAAAAATCGTCTTCCAGTCCCATTTTTTTAAGTATTAAGTGATAAGTATTAAGTATTATCGACTATAAAAGCTTCTTCACCTTTTCTGCGAATACCGGTTTGCCAACTGCACCTACCTGTTTGTCTACTATTTCACCGTTCTTGAAAAACAATACAGTAGGAATATTACGGATACCATATTCAGCAGCCATATCACCATTTTCGTCTACATCGCACTTACCGATGATTACTTGTCCTTCAAACTCCGCAGCCAATTCTTCAATGATAGGAGCCACCATCTTACAAGGGCCACACCAAGGAGCCCAAAAATCTACAACAACCGGTTTTCCTTCTGCAAGAACCTCTTTATAGTTGCTGTCTGTAATTTCTAAAGCCATTTTTTTAAGTATTAATTATTAAATGTTATTTCGTTAGCTTATTCTCGCCACAAATATAATCAATTTATCCTATTGTGATAGACTTTAATTGGAAGTTTTATAATAATCATTGAGAATCATCCATTTACTGGAAAAGTCTAATTTCGCCCCTAAAAATGAACCTTAAATAATTAACTATTATGGTAAATATGAAGCAATGACAAGCATATCATTCAGATATCAGTCAACTATCACTGAAATAATAAATCAATCCTTTCTACAACAACTCCCTTATTCTTCTGATTTCCGATATTGTACAATTCCTCTCGAAGTGAAACTTGAACAAAGTCGATAATCTTCCAATCCAACGCAATACCATTATTCTCTTGTGCAGAAGCCGGATACCAATAAGGATTCACTCCCGGCCAATCCTGCGGTAACATAGCCGCCTTAGTCGGTACAAGGTCGGATACCGGAATCAGGATATCCGATGCGTCAGCTTTCAAATTAAACGCAGCACCATATCCTCTTCCCTCTTTATCTACAAAATTGCAAATGGCTTTATTAGTATTGTTCAATCCATAAGCGCGAATACGAATATATGCAGGAGCCGTCTTACTTTTACTCCGACAAGTTATCCGATCACCTATATAATGGGAAAAAGTCACATCACAAGGAGCTATATAATCTTCCTTTTTCTCCAAATCAGGAACAGAAAGCTGAAAGGCAGGCAGCAATTCCGGTCCTGATACTACCGAGCTGAATTGTGATTCGGGGCTCCTGAACGTGCGTGTACGACGGATATGCTTCCAATTGTCCTGTGGTCCTAAAAGAGACAAAGGAGTTGTTTCGTTTATCAGACGCATGGCGTAAGTAGCTTGTTCATAATAGTCCCACCGTTCGGGAGTGCAATACGTCTTTTCCGGAAACAAGATTGTATCATCTCCCGTATCTATGCCGAAATGATACTCATAATCCCCCTTAGCAAGCCAGCTTATATCGGCTTTCGCCGTATAGAAGAAGCCGTCTTCCGCCGTCATCGGTATGCGCTTGCATCCCCAAGGTTTCAGCATCAGATAAACATCTACCTGTTGAGGACGTTTGGGGCCGAACACCTCACACCGGAATGTCACCTCTTTATCAGCAGTAAACTCCGGCCATGTATGATTGGCTATTTTCCACTCTTTCATCGGAGTCTGATAGAAATCTTTGGCAGGAAGTTCTTCCCTGCTAACTATCTTTCCATCTGATAGCAGATATTTTCCGGGCAATACAACCATTTCAGTTTCCAGACCGGGAAGCTGTATTTGAATGTTCCGTTCATTGTACGCTGATTTTCTTGACACTCTGTGTTTATTCAGTATTTTATAAGGATCATCTATATCCATTATATCAGGGTAGATTTCCAGTTGCCAAGTATTATCATCCTGTTTGTCAAGAAAATAAATACCTGTTCCCGAATAACGGACTACCGGAGAAGAACCAACCCCAGCAATATGCTTCAATGCTGCCAGATTTTTGGGACGGGTAAACGTAGTATTTGAATAATAGAACATATCTCCGGAGTTCAATTCACTCAACTGTTCATCGTAACTCACCCGGAAATCGTCGAAAGTTCTGTTATCCGGATAATACCCGAAGTGTTTGCCACGCGGGATACGACGCATCACTTCAGCGGCAATCATACTGCTTACTGCCTTTGAAGGAGTAAAGACCATATTGAAAAAATGAGTCTGCCAACCTAAATTCATCGGGGCTGTACGCAGCATATCATAAGAAAAGATGGCAGCAAACTGGATACCGCCCCTACGGAACTCACGCGCCATAGCCGGGAACATAAAACCGGAAGCCATATCCGTTGCGTCAAATTCATAAACGATTTTTGCTTTTCCGCGTAAATCAGGATGAAGCATCTGCTCGTAACGGTCTACGAACAACAAGCCGTTTCCTTCAATGGAATAATTGTTATTCAACGCACTCGGATACCAAGCATGAGTAGAACCTTGTATATCCGATTTCCGAATAGCAGGAGCCACACGGAAGTCTTGGCTGACATTATAGAAAGTCAACTTCTTACAACCGATACTCCGGATTGCCTTGCACATCCGGTTGATATAACGCACCATACCTGGAATGTCTTCCGGAAATTGGGTAGGTTCGTTGATTAGCTCGACAAACAATATGTTCGGCTCATCCTTCAAGCAGCGACCAGTGTAAGGATTACGATGATTGAGCAGTTGCTTCATGTAATTTTCCTGTGCACGAATAGCTTCCTCGTCGTGTATAAGTGTATTTTTAGGATAACATTTGGCCAGACCGGTATTTGTTGTATCACTCATTTCCGGCCATTGTGAATTATAGGTCACGATAGGGCTAAGCAACATATAAATATCCCGTTTATCCGCTTCGGCAATCAGATAGTCCAACAGATGCAAATGTTCATTCTCCAGCAAATTTCCCTCACGATCCGTATTCTGATAGTCTCCCCAAAAGCAGAGACGTAATCCGTCCCAGTTCATTCGCTTAAAATGTTCCAGGTCTTCCACAATCATTTGCTTTCGATCGCCGCCCACATAATCTGCTGCACGAAAATCGCAAGCAGAAGGCAGGCAATAATTGGCACCGAACAAAGCTACTTCCTTACGGTTTTCCGTCCAACGTATCACGCCTTGTTTGTCCATATAGACCTTCTCGGCACAATATCCCATTGTGCCGAGAAGAGTTATTAATAATGTAAATAAGCTTTTCCTCATGATATTTATGATTATGATACTAATTTCAGGGCTACAAACCCATTACAAATTGTTCTCCCCAATGCATTAACAGATTATGACCAGCGTTATTAAGATGAGCATTGTCATCTTTCCCTTGAAAATAGCGTGACCGGAAAACCAGGTCATTAGGATTGATACCACTAGTATATGCGGCATTTAAAACTTTGACGTCATTTTTACGGCACATTTCCTCTATGATGTTTATTGTCGCCGGAAATCCTTCATACGCTACATTCCAGGGAGTGACCCAACCAATTTTGGCACCGGAATACTTCCTTTTCAACCCTTTCAGCAGTTCATCCAAACGTTGGCGCAACACTTTTTGCCGGTCAATATCTCCGTTTACCAAATATGCATCATTATGACCGGCAATGATGAGTATATAGTCAGCGTTTTCCGGAATAATACTATATCGCTTATATAATGGTGCGCCATATATACTTTCACGCTCGAATGCGATACTGTTGCCGTTTTGTCCGAGATTCTGATACTTCATGCCATGCTTCGTTGCCAGTTTATAATGCCAAGTCTCTGAAACCGGACAACCATGGTTATACACATAACTATCTCCAATAACACACATCGTTTTTCCTTCAAGCGTTTTTTCCTTCATATAACTCACTGCAACCGGTGATCCATAAGGATTGATGTCAATAGTAAGATAATCCCCCCGATATGATACTTGAAGGTTTTTGCCGTCCTGAACAGCTTTCATGCATCGATTCTTTTCCATTCCGGCAATCTTCAAGGTAAGTGGCATACGGAATATTTTGCTGTCAAGACTCAAGGCGGGAGTAATTATAAGGGTATTATTACACCAACGGGTTGTCAGAGTGACGGCATTCCGTTCTTTCACATAAGCTTGTATGTTCGAGAAAGTATCAACCCATACCGAGTCTTTCTTGAAAGCAAGTTCACGGAAGAAATTCCATAGAACCCACGGTTCATCCCACTGGTCCCATGCTGTATAAATCCCGTGAGTCATGGTCACACCCCACCGCCTGTCATTAATAAGTTGACGTAACCAAGTATCTATTGATGCCGCAGTACAACCTGAATTCCGTTGTCCGAGTCCGAACTGTTCAAGGCGTGCCCCTACTTTTCCTTCCTCGCATACAGCTCTCACCTGAGGTGTCGTTGCATTGAAAGGGTAAAGAATGCTTGTGGGTTTTACTCCCGTCTCGGCCTTAATAATGGAATCATTCTTTCTAATTTCCACTAAAAGAGTACGCCTGTCTATAGCTGTCAAGTTTGGATGACTCCAAGAATGGTTACATATCTCGTGACCGTCAGCCACCATGCGCCTACATTCTTCCCAAGTGAGTCGAGGGGCAAAATGGTCATCAATATCCCCCATAAATTTGCCATTTATCCCGAACGTGCCCCGAAGTGCATACCGATTCAAATGGGGAGCTACTAAAGTATAATGCTCTTGGATACCATCGTCAAAAGTAAGGCTCACTGCGGCTTGACGATCACCCAAAAAATCAGCAACACTTACTGTTTGTGATTTGACAGAAAGAGACAAAAAAAGAAAAAAGATTGTCATGCAGAAAAACTGCTTATTTCTTGTTACCAAGTACTCCGTTCTACAATCTGGCATATCGCTGCACATTTTTTTGATTTTCATGATTAGATACGAATCAGTAGTTGAAAGTTCGGTTTCGATTTACATTCAACTACTGATTCACGTGAACTATTTATTTATCTCCACTTGATATTGAGGAATAATCTCCACGTTCTTAATTTCAAGCACTTGGTTATTTCCCTTAAAATCAGGAATAGCAGACTGGGGCAAATCTTGCAGACAGGTAGCATCCGAACGTAAAGGACGGAAGTAGAACGACATAGCTTCTTTGTTCATCATCTCTTTATGGCGGTTAAGACCAATCATCCATGGTTGGGCATGCCAGAATTCATCCTGTACCATTTTTCCACCGAGGAAGGCCATTGCCACATCACCCGTGTAATCTATCTTCATGAAGTATTCATTCACTTGCGGGGTATGAACGGTATCACTGAAAGCTACGGTAATACGACGAGTGGTTATCTTCTCTACACGACATTCGGGGCTGACAGGCTGAACCTGCACTGTTTGTGATTGCCATCCTTTTGCCGAAGGGTACAAGATATAATCAAAGGCGTTATTTCCAAGTTGTTGCAGGGTGATACCTTCTGCCGTCGGTAATACGGTAGCTGTCGTTATCAATAGTTGCCCATCCACCTTGATGGCATTGAGTGCCTGTTCATGATTCAGTGTCGTAATTTTTATTTTCTTACCGTTGCGGGGTGTGACAGTAATAGTACTTTTCAGACCGCTTGTGACGGCGTATTTAGCCTTACCTTTGACGGTGCGGGCATCAAAACAATACTCCGGTTTCATACCTTCCGGGGCGAAGAAAATATAATGGTCGATACCGTTATCATTGATTTTCATCAGAGGTTGTGCTGTAGCATAACGGAGTCTGGCACTTCCGAGCATCAAGTTGAATGGCAGAATCATGCTTTCATCTTTCGGCAATGTAAAAGTTCCCTGTTCAGGTATGCACAGTGTTTCATTCCGAAGATTCAATTGCAGTTGCAGACCGTCCATATCATGCCGCAATGTATCATGGTCCTGAAAGTTTATCATGAAAATGAATCCGCTGTCATCTTTCATCCGGGCAGCATAACGCAGATCATCACGATTTTCGGGTGTCATCTTTTCCCAACCTTCCGGTAATACGGTTTCCATGAGAGCAAGATTACTGCCGAAATCGGCAAGAAACGAATGGATGGTGCGCAGGTAACGATAAGACGGATGTTCCAGTCCGAATTCGCCAAGAGGAGCCTGGAAATCATAGGAGATTTTGGGCATCCCCATCGGTTCGTCCTGATAACTTCCTATATTATCCTGACGTAGTGGAGTGCTTCCTCCGTGATACATATAATATCCGATGCCGTTGCTTCCGCTACCGAGCGTACGAATCATCAACGCCTGTGCTGCACGTGCCGTAACGATAGGTCTGCGTCGATAAATCATCTGTATTCCTGCACCCATTTCCGCACAGAACGAGGGGAATCGTTCCGCATCATAACGCACCGGAGCATAATCAGGCACACGGTGTATATCTTTGAACATACAGAAAGGCGACATTCTCGGTTCTTCCCAAAAAGGATAGGTGTAGGCGGATGTCACAGGAATTGCTTCATTGTCAATAACAGCTGCGTTTCCCCAGCCGGTGGCTGTATAGAACGGAGTGATAATACCTTCTTCCTGTGCCATTCTTTTAAGGGTACGCATGTGTTCCTCCCCAAGTTCGGCCGTAGTGACTTTCTTATCCATTACACTTACGCCAATCATAGCATAGTCAATGTCATAACTTGCCACAGTAAAATCCAACGGTTCACCGGGATAATTCACTCCCCAAGGAGATGCAGAATGCTGCATCTCATTTTCCAACTGGCAACCGATGATCGGACCGCCATCCTTATAATACAATCCTTGCAGTTGCCGGCCTATCTCTCCATAAAGTCTTTTTACATAAGAGAGGTATAGAGGCTGATTGCTGCGTACATCCACCGGACGGGCGAAAAGCCAGTCGGGTATGGAGCCGTTACGTATTTCACCGTGACAGAAAGGGCCGATACGTACGATGACCGGCATGTCATGTTTCTTGCAAAGTTCTATAAAATGGCGTAAGTCTTTATTGCCGCTCCAGCAGAACTTGCCTTCCTCTTCCTCATGTAATCCCCAGAAAATATAGGTTGGCAATACATTCACCCCACCGGCTTTCATCTTTACAATCTCCTGTTCCCACTGTGCACGGGGATAACGGGTAAAGTGGAACTCTCCCATAACAGGTATCACAGGCTTTCCGTCGATAGACATATAATAGCTGTTTACGGAAATATTTCCACCCGACGGGTTACTGCCCCCCATCTTGAGGTGTCCCGTATATATAGTCTTCTCTTTCGCCGGAGCGGAAAGCTCATAAATCTGCTGTGCATGAAAAGTGGTTGCATATAGAGCAAACGCTAAAGCTGCATAAATTTTCTTCTTCATAATATGTGTTTTTAATGATGTAATTCTTATTTAATCAGAGTCAATACTTGATTCGCAATTGTTTCCATTCCTTTTACAGTAGGATGCCCGCTTTCTTTCTCGATTCCTTGCAGTTGTACGTATTTTATTCCGTAATGTTCGCAAACAACCTTGGTCGATTCCACAATCTCCGTTTTCAAGTCATCACTGATGATAAAGTAAAGCGTCACATTGGGATAATGCTCTTGAGCCAACTCTATCAATTTAGCCAATGCAGGACGATAGGTATACAGATCGGCACGCTTGAAATCTCCATATTTGTACTCACCGATAGGAGTGTTTGCCCAATTGTCATTGATTCCACCGAAGATGAGGATGATATCAGGATTCCCCAAACGGGGAACCCTTGTAATAAATGAACGGTCGGCATAGTCCTCGTCATTATATCCCGAATAGGATACAGTAGCCCCGCTATAGGAGTCGTTTGCTCCCAACTTGAAACCGGCTTTCTTGATGACCTGCCACCACCACGTCTGTTTCACATTCACTACCCCTGTCTTAGACCAATCGGTAGTTGTGTAATATGTTTTATTGGTGTCCGGAATATACTTTTCAAAGGTAGAATATGAATCGCCCAAGACCGCAACAGTCGGTTTGATACTTTGCGCTACCGCATTTACCGTAAACAGGCAGGCAAGGATATATAAGAATATATATTTCATGGTTTATCTACTTACTACTATTTACTATCTATCATAATCATTTTGCTTGATAGCCCCTTTGGACTCATCAATGAAACTCTGCGGAATCCAGAAACGGTTGTGTCCTTCGTGTACATTGAAGTAGCCGCGTCCTTCGGATTTATTAATGGCATCAATGCGGTTATTGGCATATTCCACATACTTTCCAAAGCGAATCAAATCTTGACGGCGAAGCCCTTCGAGATAGCACTCATGACCGCGTTCCAGAAGGATGGTTTCATTGAAGGCTTCACCGGAAGCTGTTTGAGCGTCATCCAGTTCCGACAATCCGGCACGCTTGCGTACACGGTTTACCAAACCAATGGCTTCCGTTGTAGGACTGCCCTCATTACGGTTGATACACTCGGCAAGTGTCAACAGCACATCAGCGTAGCGATAGATAACCACGTCAATGCCGCTTTGTCCGTCTTTCATATCCGGATCCATACCGTATTTCAAGGGTAGCGCACCCTTTGCCAACTGACTGCTATTTGAGCGGTCTATCTTTTCTCCATTTTTATTCGTATAAGCAGTAACTACGTTCTTCAGACGCAAGTCTCCTTCTTCAAATGTGCCATAAAAATCCCAAGGCATTACATAGCCACCCCAACCGGTAGCCTTTTCAGCCCAAGGATAATCGGCGGGAAGCACTTCGGCAGTCATGTAGTTGGAGTACCAACTGGCAGTATTATTGCAAGCCAGTTGCAGAATCACCTCATTGTTGCCTATTCCCTCTTTGGAGAAGATATAGTTATAATCAGGTTGCAGGCTGTACACACGTCCTTCCATCTCCAACAATTCACGGGCTAAAATTTCCGCTTTATCGAAGTAGCCTTTTATCATGTAATATTTCAACAGAATCATACGTGCCGCCCCTTTCGTCATACGTCCGCGTGCCTCCGCCACTTCGGGTAAATCACGAATTGCATCCCGCAAGTCCGCTTCCATCATTGCGTCATATTCTTCTTCCGTCAGACGGGGAAGATAGACAAAAGTCTGCGGGTCGTCCAACACCTCATCCGAAGCCACCGGCACAGGACCGAACATATCATAAAGGTAAAGCCCCATCCATCCGCGCAAAGCCTTCGCTTCACCCGAATAAAGCGCTTTTGCGTCTTCACTCACCGGAGAGTTTTCAATACGACGAATGGTATTACGTGCTTTCGAAAGAAAATTATAACGCTCGAAATTTGAGTAAGCATGATTCTGAATACTGCCTCCCACAGTAGCATACCACTGTTGGAAATAAAGTTCATCTGACTCCCACGCCCAGCAACACCAAAGCACATCAGTCGTCATATCACCTATTACTTGATATCCCATATAATCCGCTGAATAAACAGCTTTGAAATCACCGGGGTTAAAATCATAGTAGAGCGAATTTACCGCCAGTTTCAAGTCAGTCTCCGTCTTAAAGAAGTTTTCCGGAGAGATTTCGGTATAGTCCAAACGTTCCAGTTCACAGGAAGTCATCGATAACAGCATCAAGGCTGTTGCTATATATTTCATTGTTTTCATACCCAGTATATATTAGAATTTCACATCCAGACCAATAGCAAATGAAGACTGATTCGGATAAGCTCCGATACCGTTTCCGGTTTCAGGATCCATTCCCTTATATGGAGTAAATACGGCCAGATTGCGCCCTGCGGCATACAGTCTGACTGAACGAATCTTATTCTTGAACCATTGGGCAGGGAAAGTATAACCGATTGACACATTATCCAAACGCAGATACCAAGCCTTTTCGAGGAAAAAGTCACTCTTCTTGGGGTCAACGCCCGAAGAAGCCTCCGCCACACCCGGTAATGTACCCATAGGATTGGCAGGCGACCAGCGGTTCTTTACCTCATCCAAGACATTGACGCCATACGTAATGTCTTCAATTCCATAAATGGACTGCAACTTGATGTCGTTCACCTTCCATCCGTTCAGAGAACCGTACAGGTAAATGTTGGCATCCCAGTTTTTCCAGCGGAAAGTATTGTTGATACTGAAAGGAATCGGAGTACTATTTGCCAATACCACCATGTCGGCTTCATCAAGCACGCCATCCCCTCCCGTTGTCCGGATATAACGTCCTTCACTATCCCGCATCTTTTCGCCCTTCTCATCCAGTTGGTAACCGTTCAAATCCTGATACAGAATAGCTCCGGCACCAGATTTCTGGAGATGGTTGTAAATCCGATCCATCTGAATCAGGCCATTCGTCCTGTATCCGTAGATGTTGTCCCATCTTTCCACATAGTCCTGATAGACAGCAGGAATGAAGTCCGGATCACGTTTCGTTGTGTGATTGCGGTAATAGGAGAAATTGATGTCAGTAGTCCAGCCAAAGTTCTTATTGTCGAAATTTACACTGTGGATACCGATATCTATACCACGGGCACGGTAAACTGTCGCCGAATTGTAATCTATCGTCTTCACTTCCTGATAGGACATCAAATTTTTCTCCAGAATGACATCCTTACGCAGACGTTGGTAGAGGTCGACAGACCCGGACAAACGGTTGTTGAAGAAACCGAAATCAATACCGAAGTTATAGTCGGTCAGTGTCTCCCATTTCAATTTATCATTGCCCAGTTTGGAGATAGCCATACCGTTTACCAAGCTTCCGTTAGGTGCAAATGCGCCTTGTGAAACTTTATAATAGGTATTGATACCGGTGAGGTTGCCCGCATTACCGGTTTGCCCCACACCTGCGCGGAGTTTCAGGTTGCTCAACCAACCGATATTCTTCAGCCAGTTTTCTTCATTCATACGCCAGGCTGCCGATACTCCCGGGAAAGCGCCCCATTGATGCTCCTTTGAGAAGTTGGACGAACCGTCTACGCGGAGATTCACAGTCAAGATATATTTGGATGCCAGCGAATAATTCAAACGTGCAAGGAATGAAGCCATTTCACTAGCTCCCTTATATGAGCTGATAGTCGGTTTTTCCTGCTCACTTGTCCCGATATTGTTCATCAAAGAGCCGTCGTATGGGAATTGTGAAGCGACGATACCCATCCCTTCCCAAGACGACTTCTTATATTCAAAACCAGCCATCAGGTTCACGTCATGTATTTCATTGAACACTTTCGTGTAATTGGCAATCACATTGAACAGGTTCATTTGCGATTTCGCATTTTGCTTGGAAGCCTGACCGTCCACACTATATCCCTTTTTGGTCGTGGTGGGAATGTATTGGTCGGCCTGCACATCTTTCATATCGAAACCGACAGTAGCTTTTATCAGCAAATCTTTGATTGGTCGGAATTCCAGATAACCACTGACAAAAAGGTCGCGGCTCACTGTCTGGTCGGTAATATCCAATAACGAAACCGGATTCGGGTAGACATCACGAATCGGATTTACGGAATATTTACCCTCTTCATCACGCACCGGTACGGTAGGAATAAATGTCATAGCCGAGTATATCAACGCTGAATTATCATTTCGGGCATCACCCAACGGTACATCGTGATACTTTATCTGTGAGAAAGTGGAATTAATACCGGCTTTCAACATACGGTTGATAGTCTGGTCAACATTCAAACGTCCGGTAATACGGTTCATCGAATTATTTTTGGCAATTCCCTGGTGGTCATAATAACTCAATGAGAACAAGTATTTAGTGGCGTCCGTACCGGCAGAAACCGAAAGATTATGTTCATTAACGACGCCTACACGGGTTACTTCATCCATCCAGTCTGTTCCGTCGCCTACGAAATTAGCAATCTGCCCATCAGTATATTTCTTTTCATCCCCACGTCCCAGTTCATCAAACACTTTATTCTGTTCAATCATAAAATCACGCGCATTCAGGAAATCCGGCGCATCCTTAATATACTGGAAAGCAACCGAACCGGAATAAGAGATGTCGGGCTTACCTGTTTTTCCTCGTTTGGTAGTAATCAGAATCACACCGCCCGAAGCATCCGAACCGTAAATAGCCGCCGCGGAAGCATCTTTCAGAATATCAATTGTCTCGATATCATTAGGATTGAGATTAATCAGAGCATTGTCTTTCTCGCCACCACTATATGCTGTTCCTGCTGTCACTGTTTTTGTTGACAACTGCGGCACACCGTCAATTACAATCAACGGACTTTGTCCCGAAAGCCCACCACGAATAGAGATATTCATCGAACCGCCCGGATTGGCACTGTTTTGTGTGATATTCATTCCTGACGAACGTCCACGCAACATGGAACCTACTGAAGCTGATGCAGCCGTTGGCAATTCATCGGCTTTTACGGAAGCCACCGCACCGGAGATACTGCTCTTTTTAGTCGTACCATAGCCGACTACTACAATCTCATCCAATGTTTTAGTGTCTTCTTTCAGTATAAACTCCATCGGTGTAGCGGACGCTTTCTTCTCTTGAGAAATGTAACCGATATACGAAACGGTAATCGTTGCTCCCGAGGGTACGTCAGACAGGCTGAACTTACCGTCCAAATCGGTAATGGAGCCATTGGTAGTACCTTTCACGACTACACTCGCACCAATAATAGCTTCACCAGCCGGGTCTTTCACCAGTCCCTTCACTTGGATATTTTGTGCCATCAGTGAAGTAGCCAACAACAGGAAGGTAAAAAAGAATCCTGTCCTCGCACATATTGAATATATTGTTTTCATAGTTGTTCTCTTTTTATTCTGTTACTTTCTTGATTGTAGCCCAAAGAATAGCTGTATCGAAGGTGATTTGCACTGCACCGTCATAGTCGCTTGCATAGCTTGCCACACTGCCACCTGCGCTTGTAGTATCTTCCCACCAGCCGCATCCGGTCGCATCGCCCCAATAGCGGAGAACATATCCCCAGTCGGACACACGGGCTGCATAGTATTGGCGCGTACTTGAATAACTGCCGATTTGGTGCAAGGTAGAGGTATAACGATATCCATTGCGCGCCATCTCTGTAGCAGGCGTACCCCAATCGGCAAAATCACTGAAGCCACAGCCGGACACGGTGAGCGATCCTGTATAGGTTGTCGCTGAAGGTTCCAGTTTCCACATGCTATAAGTATGTGCCTGCAAATCAATCCAAACACCATAATAGCCTGACTCAGCCACCGTAACAGGTACCACATAACCATTATTATTCATCAGTTTTGAATTAACGTAAGGACTTACACCGAAAAGGTCACCGTCCATCGTTTTCTCAGCCGTAAAATAGATTTGGAAGTTCGCCTTGTCAGCATAAATTTTTCCTTCATATTGGTATTCTCCTTTGCGGGTCATCGGTGCATAGTAGCCGTCAAGGTAGTCGTCAGCTTTCTCCGAAGCATTAACCACCCACATTACAGGGTAATCTTCAAATGGTTCTTCCTTCTCTGCCAACATAACAACAACCGTAGTAATGACAACAGTTTCATTGCCTCCGGCATCCGTTATAGTCAAAGTGACAGGAAATTCTCCCGTAGTAAAATCAATAGTACGTTTCAATTCTCCATTACGCCCGGTTACTTTTACCGTCTCATCTATTTGCATACTGGGGATTTGAAGACGAATATCTTTCAACTCGCGATCATCGGTGAACTTCACATTCAGACTCCAACTTCCTTTATTTGCGGCTGCATCGAAATCTACTGCTATCCGCGACGGAAGTTGGGTTTGCATAATCGGACTCTCCATATCAGCGACATAAGTCAGCAGCACATTTTTCTTGCTTTCCCGACCGTCTACGTCACGGATAGTAATCAATAAATATTCTTCAAAACTAGCGTTTTTCGGTACAATGAGTTGATAATCATAATTAAAGACTTTAGGCTTCTGCCCGCCCTGTTCATATACTTTATGAATCCCCCATTGTTCACAACTTAATGTGACGCTTTCCAATCCTACATAATTAGATGCGGTTCCTGATACCAAAACGGTGTCACCGGGAAACGTCTCTATCTCATCACTCATTACATAAAGACCGGGAGCCACATCTTCCTTATCATCATCGCAACCGACAACAAAATACATAAGTGCCAGCAACAAACTGATTTTTCCGAATCTACTTAAAATATTCTTCATGGTATCTTCCTTTTAGTTGTTATATTTGAATGCATCCAATACTTCCAATCTATTTCCTTCATAACCAAACAAGGTGGTATTGCTCACATAATTCTTGGCACCCAGTTCCCATCCCATGCCTTCCACTTCGATAAAGATAGGATCCCAATAAAGAAAACCAAGTATGCGACCGTCTTTCGCTTGTTTTATTTCTTTGATTTGCTCAAGTATGAAGTTTTTCTGTCCAAGCGGGGAAAAATCCAAATACGGCCCGTTGTCCGACAGTTGCCCCTGAGTTCCGTCAGGCAAAGTCTTGTCCCAACTATATCCAGTTTCCATAATTAAAATATCCTTATCAAATTTAGTTGTGATATAATCCGCCCATTCACGCATTTGTGCTGCCGTATTTTTCGTCCAGAAAGGATAATAAGAAGTACCGATTATATCATATTTCGTATTTCTTTTTTTCAGTTCACCATAATACCAGTTATACAAGTCTTTATCTCCGGCACCTGCCGAGTGAATAATGACCTTTGAATCCGGTGATACAGCTTTCACCGCATCATAACCTGTATTGAATAGTTCGGAAAGCTGCGCAAAATTGTCACAACTTCCATCCGGATATAACATGCCGGCTTGTACTTCATTACCCAACGAGACAAATTCAGGAGTCGTCCCCTGTGCTTTCATCTTATTCATGAAATCAAAGGTAAAATCGTAGAGTGCTTTTTTCAGTCCATCAAAGTCGAGCGCTTCCCATTCGTGCGGTTTGTTCTGCTCTTCTCCATTTGTCCAGTAATCACTATAATGGAAAGTCAACTGTATCTGCATACCGGCTTGTTTAGCTCTTTTTGCCAGCCGCAAAACATCTTCCGGTCCTGAAATACCTGCGGGCAAACGGTTGGAAGGAGAATAGTCCGGATTTCCCGGGTCATTGTACAGACGGAGACGGACAATGTTGAAACCATTATTCTTCAATATTTCGATGCAGTCTTTTTCTTCACCGTTTTCATAGAATTTGCCACCCATCTGCTCCACGTAAGTCAGTTGTGAGATATCACCGCCTTTCAACAGATTATACTCCTTCTCGGTTTTCTTCAAACGCAGCCCGTCAAAGCGGCTCCAGTTTGCTTCAGCCGATTCGCTATGGATTTCAATATCACATTTACCGCCTTCCACTTTTATCCCGCGCACATAGGAGCGAATCCAGGTAGAAGGAGATGCTTGTAATGAAGTCATTTTCTTAGTATCGGTGCCGGCTGCCACATAACAAGAGGCTTGTCCTCCGGTACTCTTATAATAAAATTCAAGGTCATAAATACCATCTTCCAAACCGTTGACAGTTTGACAGGTGGATACCGTATATGACGAAGTTGCTCCATAATGTAAAGCATAGTTGCCTTCACATCCCCCTTGCACCACTTTTGCGGCAGAATAGTCCCCGCTTACTGTCCAGCCTTTAGGAGAAGCTGTTTCGGCAGCGTCTTCTTCAAAACTTCCGTTAGGTACTTTCACCACTGTAACAGCAGGGTCGGGGTTAGCGACTGCTGCCGGATCATCCGAACATGCAGCCGTACTGCACATAACGGAAAAGCCAATTGCAATAAAGCCTGTAATTTTCATGATTAAACTGTTTTTAATATTTCTCATGTCATTGTTATTTAAGGTTTATGTAAAAAGGAGCTTGTGACGATGCTTAAAATTAAACATCGCCACTAAGTTGTCCTACCCTATCAGGCTTCTAAAAGCCTGAATCCCCTGATGATTAATATCCAATCTTTCTACCTCACTTAATAACCGGACGGATTTCTCCTTCTGGTTCAGTCCCCAATATCCTAATGCCATCATATATTTGCAGTGAATTACGTTCCTTATCGTCAAGTCATCCTCCCAAATCAACAAGTCGGGTAGCGACACTGCAAAATAATCCATTTTAATCTTGTCAAACAAGTGTTTTTCTCCATAAGAAGTCAATTTATGAAAGCGGCCGTTAGCCTCATCCATACGCCCGAGCTTCAATAATGCCAGACCTTGATAGAATATCTTATCGGGTTTCGCATCGTTGTAGTACATGGCGGCAGCCGGCTCGGTAGGTCCGATGATTGCCTGTTCCCAACATTCCGTAGCCTTGTCATGTTGTCCCAATCCTTCGTAAGCACAACCCAGGAAGTAATAAAAATCATTCTCCTGTGCACCATACAATTTGCCTTCACCAAGATGATGCGGATATTCCAGACATTCTTCCAATAATGATATTGCTTCTTTATTCTCACCGGCAGTTAATGCTTTCTTTGCCAATTCCACACGAGCCAGTTGATATTGGGCAGGCACTTTTCCTTCGCCACCCTCCCAGGGATGGAAGTTATGTGCATCCAATACCGTTTTCGCCTTTTCGTACTCTCCTGTCTGATTCAACAAGGTGATTTCTTCCAGTATCAGGTCATCACGCTGCTTAATAAGTTCAGGATATTGTTGCAGGAAAGCTAGGCGCTCTTTGTGCGAACGACGGACACGCTTGTAAAGTTGATCGAGTTCCATCAAGATACGTGCATCGGTTGTGTCAAGGCGGAAAGCACGTTCCATACATTCGATGGCTTTCGCTTCCTCATTTTTCTTGTTGAAGAATGCCAAAGCCAGGTTACGCCATACGGTCGGAAAGCTACCGTCCAGTCTTGCGGAAGTTTCCCATGCTTCCATAGCCAGGTCGTACTGGCGCTTGTCGTAATACAGATTACCCAAATAGTAAGGAGCTCTTGCATCGTCCGGATTCTGTACCATGGCACATTGCAAAGCAAGAATTGCTTCCAAACGGTTGGGAAAACAGTAATCGGGGCAAGCTTTGACTGCATCGGCAAATGCCTGTTTCACTCCGGAAAGTCCCCCCTGGTGCAGACACCAGCCCAGATAATAGTAAGTCATTGGTGTAACAATACCTTCGGCAATGGCTATATTCCATAAGGAAGCAGCTTCCTGCCAACAACCTGCGGCACAATAGTCAAGAGCTATTTCATCATAGTTGTGAGGTTCTCCACGCATCATCTCTTTCATGACAGACAATTCGTCGACTACGTTCGTTATCAGATACTTCTCATAACGACAGCCAAAGTTGAATTTATCAATAGCCAATGAGTCTTCAATCAGTTGCAGGGCTTCTTCGGTTCTGCCCATCCGGCGGAGAATAGCAGTTTTCAGAGCGCGGGCTTTATGATTATGCCAGTTGCGGATAAGCGAACGGTCTATTTCATCTAAGGCATCTTCCAAACGACTTTGCATGGTAGAAATCTGCGCGCAGGCAAAGTATCCCGCATCCTGCCAGGCGGCATTCCAACAAGATTTATAGAAACGGTCGTAAGCCTCATTGTATCGTCTCTGGTATTTCAAGGCAAGACCGAGATTATAGATCGGTTCTCCGTCGTATGGATTCGGATTACGTTTCTGTAAGGTCTTTACGGCTGTAAGCAAGTATTGCTCCGCTTTATGGAAACGGCCTTTACGGATATACCATAGACCAAGCGCATTGTTATTACGCACATCAATCGGATCACGGCGCAATGCTTCTTCGTAGTATTCTACGGGATTGTATGTGGCGTGTCTGTACTGTTCCAAGTGTAAGCCGGTCAGATAAAGCTGTTCAGTAGTCTTTATTTCTTCCGGGAGCAGGGCTGCTTCAGCAGCGTCGGGAATAGGTTTCACTTCTTCCGGTTCTGCATGCCAATAAAGTAATTCCCTTCCGTTTGCCGTGATTTCAAGAATCAGTTTGTCGAGCTTCTCACCATTCACATTTACCGTTTCATCCAGCAATTCTTCCGGAGTGATAGTCACTTCCTTGCTATAATATATTTTCCCGTCTTCACCTTTCAAGACAACATTTACCGTTTGGCGCGAAGTAGCAAATATCTTGAAGCGAACGCTGTCCTCCCCTTCCGGTTCAATATTCATCAGCAAATCCCTGCTGGCATTCTTCACCACTCCCAATTCCCGGTAAGGCAGGAAATATTGAACGAAGCTCTTTTCTTCGTAAGGTTGGAGCCAGGTAAAGTCCGGTTGATTTTCGGTATAGACACCTGCCATCAGTTCAATGTACGGCCCGTCTTCGTCCGTCAGGTTGCGGTCCCATGCGCGGCCAAAGTCGCCGTTTCCCCACGTCCACTGTTTCTTGCCCGGAGAAATGTGGTGGTTCGCTACATGAAGCATGCCGGCACGAGTATCATTCTCATATCCACCCTCAAAGTTAAAGCGGGAGTTGACAGCCATATAGGAAGTAGGAACCTTGATATTCTTATAGTTCGAGATATCTACTCCGGCAGAATAATCCATCTTGTAGTAAGTACCCGTTGCGATGGGGAAACTGGATACGGCACGCTTTCCATGGTCGAAAACGGCATTGATATCGGGCGGGAATACGCTCTGATAGTAGTCGTTCACCGCTACGGCAGGGTTTGCCCACCACAGGAAGGTCTGCGGTACTTCAGTACGATTGTAAAGTACTCCCTTGATTTCAAGAAAAGCATGTCCCGGACGAAGCGTAAAACCTGCCATTCCTTTCTGATGAAACATACGTTCCATTTCATTCACCCATACCGTGACACTTCCGTCAGCATTTTCCTCAATAGTCGTATCTACAGGCATGTAGGTGCTGGGGCGGTGATGTTGAGGCCAGTTAAACTCAATGCCACCTGAAATCCACGGTCCGGCAAGCCCTACCAAAGCAGGCTTTATCACATGATTATAATAAATGAAATGACGTTCTCTAATTTTATCATAAGCCATCTGTACACGTCCGCCTAATTCGGGCAGAATCATGACCTTAATGTATTCATTTTCGATAAAAATAGCATTGTATTCCTTATCCACTTTCTCATTGGACATCGATTCAATCACAGGATAAGGATAAACTACCCCGCTGCTGCCTTGATACACACGCTTCTCCAAGAAGATCGGATTCTTCTCCGGTTTGCCTACTTCATAAGTAGGGATAACCACCTTTTCTTTCCATGCTTTTACCATCGTATTATTGATTATAAATTTGTTTTTTTATTCGTTGACAAAGAGATCAAGAGACAAAGAGGGGTCAGGGACAGGGAGATTTTACATTCTCCCTGCCTGATTGATGATGTTATCCAATACCTATTTACTTACTTGCTAATTTGCCAAACTGTTATTTTTTTATTTGATTAAATCCTTTTCCAATGCTTCCAGTGATTTGCCTTTCGTTTCGGGCAACGCACGGAAGAAGAACAAATAGCCGACAGCACAAATGACTGCATAAATCCAGAATGTACCACTGCTTCCCAAGAAATTATTCAGTAACGGGAAAGTGTATGTCAGCGTGAAACTACCTACCCACAAAGCAAATGTACAGGTTGCCATTGCAACGGCACGCACCCGGTTCGGGAAGATTTCGGCAAGCAGCACCCAAGTGATAGGCCCCAGGGACATTGCATAGCAAGCGATAGCCAGCACAACAAGTACCACCATAAAGAATCCGCTTACCTCGAAGAAATAGCAAGTGCCGAGAATGAGATAAATGCCAGCCAGCCCTCCGGCACCAAAAAGCATCAGAGCGCGACGTCCCAAGCGTTCGACTGTATAGATAGCCACAAAAGTAAAAACTACATTCGCCACACCTGTCACCACAATATTAAAGAGAACATCTCCCAACGAATACCCTGCAGACTGGAATATCTCCTGCGCATAATTGAAGATTACATTCGTACCGCACCATTGCTGGAATACAGCCACAATAATGCCTAAAACAAGTACCTTGCGGAACGGACGGCTAAACAATAACCGCAATCCTCCTTCCGACTTCGAAGAACCGGTTTCTTCCACCAAGCGAAGTTCCTGATCGGCATAATCATCACCACCTATTTTACTAAGCACATTCCATGCTTTCTCTTCTTTTCCTTTCATCGCCAGCCAGCGGGGACTTTCGGGGATGAAACATGCCAACAACAAGAATATCGCAGCAGGGAAGGCAGCCGCCCAAAACATCCATCGCCATCCCATCTGCCCGTTCCATGAAGCACAAATATCCACAGGAGAAAAGTCTGCAGGAATAGGTTCTGCAATCAGCCAGTTAGTGATTTGAGCGCCCAGGATACCGAGTACAATCGTCAATTGATTCAGCGAAACGAGTTTTCCCCTAATTGACGTAGGAGCTACTTCGGCAATATACATGGGAGAAAGTCCCGAAGCAATTCCGATTCCGATGCCACCTAAAAAACGGGCTGCCAAAAACCAACTAAATGCGGAAAACGCTCCGGTAGCATAAGCTGAAGACAAGAATATGAAAGCAGAAATTATCAGGAGAGGCTTACGTCCATAACGGTCTGCCATCATGCCTGCCACCATAGCGCCAATCAAACAACCGAGCAAAGCCACGCTCATGGCAAGTCCCTGCATGGCGGGTACATCGGCAATATCGAAATAGAGTTCATAGAAAGGCTTCGCTCCCCCTATCACCACCCAGTCGTAGCCAAAGAGAAGTCCGCCCATCGCAGAGACTAAACATATAAAATAGACAAACTTTTTATTATAACTTTTCATACCATTAGAAGATTGATTAATTGATACTGCAAAGATAGAGCATGTCAAGAGCATAAAAAATAGAATTTCATTCGATAAAGATGGACAATCTTATTTTTTGCAGTTTATTTGATAGATAAGATACATTGTTATATATTTGCGCAGAACAGTCGAATCATATACTATGAGATTATGGTAAAGTTGAAAGATGGATTTACCGGAGAAAGAGCTTTAGTGCTTCCCCGCATTATCGTTGACAAAATGGAAGAAGACCCTCTTACCTCCATGCTACACATTACTGACATCGGATATTATCCGAAAGCCAAGCATCACTTCCGGGAACGGAAAGAGCCTATCAACCAGTATGTATTCATCTATTGCATAGACGGGGCCGGATGGTATCGCATCGGCAATCAGGAATATACCGTATCCGCCAACCAGTATTTTATCCTCCCTGCGGGAGTTCCCCATGCCTATGCTTCCGACAAATCGTATCCATGGACTATTTACTGGATACACTTTAAAGGTATTCTCGCTCCCTTTTACGCTCAAGAGGCAAGCCGCCCAATGGATATCCAACCTGAATCGCATTCACGCATCAGTACACGAATCAATTTATTTGAAGAGATATTCAATACTTTGAAGAATGGTTATAGTAATGAGAACCTGCGTTATGCATTCTCTATGTTTCATTTTTATTTGGGAACATTGCGATATATACAACAATTTCGCAATGCAACTGCAAATAATGATGCAGCAGAAGATGAAAATGTAAGCGAACTGGCTATTCATTATATGAAAGAGAATATGGAAAAGCATCTTAGCCTACAAGATATAGCCGATCAGATCGGATATTCTCCTTCCCACTTCTCCCTGTTGTTCAAAAAGAAAACAGGCCATAGTCCTTTGACCTATTTCAACTTATTAAAGATACAGCAATCCTGCCAGCTACTCGACACTACTGATATGAAAATTAATCAGATATGCTATAAAATAGGTATAGAAGATACCTATTATTTCTCCCGGTTATTCAGCAAAATCATGGGGATGTCTCCACGTGAGTATCGTAAATCGAAAAAAGGATAACAAAGATTGAAAAAATAGCACACAACTATATAAATAAAAAGAGACTATGTTTTCTACAACATTGTCTCTTTTATTATTTTTCTAAATTTTAAATTAACCTCCTTATCTTTGTTCCATAAAGAAATAGACAAAGCAAAATTCTTATTTCAAAACGCCATAAATCACCAATAATCAATTTATATGAAATCCCAGTTCCGGACGTTCCTTTAAATATGTTATTAAATCCCGCCCCACCGAAAGCTTAATCGGACGGGAAATCAAATCAATTGACATGTGGCTTACATCGGCATCATCCGTCACTTTAAAATACAATTCCGTATTTCCCGGATGTTCCTTAGTCAGAGTGGCAAGTTCAGTAACCAAAGCCGAGTTCAAGACCGACAGAGGAATGATAATCGTGATCTTCTGCACCAGTTCTTCTTTCACATCGGGAAGAAGCTCCATAGAGGTGATTTTCACTTCCAATTCATCCTGCCGCCATTGTTTGGCTTGACAGCGAGCCTTGATATACAAGAACGTTCCTTCATTGAGATATCCCTGATAAGTCACCCAGTCGTTTCCCCAGAATGGAATCTCGGTAGAACCGGAATAGTCCTCAATCTTGGCAATACCATACGGATTTCCGTTCTTGCTAACTCCACGACGAACACTGGTCACAATTCCTCCCATCGTTATTTCACGACCAACAAGTGCAGCTTTATCTTCCAAATCCGCCATCCGTGTATTGCAGACATGTTCCAATACGATAGAAAATTCATCCAACGGATGAGCAGAAAGATAGATACCGACCAAATCACGCTCACGATTCAGACGATCAAGATCACTCCAACGTTCTACACCTTGAGGAATTTCAGGAGTTGCAACATCAATAACGTTTTCACCACCGAACAAAGAATTGACAGCAGCTGCCTTATCTGCCTGATAGCGGTTACCATAACGCATCAATGTCTCCAGGAACACTTCCCCTTTAGAGTTTACAGCAAAATATTGTTCCCGTTTCAGTTCCGGGAAACTATCAAATCCTCCGGCCAATGCCAGACATTCCATATTCTTCTTGTTGCAGGCATTCAGGTTGACACGTTGCACAAAGTCGAATATACCGAGGAAAGGACCATTTTTACGCCGTTCCTCCATTATGCTTTGTACAGCAGCTTCACCTACACCTTTGACAGCACCAAGTCCGAAACGAATATCACCGTCATGGTTTACGGTAAACTTCAGGTTACTTTCATTCACATCCGGTCCCAGCGTCTGAATACCCATTGCTTTACATTCGTCCATCAGTTTCGTGATATCGGTAATGTTCGACAAACTTCGGCTCATGACAGCTGCCATATATTCAGGAGGGTAATTGGCTTTCAGATAGGCTGTTTGGTAAGCTACCCACGAATAACAAGTAGCATGTGATTTATTGAAAGCGTATGACGCAAACTTTTCCCAGTCGGTCCAAATCTTTTCAAGCACTCTCGGGTCGTGTCCGTTCTTACGCCCACCTTCAATAAATTTAGGTTTCATGTGATCCAACTTGTCACGCAACTTCTTACCCATGGCCTTACGGAGTGCATCAGACTCACCACGAGTAAAGTCTGCCAATAAACGTGACAGAAGCATCACCTGTTCCTGATAGACCGTAATCCCATACGTATCCTTCAAGTACTTTTCCATTACAGGAATATCATACTCAATCGGCTTGCGTCCATGTTTACGATCAATAAAATCAGGGATATAATCCATCGGTCCCGGACGATAAAGGGCATTCATGGCAATCAAATCTTCGAATGTAGAAGGCTGCAATTCGCGCAGGTACTTCTGCATACCGGCAGATTCAAACTGGAATGTACCAATCGTACGTCCGTCACTATATAATTTATAAGTAGCCGGATCAGAAATATCTATCGCATCGACATCCACTTCAACATTACGACTTAAACGGATATTTTCAACAGCTTCTTTGATAATAGACAAAGTTTTCAGACCGAGGAAGTCCATCTTAATCAACCCAGTATCTTCAATCACCGAGCCTTCATACTGGGTAACAAGCATCTTTTCGCCCGTTTCCTTATCATCAGCAGTGCTGACAGGTACCCAGTCAGTAATATCATCACGGCAGATAATCGTACCGCAAGCATGTACACCTGTACCACGCACGTTGCCTTCAAGCATTTTGGCATACTTGATCGTATCCCGCAACAGTGGATCAGATGACGCTTCCGCTGCTTGCAATTCGGGAACATAAGCAATAGCATTCGGCAAATTAAGTTTCTTGTCAGGAATCTTGTCAGGAACCAGTTTACACAAACGATCGGATTCTGACAAAGGTAGCTTTTGTACACGCGCGACATCCTTGATAGCCATCTTTGTCGCCATAGTACCATACGTAATAATATGAGCAACTTTTTCCTGACCATATTTATTTGTCACCCAACGAAGTACCTCACCACGACCGTCATCATCAAAGTCCACATCAATATCGGGCAAGGAAATACGGTCTGGATTCAAGAAACGTTCAAACAGCAAATCATATTGGATAGGGTCTATCTTCGTAATACCCAAACAATAAGCCACTGCTGAACCTGCTGCCGAACCACGTCCCGGGCCTACCGACACACCCAGCTCCTTACGTGCCGCATTGATAAAATCCTGTACAATCAAGAAGTATCCGGGGAAACCCATCGTTTTCATGATGTACAATTCGAAGTTCATTCGTTCTTTGACTTCTTCCGTTAGAGGTTCACCATAAATTTTTTTAGCTCCGTCAAAAGCCAGTTTTGCCAGATAATCTCCTTCAAGTTTAATACGATAAAGTTTATCATAACCACCCAAGCGTTTAATTTTTGCTTTCGCATCCTCTTCACTTAATACCACATTACCATGTTCATCTTGAGTAAACTCGTCGAACAAGTCTTTTTCTGTAAACTTCTCCCGATACCCCTCCTCTGTTCCGAAATCTTCGGGAATGGCGAAAGTCGGCATAATAGGCGCATGGTCGATGGAGTAGTATTCTACCTTATCAAGAATCTCCAGTGTATTGCTCAATGCTTCGGGCACGTCGGCAAAGAGTTCGTTCATCTCTTCGCGTGTCTTCATCCATTCTTGTTTGGTGTAAAGCATACGGGTAGGATCATCCAAATCCTTACCGGTACTCAAACAGATCAAACGGTCGTGCGCTTCCGCATTCTCTTCATCTACAAAGTGAACATCATTCGTACAAATCAGTTTGACATTGAATTTCTTAGCATATTCTATCAAATGTTTGTTCACATTCACCTGTAACGGGTAGCATTCGTGATTGGCACGGGGAACAGTCGCTTTATGGCGTTGCAACTCCAGATAGTAGTCATCGCCAAACAAGTTCTTATACCATTGTATTGCTTCCTCCGCTTCGGCAAATTGCCCGGCAGTAATCCGTTTCGGCACCTCACCACCGAGACAGGCTGAACAAATAATAAGTCCTTCGTGATATTTTTCCAGTTCGCTACGGTCAGTACGCGGACGCATATAATAACCGCGCGTCCACGCGTGCGATACTAATTTAATAAGGTTGTGATAACCTGTTTCATTCTTAGCCAATACGATCAGGTGATAACCACTCTGGTCGGGCTTGCCTTCTTTCAGGTCCATAGTACGGCGTGCCACATACATTTCACAACCGATGATCGGTTTGAATAGTTTGTTTTCCGCTTCCACGATCTTAGCTTTGCAAGCAGCAATCTCCGCCTCTTTATCCTCGCACTCTATCGTGCCGGCCTCAATTCCTGCAATTCGCTTCTTCAGGTCCTTGACTTCACCTTTCGGACCGCTGTTCTTCTTATTGACGTAGTTCGTAAATTCCTTGATACCGAACATATTTCCATGATCGGTCACGGCAATACCCTTCATCCCATTCTTCATGGCTTTATCGACCAGACGAGCTACGCTAGCCTGACCATCCAACAAAGAATATTGCGTATGGACATGTAAATGAACGAAATCCTGCATAATGATAAGTAGTTAATTTGAAGGCATAAAATTACGACCTCCTGGGTTATAAACAAAAATAATCCTCAAAAAGTTATCAACATTCGCATTTCTATGCTCATTTACTTGCTGAATTTTTAAATTAAGTATATTTTTGCAGACAATATCATTAAACAGCATTCATGGGCCGACTAAAGAAATTGAAGAAAATACGTATTCACCGCGAAGGAACACATATATTATGGGCTAGCTTCTTGCTATTGCTATTAATTAATGCGGCTCTTTATTGGGGGATCGATTGCAAAATACCATTTTATGTGGTAGCGGTAGCGAGTATAGCAGTCTATCTGCTGATGGTGAATTTCTTTCGATGTCCGATCCGTCTCTTCGGACAAGACACCGAAAAGATTGTCGTAGCACCCGCCGATGGAAAAATCGTCGTTATCGAAGAAGTCGATGAAAACGAATATTTCCATGACCGCCGGTTAATGATATCCATCTTCATGAGCATTGTGAATGTACATGCCAACTGGTATCCGGTAGATGGTACTATTAAAAAGGTAGCGCATCATAATGGCAATTTTATGAAAGCATGGCTGCCGAAAGCCAGCACAGAAAACGAACGTTCTACGGTAGTGATCGAAACTCCGGAAGGAGTGGAAATACTCACCCGGCAAATCGCCGGAGCAGTGGCACGCCGTATTGTCACCTACGCTGAAGTAGGAGAAGAATGTTATATTGACGAACACATGGGATTTATCAAATTCGGTTCCCGCGTGGATGTGTATTTACCCATTGGCACGGAGATTTGTGTCAAAATGGGACAATTAACGACCGGTAACCAAACGGTTATCGCCAAACTTAAATAATTCTGTCACAATGACAAACGTTATTAAAAATAGTATTCCGAATACCGTAACCTGCCTGAACCTTTTCTCCGGTTGTATTGCTTGCGTCATGGCTTTTGAAGCAAAATATGAACTGGCCCTACTTTTCATCGCTTTAAGTTCTATTTTTGATTTCTTTGACGGATTGTTGGCTCGTGCACTCAATGCACATTCCATTATCGGAAAAGACCTGGATTCATTGGCAGATGATGTCAGCTTCGGAGTTGCTCCCTCACTGATCGTATTCTCCTTGTTCAAAGAAATGTACTATCCGGCAAATATGGAGTTCATCGCTCCTTATCTACCCTATTTGGCATTCTTGATTTCTGTTTTTTCTGCCTTGCGCCTGGCTAAATTCAACAATGACACACGGCAGACCAGCTCTTTTGTCGGACTCCCAGTACCAGCCAATGCTCTGTTTTGGGGTTCATTAGTGGCAGGGGCACATGACTTCCTGATATCAGACAACTGCCATCCTGTCTACCTTCTTATACTTGTCTGTCTGTTTTCCGGACTACTGGTATCAGAAATACCGATGTTTTCTTTGAAATTTAAAAACCTGTCATGGAATGACAACAAAATCAGTTTTATATTCCTGATTATCTGCATTCCTCTTCTTCTATTTCTTGGAATTAGCAGTTTTGCCGCCATTATTGTATGGTATATTTTACTTTCACTTTTTACAAGAAAAAGTAAATAAACAATCTCTTGGCACGTTTGTTGTACTATGAGTTTTATCAAAGTAACAACATAAAAATCATAGTCCGATGCATATACTTTTATTCATACTCATTTTTATCATTGCCATTTTCGTATTTGGCCTTTCTATTGTCGGCTTCATACTAAGAACGATTTTCGGATTAGGACGTAGTTCTTCTTCATCCCGCCCGAAACAGACGGAATCAGGACGTACAAGCCAACAAAGCTATAACCAAACGAATCGCCGTTCAAATGATGATGAAGAAGAAATATATTCCGAGAATGTTCCGGAGAAAAGACATAAAAAAATATTCACCCAGGATGATGGCGAATATGTAGATTTTGAGGAAATCAAATAGCCATTACACTGCTTTCATTTCCGTTTCGCTGCAAAGAACTCTTTCATTAGTGCAGCGCATTCGTCAGCCATTATCCCTTTTACAACCACTGTTTTAGGATGTAGAGCCGAACCGGCATATTTCTGATAGCCGCGTTTTTCATCTTCGGCACCAAACACAAGCTTGCCTGTTTGTGCCCAAGCAATAGCCCCTACGCACATCACGCAAGGCTCAACGGTGACATACAGGGTACATTCGTTCAAATACTTACCACCAAGCACGTTGGCAGCAGCTGTAATAGCCTGCATCTCGGCATGAGCCGTTACATCATTCAATGTTTCTGTGAGATTATGGGCACGCGCAATAATCCGCTCTTTACAAACCACGACAGCTCCAACGGGAACTTCTCCCCGCTCGGCAGCCTTACCTGCCTCTATCAAGGCTTGTTTCATGAAGTAAATATCGTCCAGCATTCCCCTCTTTAATTTTTAATTTTCAACTATCGCCTCATATCATGTTCACCAAAAAGGGTGGGATAATCTTCTTCCATATTCTTATGGATAAACATGAGAATTGTTTCACGAAGCCAACGTGACTTGTTCGTTATCTTATATTTCTCAAGATAACGATCTACAATCTGCTGCTCTTCGTCGCTCAATAAAATGCTCATCCGTCGTTCCCTTTTGGTACACTCGACATGCATTTTCAGGCACTTCTTACTCCTTTTTCTCATATCTTCTGCAAAATTACTTTTACTTCTGTAAAAACAAAGAATAAAAGCAGTAAATTTGCAAAAAAAGATGGCTGAACATAATGATTTAGGAAAATCCGGAGAAAATGCCGCCGTAGCTTATCTTGAGCAGAAAGGTTATCTTATTCGTGACCGGAATTGGAGAAGAGGACATTTCGAACTGGACATTGTAGCTGCAAAAGACAATGAACTGATTGTAGTAGAAGTGAAGACGCGCAGTGACACTCTGTTTGCAGCCCCGGAAGATGCTGTAGATTTACCCAAAATAAAACGTACAGTACGTGCAGCAGATGCCTATATCAGATTGTTTCAAATTGACACTCCTGTACGCTTCGATATCATCACTGTAGTAGGCAACGACGGGAATTTCAAAGTTGAACACATAGAGGAAGCGTTTTATCCTCCTTTATATTAAAGAATGCTGTGGCTTTACATATTCATCATTATAAAAGCCGTGAAATTCGTGCAATCTGCGCTTTAATTTATGATATAACCAATTATGAAAACATACTATAATTATTAATTCATTATGAATGTAGAAACTGTCAGAGAATACTGCTTGAACAAGAAAGGAGTCACCGAATCTTTTCCTTTCGATGATGTATCACTGGTTGTAAAGGTAATGAACAAGATGTTTGCTCTCATTGACCTGGAAGAAGCTAATCACATCGCACTAAAATGTGATCCGGAAAAAGCAATCGAATTGCGTGAACATTATTCGGGAATTGAAGGGGCTTATCATTTTAATAAAAAGTACTGGAATAGTGTCCGCTTTGACAGTGACGTAGATGATAAATTGATAAAAGAGCTTATTGACCACTCTTATGATGAGGTAATCAAAAAATTTACTAAAAAGTTACGCGCAGAATATGATGCCCTCCCCTGATACATTCCCGGTTCCATTGATTCATATCAACGAGACGAACTCGACCAACAATTATCTGCAATCTCTCTGTTCTGAACAGAAAGTGGAGGAACTAACTGTCGTTGTCGCCGATTTTCAAACTTCCGGTCGGGGACAGCGTGGAAATTCGTGGGAATCAGATCCTGGCAAGAATCTTCTTTTCAGCACCGTTATCTTCCCCGAGTTTTTGGAAGCACGACGTCAGTTTCTTATTTCACAGATTATATCTTTAGCTATTAAAGAAGAATTGGATACTTATACCTCCGATATTTCGATCAAATGGCCGAATGATATTTATTGGAAAGAAAAGAAAATATGTGGGATGTTGATAGAAAACGATCTGATGGGGCGAAACATCAGTCAGAGCATTGTAGGAATCGGAATCAATATTAACCAGGAAGCATTTCACGGCGCAGCTCCCAATCCTGTTTCGATTTATCAAATCACAGGAAAGCAATATGATATTTTTGAGATACTGAAAAATATCATGCTACGCATCCAGTCTTATTATTGCCAGCTTAAACAGGATGATACAACATCAATCGTTACCCGATATACAGAATCGCTTTTCAGAAAGGACGGAATGCATCGATACAAAGATGCTGACGGAGAGTTCCTTGCACAGATTGTATGTGTAGAGCCCGAAGGAAGATTAATTTTGGAAGATGAGATACAGACAAAAAGAGGCTATATGTTTAAAGAAGTGGAATATTTATTGAAATAAGTAATCTACAAACTGATTAAAACATTATCTTTGAAGCCGATGTTCTATATAAAAACTCTCTCATTTATGAAAACTAGATTAATATTCCTGTTTCCATTACTATGGATGCTAATAGGTTGTAGTGATTCAAATTCTGATTCAGCAACTCTAGAAATTTCCCAATCTACATTTGATAATATTAATTCGGAAGGAAGTATTATAAAAGTATCTGTTACATGCAATTCTACTTGGAGGACGATCAGTAATCAAAGTTGGTGTATTCCAAACCTGCAAAATGGTAGTAATGACGGAGAACTTGTTTTGACCATACATGCCAATACCACTTCCGAAGAAAGAAGTGCGACTGTTACCATTATAGCAAAAAAAACAAATAAAACTATTAAAATAACCCAATCTCCTTCTACAAGTACAACTGGCGAACATCATTACAGACTACCCGTTATATTCCACGTCCTTTATGAAGACCCTGATAATAGAAAGCAATACGTAGATGAAGGTCGCCTTGCTCAAATCATTAACGCTTGTAATTTGCGATATAAAAATAAAATGTATCAAAACGCAAGCCATAATATTAGTCAGGATATGAATCTTGAATTTGTTATGGCAACAGAAAAGCCGGATGGAACTACTTTAGAGGAAGCTGGTGTTGAACGAATAAAATGGGAAACAACCCTTCCTATGTCTTGCGAACAATTTATGGATGGAGAAGATAAAAGTCAAGCTAAGAAATATGCGAAAATGCTATGGAATCCTAAAGTATATATCAATATCTTTGTATACCCATTTAGCGAAAAAAATATTTTAGGAATTGCACATTTACCTTATTATTTATCATCATATCCGTTAGACGGCTTAAACAAAGGAGATTATTTCTTAAGCCATGAGGTGGAATATCCTCACTGCGTCTCTATTAATAGTAATTATATTTATGTAAACAGTAATAATGAATACTACTACACGACCGATGTTTACAATACTCTCGCACATGAATTAGGACATTATCTTGGACTACATCATGCTTTCTCTGAGGATGGAGATAATACAGATTTGTGTGAAGATACTGATTATTGTACAGATACTCCGACTTACAACATTACTAAATATACAAAGTGGATTAATGGCATAGATAATCCAGATAAGTATTCCTTTGATGAGTTATGTACAAGAACAAACTGTGAAGGCAGTACCTTTATTTCTCACAATATCATGGACTATGCTTTTTGTTATTCAGACCAATTTACATTCCAGCAACGCAAGCGTATCCGCCACGTATTATCTTACAGTCCTCTTATTCCCGGAGTAAAAAAATACACATCAACAGATACCCGCTCATTAAGCTGTGATGAACAACCACCTATACAATTTAGATATTAGTATTTGAATAAGCTAAAAGAGGTGAACCGCTTAGCGATTCACCTCTTTTTCTATCCTCAATATCTTATCCAATGTCTTTTGAGCTTCTGTTGATGGGAAACGCAGAATCACTTTCTGCAAAGAGTTACGCGCTTTCTCATACCGGGTAGTAAATAACTTCGATAATCCATCTCGGTAGCGGGCATACTGCATTTTAGTGGGAGAAGAAAGTTTTTTATAATCCGTCTCTAACTTTTTTTTCTCCTGTTCTGCTGTCAAATAATAATAGTTTCCTAAAAAGATATTAGCCGCCAGATTATCCGCCTCAAGTTGCAATATTTTTTCGTACATACGCAAAGCATCTTTCTCCTGCCCGCGACATACCTGCATTTCTGCGCAAGCTTCCAAACAATCTACATTATTAGGAGTCTTTTGCAGTAATTCCTTGTAAAATAAATAGGCTTTGTCGTAATTCCGATTCTTTTTATAGGCAAGCGCTAATTCTGTAGCCAGTTTGGAGCTAATTTCACTGTTCTTGTCTACATTCGTCCAATAATACATTTCCGTACGGTCTATATTCAGAGCGATTGTCTGCCGGAAATAGCTCACAGCCTGCCCATTCTGCCCTGCCTCAATGGCAGCAGACACTTTTTGTAACATCTCATCAACCGACTGCGCATTCAGCACCAGCGGCAATGAAAATAAAGAGATAAGAAAAATAGTTAAGGTCCTCATAATCCATCTGATTGCTATTTAGTTCGTGACACACAAAGATACAATAAAAAAATAAAAAATGTACCTTTGTTCGCGAAAAGAACAATCAAATTGATAAAAGTGTTTTTATACAATGACAGATATAAAAAAATCCTCCGTAAACAGACGAATATTACAGATAGCCATCCCATCGATTATATCGAATATTACCGTTCCGCTACTGGGACTTATCGATGTCACTATCGTAGGTCACCTCGGTTCTCCGGCTTATATCGGAGCCATTGCCGTAGGGGGAATGTTGTTCAATATTATCTACTGGATTTTTGGATTCCTGCGCATGGGAACAAGCGGAATGACTTCACAAGCGTACGGTCAGCATGATTTAAACGAAATCACCCGATTACTACTACGTTCTGTTGGAGTAGGATTATTTATAGCACTTTGCCTGTTGATACTCCAATACCCTATCCTGAAACTGGCATTTACACTAATACAAACCACACCGGAGGTCAAGCAACTGGCAACAACCTATTTCTACATCTGCATTTGGGGAGCTCCTGCCACATTAGGGCTTTATGGATTCGCCGGTTGGTTTATCGGGATGCAGAATTCACGCTTTCCCATGTATATCGCTATCACTCAAAATATTGTCAACATTGTAGCCAGTCTATGTTTTGTCTACTTATTGGACATGAAAGTAGCAGGAGTGGCAACAGGGACTTTAATTGCCCAATATGCAGGTTTCTTCATGGCAATTTTGTTATATATGCATTACTATAGTGCGCTTAAAAAACGAATCGTATGGAAAGAAATCATACAGAAACAAGCCATGTACCGTTTCTTTCAAGTCAACCGGGATATATTCTTCCGTACCCTCTGCCTTGTTATAGTCACTATGTTTTTTACCTCTGCAGGGGCCGCCCAAGGAGAAATCGTATTAGCCGTGAACACCTTGCTCATGCAATTATTTACCTTGTTTTCGTACATTATGGACGGATTTGCTTATGCCGGTGAAGCATTGGCCGGCCGTTACATTGGTGCCAAAAACCAAACAGGCTTACGTAACACAGTACATCACCTTTTCTATTGGGGATTCGGTCTTTCACTGGTATTCACGATTCTCTATGCAGCTGGCGGAAAAGAATTCCTGGGATTACTAACCAATGACACTTCAGTAATCAGCGCTTCAGACACTTATTTTTACTGGGCACTGATTATTCCGTTAGCCGGTTTCTCCGCTTTCTTATGGGATGGCATTTTCATCGGTGCCACTGCTACCCGGCAGATGCTTTACTCCATGTTAGTTGCCTCTACCAGCTTCTTTGGAATCTATTACGTTTTCCATCCCCTTTTAGGAAATCATGCCCTGTGGCTGGCTTTTCTCGTTTATCTTTCATTGCGGGGAATTGTACAAACCCTTTTGGGAAGACAAATAATAAAAAAAGTAATCGTATCCCGGTGAGGCTATCCGATAAATTATCTCTATATTTGCGGCAAACAATAAAAAGCAAAAGGTATGGCAAAGTATAAAAGAATCTTACTAAAGCTTAGTGGAGAGAGCTTAATGGGCGAAAAGCAATATGGCATTGATGAAAAAAGACTAGCAGAATATGCTGAACAAATCAAAGAAATCCACCAGCAAGGAGTACAGATTGGTATCGTTATCGGAGGAGGCAATATATTTCGCGGACTAAGCGGAGCCAATAAAGGTTTTGATCGTGTGAAAGGAGACCAAATGGGAATGTTGGCTACTGTAATCAACAGTCTCGCTCTAAGTTCTGCTCTTGTGGCTACCGGTATAAAGGCACGTGTGTTGACAGCAGTCCGGATGGAACCTATCGGTGAATTCTATAGTAAATGGAAAGCTATCGAATGTATGGAGAACGGCGAAGTAGTCATTATGTCCGCTGGAACGGGAAATCCTTTCTTTACTACTGACACCGGTTCTTCACTTAGAGGTATAGAAATCGAAGCAGACGTTATGCTGAAAGGTACTCGTGTAGATGGCATTTACACAGCTGATCCCGAAAAAGATCCTACCGCTACCAAATTCGACGATATTACATATGATGAGGTACTGAAACGCGGTCTGAAAGTCATGGATTTGACAGCGACTTGTATGTGTAAAGAAAACAATCTGCCAATCGTCGTATTTGATATGGACACAGTAGGCAACTTAAAGAAGGTTATCAGTGGAGAAGAGATAGGTACGTTAGTACATAACTAATATTTCACTACCGATATTCATTTGTCTATCAGATGATACTCTACTCTGATAAGACATTGATTATTCATTTAGAAATAAGAAGTGCGAATTTTGCAGTATAGCTTTAACCAAAACTAATCCTGTAAAATTCGCACTTTGTTTTTCCTCTCAAATATTATATAGAAACAAACACCTATTTATCAAAATACTGAATCAAATCATACGCATTAAAATTCAATTCGCGGGCAAAGAAAGATAAATAAGGAAAGAGTTGATAAGAATTATCATAAAGACCTTTATTAGCAGGTTTCGACGAATTATCCGTACCATCATCATCCTGGTATTTGAACCAATGCCATCCGATACAATTCTTAGCTTCAAGCAATCCTAATGTAAAATGCTGATAAGCATAAGCTCTCTCGTTTTGTGTAGGGACAGAATATCCGGCTCCCGACTGGTTATTCAGATCAGAGTCCTCCACCCCTTTCGTATAAAACTCACTTACAAGAAACGGTTTGTCCGCCCAATTAGCCCAATCAGCAATCGCTGTTGTCAGTTCAGGACTCCAACGACTATAATAATTGATAGAAATAACATCACAATATTTTCCGGCAGCTCTCACTACTCCTTCCATGTATTTAGGAGTTCCATGTAATCTAGTTCCCAGATAAAGCAACTTATCATCTACTTTCTTCACTGCCTCTTTCACTGCTTTATAATATTTCTCTGCTACAATCCCGGCAAACTCATTATTCAAGTCATCCGTCACACTTTGCGTACCTTTAGAATCCATAAAAGCTTTCGCCGCAACATAAGCCGGATCACTTGAGTTACTGATAGCCAGAAAACGATCCAAAATCCGGGAACTGTTTGAAGAGAAGTTTATCTCATTATCTGAAAAGAAACCTAACACATTAGGATCCCGCAAATAATCTGCGAAAGCACTACCTGCCAAATATGATTCACACCATTCAGCCCATCCATTATAAAACACAAGACCTGCCGCGTTATCATCGCTTCCTCCGGGATAATTATAAGACTTCGCACTCTTGAACTGGCTTAAAAAAGCAAATGAAGGCGCCAAAGTTAACGGACTGCTCGGATTGGAAGCATTATGAGTCTGAATCAGTGAATAAGTTCCTGTGCAGAAAGCACCTGTACCGTGAAAGCCGATCTCACTCAATTCACGTTGAGTAGTAGATAACCATTTCTCATCAGCTCCAAACCTGCTATTCCAGGCCGTTTTATTACGACTAGAAGTTCCCTTACGCAAAGAAGTCGCACTACGCTCCAGATGCAGACAACCTTCCGGATCAACCAACCACCAACGTCCGTCTATTTTCTTCGTATAAAATCTTCCCGTAGCCGCCTGTTTCGGAAGCGTAGTCGAACTTCCGTATTTATTAACCGACTCCTGATACGCTTTCAACGTTTTAATAGCCGGTTTATACCCGTCCATATACGCAATAATACGTGTATTCTCTGTTTTCCAACTGGATATAGGCGGATAAGCACTGGAATACTTAACACTGATAGGGCGATACATATTGGCATTTAATGACGGAGTATACATCACAGAAGCTCCGGGAGCAGGCAAATCTTCCGGATATTCCGACTCTACATCTCCCCCTCCCATCACTATGTCAGGAGGCATAAAATTAGGATCTTTATCATCATCATCCGTACAAGACACCATAGGAATAGAACTTATAAACAGAAAAGTTCCCAATATAAATAGTTTTTTCATGGTATGTATTTTATTTATTATTAGTTGATTGTTGGTCGAACCAGTCAGCCAAACGATAAGCGTTGATATTCAATTCTTTCATAGCATCAGCCAACGGTTTATAAAGATTGTATTCATTATCTACCAGTCCCTTGTTAGAGTCCAGATTCGAAGGATCTACCCCTTTTGCCGTCGGATCATTATCCTGATAACGGAACCAATGCCATCCGACACAATTCCCACTTTCCAATAATCCTAAAACAAAATGCTGATAGGCATATCCACGTTCCTGCTGGGTTTGAACGGTGAAACCTGCCCCTGTTGTGTTTGCCAACCCTGAATCCATTCCTTTCGTATAAAATTCCGTGATGATGAAAGGTTTTTGAGCCCATTCGCCCCAATGCTTCATGGTCTTCTCATTCGGTGTCCATGCACCATAGTAGTTAATAGCAACGACATCACAATACCTGCCTGCCGCTTCCACAATCTGGCGGACAAACTTAGGTTTTCCATGTAGACGACTACCTAAATAAAGGTGATTGGGATCATACTTCCGAATCGCTTCCGACACCACTTTGTAGTATCGTTCCGCTACTACCCCCGCAAACTCTTCCCGATGTTCGTCCGTAATTTGCTGCAAAGTAATACCCTGCTGTTTCAACCAGGATTCTGCATACAATCTTCCCGGATCATTGGGATTCTTCAAAGTCAGATACCCCTCCAGATTCTTCGGCCCGAACGGCAGTTCATTATCCGAAAAATAGCCGATGATATTTTTATCCGTTTTATTTGCGACCAGTTTTTGTGCCATCTCATCGCAATAGGTTTCGAACTCCGGGTCAAAAACGAAAATACACTGATTAGGATATCCCGTATTACCAGGTAACTGATAAGTTCCTCCTCGTTTCTTCCCATATCCACTCATCAGGTTCAGAATGATTGAGCGAGTCAGTACCTCCTTATGAGAGGCATTGTAAGAGGCAATAGCTTCTTCATTACTCCAGGAGCCGGCCCCGGAAAAGCCCAGCGAATGAATCATCCGTGCCGTTCCTTCGATCCATTTTTCCTCCGTACCGAATTTGTCCAGCATTGCTTGTTTATTGCGTTCGGAAGTACCTAAACGTACTCCTACCACCACTTTCTGCAAATGCCGATACCCATCGGGATCAATCATCCACCATCGATCTCCGATACGTTCCACCCTGAAAAATCCTGTAGCCCGATGCCTGGAAGCATCCAAATCACTTCCATACTTATTCACACGTACTTTACCAGTAGGTTTGAACCCATCCAATTGAGCAATAGTACGGGTATCATACTCTTTCCAGGGAAGATTTTTCTGTCCTTTCACCCACGGACGGGCAGTGACCTTAAATGTATGCCCCTGGGCATAACCAAACTGGGATAACAGCAGTAAAAACAATATAACTATACTATTTTTCATCATCTAATATTCTTTTACGATTCGTATTGCATTTAAAATGGGCACAGACTCCACCGCTCCAAAACGAACAACAAGCCCCTTTCCTTGTGAAACCGGAACAATATATTTCTTAATAACCGCACGTTCGGAACCGTATTCTTCTGCAATATTAAGTTGCTTGGCAACAGATACTCCATTTATATCCACAGAAAATACCCGGTTAATATAGTCCTCCCTCACCACATCATTTCCCAAATTATACACCAAAGCCTCTCTTTTATTTTCAGAAGTAAGTTCTGTCCAATATAAATATACAGCATAAACACCATCCGGTACATCTGCCTTAAAAGCTTCAATACCTACTCGCTGTGTCTGGAAGACAGGATCCTGATCCGTCCCCAGTATATCTGTATCGCTGGCCGGCAAAGAACCGTAACGAGTTTTGTTCGGAGCCACTTCCCCACCAATATATCCCCATGAACCTTCTGCATAAGCCTGTTCGGGTATCCAGCACATCTCTGCTATCCGGTCCTCAAAATAGCGTCGAGCACCCAGTAGTACATTGATTTCCGTAAAGCCATTCTTCACATTGACACATTTAAAATCACAAACATACTGGTCACGATATTCACGTCCCTCCTTTTCAATCACAGCATCCACCACATTCTTTCCGTTTACAAAAGGAATGTCCACGGAAACCACCTTATCTGCTACCGGATATACTCCCAAACTTTTTCCATTCAAAAAGACCTCCACCTTATCCGCGTTAGTATAAACTTTCAGCGGTTGCGTACAACTCTTTCCATCCCGACTGGCTCCTGCCCTATTCTTCCAAGATTTAGAAGCAATATGCAGGACAGGTGACTCTTTCAGATAAGCCTGATAAAGATAATATCCGTCCTTACGTTCTCTATCCGTACTTACCAACCCTTTATTGTTCACATGAGGCATGGCATTTCTTCTGGCTTCGGAATAAAAATCATTCAAATTCCAGACCATAGCCCCCACTATATAATTCCTTTTTAGAATTTCAGGCAAATAATGTTCATGATAGACAGAGCCGAACTCACAACTAAAATCAAACCGCACCGGCGAAAAAGAGTGAATACGAGTATCTACATCCGCCCCATATTCGGTAATAAGCAACGGTTTATGAGGAAACTCCTTGTGAAGTTCTTCCAGTTTCTCTTCAAATCCGCCCAAATTACCACCATACCATCCATTATAAAGATTAAATCCCAATAACATCGGCAATTCAGTGATCCCTGCTTCCTGATAGATTTGGGAAGCAGAATGACAAGGCAACATGGTATAGCGTTCCGAGTCCAGACTTCTGATCTGCGCCTCAACAGCCGAAGCTATTTGATGAAGAGACTTCATATATTCCGCCCGTTCTTTCTTGTTGTCTGGATTAAAGGGAGGACGCAAAAGCACTTCATTCATGTAAGCCCAAATGATGACAGACGGATAATTATAGTTCTGATAAACCATTTCCGTAGCCTGCTCCACACAGTTATCCATAAACGCCTTACTTTGAGTAATAGCATTTACAATCGGAATTTCAACCGAAGTCAACAGCCCCAATTTATCACACATCTGCATCACAACCGGATCTTGCGGATAATGAGCCACTCGCAGGAAATTACTTCCCATATCCTTACTCAACTGTATATCCCGGATATGCATTTCATCCCGCAAGGCATTCCCCATTCCTTTGTAATCCTGATGCCGGCTGGTACCAATCAATTTCCGATATTTCCCGTTCAGGAAAAAACCTTTCTCCGCATCAAAATGATATTCACGGATTCCCAGCGGATTAACAACGCAATCGAGAACTTCTCCCTTTTTATTCTTCAAACGGCTATACACCTTATATAAATAAGGAGAATCAACATCCCACCGTTTGGGTTGCGCAATAGTCATCAACGCTTCAAAGGCTACATTCTTCTCTCCTGCCTTCACATTCACTTTCTTTGCGGAAAGTGCCACTCTATTACCGTCTGCATCCAAAATCTCCGTTTCAAGAATCAATGCCTGATTACTTTTCAAAGCATTAGATAAGAATGTTTTTGCACACACTTCCGCTTGAGCATCTGTTATCCCAACAGTTTTGAGATATACTCCACTGGAAGCATAATGGGTGGTAGACAGTTGCACGGGCGAAGTATACACCAGATAAACATCCCGATAAAGTCCGCCGAAGAAAGTGAAGTCTGCCGAAAGAGGAGCAATATCCGGATTATAAGAGTTGTCAACACTCACTGCCACCAAATTGCGTCCGATATGAACATAGTCAGTCACATCAAACGTAAAAGCAGAATAACCACCTTTATGATTCCCTACCAACTTTCCATTCACAAATACATTAGTCTCCTGATTGGCTCCTTCAAAACAAAGATAAACTCTTTGACCTGCAATCAGTTCCTCCACTGTCACGGCTTTCCTGTACCAGCCTTTTCCCCGGAAATAACCGGGGATTTCATCTTCTGCATCTTTTGCATTCCAAGTATGAGGAATGGAAACGTCAGTCCAACCGGACACATCAAAGTCAACAATGGACGCGTCTCCCTCAAAGAGGGAGAACTTCCAACCATCGTTGATCGTTTGCGTCACACGCTGACCGCAGACCGTGCCGGCAACAATCAATAACAAGCAGGCTAAGATTATTTTTCTATATACCTTATACATACCTAATACCATTATTTCGAGATTGAACGGACTGCACGAATATATCTTGCCCCAGTCTTTTTCCCATTTGCTTTATCCCAAGCAAGCGGTTTTCCAAAACGTACATAAAATGCATTTGTACCACTTGACGTTTCACGACTAGCCCAATAAGAATCTCCGGTAGAAGAAGCCGCTGCCGTATTCATAGCAGTTCCTCCTACATTAGTAACTATCAGATCCCATGCCGCACGATTTGCTTTCTCAAAATCAGTAATCGCATTCGGATTATCCTCCGTCGCATCTGCTACTTTAGTCCCATTATAGGTTTCAAACATCTGTTCCAGATCCGATCTTGTAGGCCAATACCATCCGGAACCTTTATCCATACAATATTTAAGAGCAGGCATTTCCGCTGCATTCGGCAATGCTGCCAAGGCAGTAGTATTTGCCAAACCGTTATCATTAGATAAAGTCACTCCGGTAGAAGCCGGAGAGTCTGCTGTAGACCATGCCAAATTCTCTCTGTCCAACGACATAATCTTAGCCTTACCACGATTAGTTCCATCTACCCAGAAAACAATGCCACCTTTCAACGATCCATTATCTGTAATTACCTGTCCCACCGCAAACTCGGAACTTAAAAGTCCTCTCTGTGTAATCGTAACCTCTTGTTTAGGCGCATTCGCTCCGCTTCCGGCTGTTACCGTAGCAGTCGTTACCCGGCTAGAACTATTCAGATTGGGAGATAAAGTCCAAAAATAAAGAGTTTTACTTGTTACATCAACATACGCTTTCACCCAAGATTCATCAGTGATATTTATTGCAAATTCTGTCTCATCAGAAATCATTGTAATTACCTCTGATTTTGCTACCGCATCAGGAGTAATAGTCACCGCATTGGTACTCAATTCGAGGGAAGCGTCTCCCTCGGCAGCTACATTTTGATTCACCGTTACCTCCACTGCTTTTGCGGCTGCGCCAGTACCGGCTGTTATTGTAGCAATTGTCGTACGAATATTACCAGTGGTATTTTTTGATTTTGCCTTGAACGTAACTGTAGTACCTGAAATAGTATATGAAAGCCAGGAATCATCTGCCAACACTACGCTGAATACACTCTTATTGGATGTCAACGTAACATTTGCTTCCGCTTCGTTAGCACCTTCCAATGTCACAGGATTGGGAGCAACCGTCAGAGTTGCCGGCTCTTCAGGATAAGTATAATCACCAACTGTGCGCATACATCTCACAAAACGGTTGGTAGCTGTTTTATTTCCTGCATCAGCACCAGACTTTCCGAAACGTACCCAATAAGCCTTATCCCCTGCTGCATTTTCCGTACTCGACCAATAGCTTTCCCCATTGCCCGAACCGGCAGCCTCGTTTATCACATCACCCTGCAAATCAGTCAACATCTTATCAAATGCCGCACGTGCCGCTTTTTCAACTTCCGTCAACTTATCAGGTACAACCGAAGCAAAATCCGGATCAGCATGTCCAATACCGTTGTAAACATCAAACAACTCCCATAACTCATCACGTGCAGGCAGATACCATCCCTCACCCAACGACTGACAGTATGCCACTGCATCATTTGCAGCAGGAGCAGTAAACAAAGCCGTATTGGCATATCCATTCACTGTAGAAAGCGCATTATGAGACATCACAGAGGACTCAAAAGGATTTCCTCCCTGACGTTTTACAGATACAGCTTTTCCTACCATCTTGTCCGAAGGATCCACCCAGAAAATCATACCAATACCATCATCTACACTTTGTCCTACCTTCAAAGAAAGATCCGGTTCTTTGGAATCCTGTGTAACCGTTACTTCCACTGTATATGAACCGCAAGTCAGTTTCACGACAGTACTCCTTGCATCCTCACCGTCATTCTGCGTCAAGGCAGTGTATATTACACTTTTAGCGTTTACATCTACAGAAAGCCACTCCGCTTGATATTGAGCAACAACTTGACCGACATTAGTATATAATAGCGATGTGACGGAAGAACCCGCCGCTTTTGCCAGGTTTACTTTTGTATCTTTACAATTAAATTCAGGCATCACACGTACCGACGCATCATCGACACAGGAAAGCAGCCCCAGATTTAAAATCAATAACAGATATATTATTCTTTTCATACTCATTCATGTTTTTCAGATAATCAATCGCTTAATACCAATTCTCATTCTGTGGAAAATTCTCTTTCCCCATCAAGTCAATCTGCTCCTGTGGAATAGGCCAACATTCGTGCTTTCCAACTACAAAACTGGTACGACATTCCGCATAATCTTTATCTAAATAAGGATTTTCAGCTTTTGTCTCGCCATAATGCGCTTTCACCCTTTCACCCAAAAGACCCAAACGTTTTAGTAAAGGCCAACGGACTCCCTCGAAGTTCAGTTCACGGGCATATTCATCCAAAAGAATATCTTGCGTCAGAGGTCCCGCAAATTTGTCATTCCCGGCACGTTCCCATGTTTTATTGTAGCAGCGCAGAGCATCCGTGCTCATTCCTCCGTCACGGCGCATATACGCTTCTGCCGCCATTAAGTAAGTTTCAGCCAGTCGATAGACAATCAAATCCTTGAATCCCGTTGTCCGGTCCGGATTATCGGCCATAGTCCACTGGTCAAAGTATTTTTTCGACATGAAATGCAACGTCTCACAATAACTGGAACTTTTCGCAAGGGGAATCAATTCGCCATATTTAGGAGAAGTAGGATCATTGTATTTGAAACGGTGTACAAACAATTCATTGTATCGTGTATCTTTAGCCTGATCATACAAACTCAATAAATAGGTATTCGGATAAATACGTCCCCAACCATATCCACCCTGATCGGCCGTATTGATACAACCTGCAATTTTATTGATTCGGGTAGTGGTCTGAATAGAGATACGATGTCCGGCAACCGGAGTTCCGGAACCTCCTCCACCCAAGTTTTGTGAATATTGGAAACTCCACAACACTTCCGGGGATTTCAAATCTGCGCTATTAAATACATTCTCGGCCTTCTTTTCCATTGAGTAAATGCCCTCCTGTTTAAAGATGTCTTCACATTCCTCAATGGCTGTATCCCAATCCGATTCCCACATGGCAACCTGTGCACGGACATGTTTGGCAGTCGCTTTCGTTACCCGTCCATACAATACATTTCCGTTATTTTGAGGAAGTGACCAGTCCAGACCTTTCATCGCATCATCCAAGTCAGTTGTCATCAGTGTCATCAGTTCTTCATGAGAAGCCGGTTTATACTCCCGTTTCAGATTATCGACAGTGGTTGGAGTGATGTTCAGATAAAGGCGGTCAAAGCGTTTCCAAAGTTCAAAATAGCTCCGTCCTCTGAAGAATTTCGCTTCACTCCATGCGTGCAATACATCGCTGTCATCCAGTCCCAAGGCTTCTGCCGCTACAATAATTTCATTTGCTTTTCCGATAATCCCATAGTGATGTTTCCAGAACTTATTGACATCTCCAGTACTTGGAGTAAAACTTGTATTCAAACGTCCGATTGAGGTAGAAACACCTGCTCTAAGTATGGCAATATCCGTATTAAAGTCACACATGGTAACGATGTACAAATTAGATTCGTTATTATCCGCTCCACCCGGCAATTCACGTGCCAGGGAATACAATCCTGTAACGGCAGTATTCAACCCTTCGGGAGTAGTGAACAGATAATTATTCGTCACGTCTGTTTTTGATTCCAGATTTAATAAATCCGAGCAGGAAGCGGTCAACATTCCGCAAATGACAAAGGCTGTATATATTAACTTTTTCATAAGGATTCTTTATTTTAGAATGAAACATTGACACCAAACACATATTGTCTGGACTCCGGATAAGACCCTGGAGTCAGTTCGGGACTATAAGATTTAAACTCCGTAAATGTCAGCAAGTTAGTAGCAGTTGCATACAATCGTAATTTATGAATCGGAGTATTCTTCAATAGTCGGGTGGGGAAAGTATATCCCAGTTGTAAGGTGCGTAAACGGATATAAGAAGCATCCTGAATGGCAATGGCACTCAAATATGCAGGGTCCGCACTATAAGAAGGACGTGGGAATTTGTTCGAAGGATTGAACGGAGTCCAATAATCCACCTTCACCCCATTCAATTTTCCACGTAAAGAACCACCGGAATTATACTCGTACAAATAACCGTTCTTAATCTTTCTGCCGGAAACTCCATACCAGTCCATGAACAGGTCAAATCCTTTCCAGTTCCATGTAGAAGAAAGGGAGAGTGTAAACTTCGGATCTTTACGGATAGGTACCCTGTCATCAGCTGTAATCTTTCCATCCCCGTTGTTATCACTCACCTTGACCATTCCCGGTTCAATAGCGCCACCGTAATTAATCGGACTGTCGGCCACACCGTCATTATCACTGTCATAAGTATTTTTCGGTGTATAGACCAGATTTCCCGTACCATCACGAGTGATATCAAAATCATCATACTGAAAAATTCCATCTATCAGATAATCATAGTATACATTGATCGGTTCTCCGATAATCCATCCCTGGGCTACCTGACTTGCCGGTTTCCCGTTCTCATCGAGAGTATCGTCAATACGGACAATTTCATTCTTATACATGCTGAAATTAGTTCCGAGTGTCCAGGTAAATTCTTTCATACGTACCACATCACCATTTAAAGAAAGATCGATACCGCTGGATTTTGTCTTTCCCAGATTATCTAGCATGGTAGTATATCCGAGTGACGCATTCAGGGAACGTTTTACCAACAAATCCTTCGTATGAGTATTATAATACTCGACCGTACCATTCAGACGCCCATTGAAGAAACTAAAATCAAGACCAAAGTTAGCTGTTGCAGACTGTTCCCATTTCAAGTTTGGATTAGAAAGTTCCTTGCCCGGCAAATATCCCATTTGAAAAACATCTCCAAACTCATATCCTTTATTATCAGCCAGTCCCAAAGTAGTATAATTACCGATACCATTCTGATTACCTACAATACCATAACTCACACGCAGTTTCAGGTTATCAATCCACGACACATCTCTTAGGAAACTCTCCTGATTGACACGCCAGGCAAAAGCTGCCGACGGGAAAGTTCCCCATTTATTTTCTTTTCCGAAACGGCTGGAACCGTCACGGCGGACAGCCACGTTCAACAAATAACGATCTAAAAGTGAATATTGCGCCCGGGCCATGAACGACACCAGGTTATTTTCATTAAACTGACGACGGGGCTTGCCTGTAAACTCACCTTGAGAAATGAAGTTCCAGTCTTTATCCACCGGAAGATTCTCAACCGAGTACCCGATAGACTTCGAACCATTATGGTCGACAGACTGAACGCCGGTCAATGTCAACTGGTGTTTCTTGTTCCGGATAGGCACTTTATAGGTCACAATATTCTCAACCAGCCAGTTCTGTGTACGCGATTCGTCAAGAACGGCCGTTCCTCCGCCTCCCGGATATTGGGAATCTTTATAAGAACCGTCTTCAGACGTCTGATTATAAACAGAAGTATTCAGACGATAATTGAATCCCTTGAAAGGTTTCACATCCATAAAAAAGTTCAGGCGGTAATTATCACGAGTTACTTCACGTCCATAATGTTCGGCACGGTACAAAGGATTATAATTTCCTTCCGAGTTGATATATTTTGTATACTTGCCATCCGCATCATATATCTCCGCCAATGGAGAACTGGTAATAAAATCATTAAAGTTACCATCCTCACGGTCTTGTTTTGTCATCGCATAAGAAGAATTGATACCGAAACTAATCCATTTGGCTATTTCAAAGTCCAGATTCAGTCTTAAAGAAAACTTCTGATACCCCGATCCGGTAACCACCATTCCTTGTTGGTCAAAGTAGTTGGCACCTGCCGATACTTTGATTTTTTCTGTTCCTCCACGTACACTGACGTCGTGATTATGATAGATTGCATTTCTAAACATTTCTTTTTCCCAGTCGATAAACTTTCCGCTGGCCCATACCCGTTGCATCACCTCGTCTTCCAACGCTTCGGCTATAGAAATCTCACGCGCATCAATTATTCCTTTATCATGCGCCTTTGCTTCACGACGAAGCTGCATATATTCTTCGGGAGAGTAGAAATCAAAATTTCTCCAGAGAGATTGAATACCCAGATAGCCATTATAGTTGACTTCCACTTTTCCGGCTTTACCACGTTTGGTAGTCACCAGTACCACACCGTCACTGGCGCGTGCACCATAAATAGCCTGTGACGCAGCATCTTTCAGGATTTCAACCGATTCAATATCATCCGCACTCAACGTACTGAACTCTGTTGCACTGGAAGGAGAACCATCTATAATATATAAAGGTGCATTGTCCGCACTGATAGAACGGGAACCACGAATGGTAATCGAAGGAGTCGATCCCGGCCGTCCGGAACTACTCGTTACATTCACACCTGCGGCACGTCCACGTAACATATCAGCCACATTGCCGGCGGGAAATGTTTTCATTTCATCCGCTTTGACCGAAGCTACCGAAGTGGCTACATCACTCTTACGCTGAACTCCATAACCGACAACCACCAATTCATCGAGCATTTTCGACTCTTCCACCATATTCACATTCAGCACCGTTTTCGTACCGACACGTATTTTTTGTTCCTTATATCCTATACAAGAAAAAACAAGGGTAGATTTAGCCGATACACTGATTGAATATTTTCCATTTACATCCGTCACTGTACCGTTAGTAGTCCCCTCCTCCATGATATTAGCTCCGGGGATCGGTCCAAGTGCGTCTGTCACCACTCCAGAAACTCTGACGTTTTGAGCACTAACCTCTAAAGAGATAAGAAAGGCTGTCAGGAACACAGCCCATTTAATTACGATGTTTTTCATACTATGTAATAATTTGAATGATTACAGTGCAAAAATCCCAATTATTAATGATTTCGAATAATAGAATCGTCCGTATAAAAGTTCAAATAGTACAAATCTCGTCAGGCAGAAAGTATATAAAACACTATAAATTAAGAGTTTGTATATTTCCGTCTATAAGCAGCCGGAGTAATTTCATAAGCATTTTTAAAGCACCGGATAAAATAACTTGGATTAGAAAAACCGTAATCAAATGCTATATCAGCAATCAGGGCATTGGGGTCATTCCGCAATTTTTCTGTTGCTTTTTTCAGTCTCAAAGATAAAATAAAGTCATTCGGGGTCTGTCCGGTCAATGCTTTCAATTTAGTGAAAAGCAACGTTCTGCTCATACACATTTCTCGTGCAAAAGTAGCTACGTCAAAGTCTGGGTTATCAATATAAGATTCCACAATCGCCGTAGCATCCATCAACATCTTTTTATCGATCGGATTGAACGGAAGGTCTTCCACTTTAGGTTCGTCGTTTCGAACAAACCGCTGTTGAAGTAGTTTACGAGTCTGGATGATATTGTTACACCGGGCTACCAATATCTTGATATTAAAAGGTTTGGAGATATAATCATCCGCACCTGTCTGCAAGCCTTCCAAGGTGTGTTCTTCCCGGTTACGGGCTGTCAGCAAGACAACAGGTATATGGCTGGTCTGCAAATTACTTTTCAACTTCTCGCACATTTCCAGTCCGGACATGACAGGCATCATGATGTCACTTACAATCATCTGCGGTTGGAGCGAAGAAGCCCGTTCCAATCCTTCCTGCCCGTCAGCAGCCGTATATACCTCATATATCTGTTCAAAAATCTGCGTCAATACCTTACGCATTTCCGGGTTATCTTCTACAATCAGTATTTTCACCGTTTTATCCGGCTTCACCATTTCCGAGATTTCTTGAGGCTCTATTATATAATGTTCGGCAACGTGCTCGTCTGCGGAGGAAGAGACTTCCATATTCATATTCGCATCCCGGTGGAGAGTAACGGTAAAAGAGGTAACTCCATTCAGTTCGCTTTCCACTCCGATGGTTCCCTGATGCAACTCTACAATTCCTTTCGCCATCGCCAATCCAATGCCCGATCCTTTGACAGTTCGTGTGGTTGTTGCCGAATCATCCTGCCAAAACCGTTCAAATACATGTTTGATCTTGGATTTATCAATGCCTACCCCCAGGTTGTTGACTGAAATCACAATGTCATTATCTCCTTCCGCTGACAGCTCAACAGAAATCCAGTCACCAGGCTTCGTATACTTAAAAGCGTTGGACAATAAATTATAGAAAACTTTCTCTATCTGTGTTTTGTCAATATACAAATCAGCTTCTTTCAGAGTGGAAGAAAAGCGGAGATCTATCTTATTCAGTTGAGCATAACTATAGAAAGAGCCACAAATTTCCTCTATCACCGCCACAATATTCTCTTTAGAAATCTTTAGTTTCAAGTATCCCTGCTCCTGCTTGCGGATATCAATGACTTCATCCACGAGGTTATTCATCCGGCGGGAATTTTTATAAATATCCAGAATCTTATTATATACTTCAGGAATAATGTCCTTATGCATCAGGAGCATTTCGAGCTGGCTGGATATAAGTGTTAACGGAGTACGGAATTCATGCGATACATTGGTAAAGAAACGCAGTTTGGACTGGTTCACACTTTCGATATACTCTTTTTCCCGTTTCTCGGCCAATAAAGAGTGCCGCAAGGTTTTTCGTATCCAGAACATACGGATAATATAGCCGGCAATGAGGATAGCTGCCAGCACCATCAGCAAAATAAACCATGCCCGCTGATAAACCGGAGCCTCCACTATCAGCTCAAAACTAACGGAAGGTGCTTCCTGACCGTGAACGCCCACCTGGTCGCCACGGACATGGAAAGTATAATGCCCCGGATGAAGATTGGTATAGGTAATCATCGTATTATCGCCCGCCTTCATATATTCGTTGTCAAAGCCTTCAAGTTTATATTCCAGGCCGATATTAGAAATATTATTCAGGGTGTTACTTGCTATCTCAAAAGTGACGGAAGAATATCTGGGCGGCAATACTAACCGATGTTCATACAGTACGGTTTCTTTGATAAGCCCCAACGAATCAAGCGGTTGTATTTCCGTATTATCCACAAGCACCCGTTTTACAAACACATCATAGTCAACAGACTGTTTGTTCAACTTTTCCTGGGCGATAGAGACAATACCCGCCAGACCACACACGTAAATATCGTGGTCGGACGCAATATAAAGCCCTCCATCATTTACATTATTCAAGGGAAAATCACTCTGTCTGTTATAGTTCTCGAATGTAGTCATTGCCAGGTTGAATTTAGAGAAACCACCATTGGTTGCCACATAGATAGAACCATCCAAAGGGCTCTCCACCAATCCGGTTATAAATCCATTTTCTAATCCCTGTTTCGCTCCGTATCCCACAAAAGAATTTGTCTTCTTATCAAATAGATAAATTCCCGAGCCTGTCGATCCCAGCCATATACGTCCTTTCTTATCACATAAAATGTGGTTGATGTGATGCTGCGCTGTGCTCTGCGCTATTTGGGAGAAAGGATAACTATGGGCAGTGCCCGCTTTGAGGTTGACTCGTATCAGATCAAAAGAGGTAGTCAGCCATAAATCCCCGTCTTTGTCAAACGTCATATCCCAAACCTGCGACAGATGTTTGGCAGCCAACGAAGGGTGTTCGAAATGATGAAGTCGAAGGTGTTTCTTATCCAACACAAGCAATCCTCCCTTGGCAGCTATCAATAAAGAATCGTGGCCGGCAAACTCTATCATTTTCACCAGATTATAGGCTCTGTCAACAACTGTTTTTCCTTCCGGAGTATAGATGTTTTCCGAGATAGATTCTATATGCCCGGTCGACAGATTAATCCGGTTGATTCCCTGATAAAGAGAAGCTACCCAAAGATAATCCGGCTCTTTCTCATAATAAAGAGACTTCACTATCTTAAAAGAAAGCTCTTGAGAATAGACCTTTTTTAAAGGGAAAAAGCGTTTGGTATGTTTATCATAATAGTTCAACCCGCTTCCTTCACTTGCAAACCAGATCCGTCCGGAACGGTCTTCGGCAATGGAACTGATAATATAAGAATTCAAATGACCGCCAACAGCCGTAGACGAGCGGTAAAAATGGAAAGCATCATTCGCTACATTATAATATTGGATTCCCTGATAAAAAGTCCCCAACCATAAAGTCCCCGAAGTGTCGTAATGCATCGAAATAATAGAACGTATATCGGCCGCCTCCACATTCAAGTCATATTCATAATCTGTAAACTCTCCGGTAAACAGGTTTAAAGTCTGCAAACCGGCATAGGTTCCGATATACAGGAGACTATCATTAGCTTGCGTCACATGACGCACATTATTATGGTTAATCGTATTTTCAGCTACCTTATTATGTTTGAAATGAGTAAGTTTTCCATCTTCATCCAACCGTATGAGCCCTCTGTTTCTGGTAGCTATCCAGATACTTCCGTTTCTATCTTCTGTTATTGAATTGACAGCTCCCACATCCATACGTCGGGTGATGTGTGCAGACTGGTCCATACAATATATCCCTTTGGAGGAAGTACCCACCACCACTGTCTGATTCTGACGAACCATGAGACTGTTCATCAATACATCCTCCTCATCCGAAGGAAATGAAAAGAATAACTCGGGCGCCTGGTCGAGGTTGCGATAACGGTAGATTTCCTTTCCGGTAGCTATCCATAATGCATCGTGCGCATAACAGATTCCCGCAACTTCTCCTTCACGCAACACCCTAAAACGATTCAAACGCATATCATAAAGAGTCACGCTCTGCAAACTGCGGATAAAGAGCAATCCAGCTTTATTTCCGCAAACCTGCCTGATATTATTGATATTGATGGAATAGGGATTGGCATTATCCGGTTTGAATACTTCAAACTTACGTCCGTCAAATCGATTCAGCCCGTCTTGAGTGCCAATCCATAAAAAACCGAATTCATCCTGATAGAAACAATTGACCGTTTGATGAGAAAGCCCCTGCCTTACGTCCTTAAAGCGCATATTGATATCCTTCGTCACATTTGCCATGCAACAAAGTCCCGATATGAACAGGCAATAAACAACAAGAAATTTAGCTTTGGCCATCTGTGTTTTTCGATAATTTAGATGCAATATTCGGGAAAATCCAAGATATATGCAAGCGTTTATTCAAAAACCTGATTGCCTATTGCCTACAGACTATTACTCGGAAGGCGTATGACTAATCTCCCTATCGAATAAAATTAATCGTCTGACAGTTGATTCTTTTTCGTCTGACAGTAGTCAGACGAAAGTTCAACAGTAGTCAGACGCAAGTTTGACAACTGTCAGACGATTAATTTTATGCATAAACAAGATTAGTTATCTCTTTACCAAGAAATAGTTTTTAGCATACGAAAGATTAAATTATACTATCAACCGCCTAAACACTTGTTTATCATTGGCGAACTGCGTACTTTTGCACGCCATTAAAAAAAGCAAAACAATGACCAACAAAACCAAAGGTTTTATCTATGGAGCGATTGCCGCTGCGAGCTACGGTATGAATCCTCTTTTTGCACTTCCGCTCTATGCAGCCGGAATGAGTGTCGATACCGTTTTATTCTACCGGTACTTCTTTGCGGCAATCGTATTGGGTATTCTGATGAAAGTGCAGCATCAGTCTTTTGCACTTCATAAGGCAGACGTTTTGCCCTTAGTCATTATGGGATTGTTATTCTCTTTTTCATCACTGCTTTTGTTTATGAGCTATAATTATATGGATGCCGGAATTGCTTCAACGATTCTGTTTGTTTATCCGGTGATGGTAGCTGTCATCATGGGAATATTCTTCAAGGAAAAGATTTCCGCCATTACCGTTTTCTCCATCCTGCTGGCACTTTCAGGCATTGCCTTGCTTTATCAGGGAGACGGCAACAAACCACTATCGACTTTGGGAATTATCTTTGTTCTGTTGTCTTCACTCTCTTATGCTATATATATAGTAGGTGTAAACCGTTCGACATTGAAAAACCTGCCGACCACGAAACTTACCTTCTATGCCATTTTGTTCGGACTATCGGTTTATATCGTCCGTTTAAATTTCTGTACGGAACTGCAAGTAATACCGTCTGCCTGGCTCTGGGCCGATGTATTATCACTCGCCATCCTGCCAACTGCCGTATCACTGGTCTGTACCGCACTGGCCATCCATTATATAGGCTCTACACCAACGGCAATATTGGGTGCTTTGGAACCGGTGACAGCTTTATTCTTCGGTGTTCTCCTGTTTCACGAAAAACTGACTCCCCGCTTAATGATGGGTATTTTAATGATTATCACCGCCGTTACCCTGATTATCATTGGCAAGTCACTCATAAAAAAGATGGGTATGCTGTTGCAGATGAACAAAAAATAATATACTTTTGCTACTTAATCAATCAAAATGCAATTTTAAATCTCAAAAAATATGGTAGACGTAAAGACTTGCCTTGACAATGCACAAGAAAAGATGGATATGGCCATCATGTATCTGGAAGAAGCACTGGCACATATCCGCGCCGGAAAAGCGAGTGCACGCTTATTAGATGGTATCCGCGTAGATTCTTACGGAAGTATGGTACCTATCAGCAATGTAGCAGCAATTACTACTCCGGACGCCCGCAGTATCGTAATCAAGCCTTGGGATAAAAGCATGTTCCGTGTCATCGAAAAAGCAATCATCGACTCTGACCTCGGTATCATGCCCGAAAACAATGGAGAAATGATCCGTATCGGCATCCCTCCCCTGACGGAAGAACGCCGTAAACAACTGGCAAAACAGTGTAAAGGAGAAGGCGAAACGGCTAAAGTAAGCGTACGCAACGCGCGTCGTGACGGCATCGACGCACTGAAAAAGGCCGTAAAAGACGGATTGGCAGAAGACGAGCAGAAGAATGCGGAAGCCAAACTGCAAAAAATTCATGATAAGTATATCAAACAAATCGATGATATGCTGGCTGAAAAGGATAAAGAAATTATGACCGTCTAAAAAATAATGAAGAATTAAGAATGAAGAATGAGGAATTATAATGCTGTATTATTCAGTTGAAACACAGCCTGAATTCTTCATTCTTCATTTTTAATTTATAATTTATATGAAAGGATTAGTAATCAAAAACACGGGTAGTTGGTATCAGGTGAAAACCGATGACGGACAATCTATTGAATGTAAAATCAAAGGGAATTTCCGGTTGAAGGGGATTCGCAGTACTAATCCTGTTGCAGTGGGTGATCGTGTCCGGATTATACTTAATCAGGAAGGCATTGCTTTTATCAGTGAAATAGAAGATAGAAAGAACTACATCATCCGCCGCTCGTCCAATCTTTCCAAACAATCTCATATCCTTGCTGCCAATCTCGACCAGTGTATGCTGGTGGTAACCATCAATTATCCGGAAACTTCCACTATTTTTATTGATCGCTTTCTTGCATCCGCAGAGGCCTATCGCGTCCCTGTCAAACTGGTATTTAATAAGGTAGATGCTTACGACGAAGATGAACTCCGCTATCTGGACGCCCTTATCAACTTATACACACAAATCGGCTACCCTTGCTTCAAAGTTTCCGCAAAGAACGGCACTGGAGTGGCTGAAATCAAAAAAGCACTGGAAGGCAAGATTACTTTATTTTCCGGACATTCGGGAGTCGGCAAATCGACTCTTATCAATTCCATACTGCCGGGCATAGCAGCCAAGACCGGCGAAATTTCTTCTTACCACAACAAAGGAATGCATACTACTACTTTCTCCGAAATGTTCCCTGTGGAAGGAGATGGCTATATCATCGATACTCCGGGTATCAAGGGCTTCGGCACATTCGATATGGAAGAAGAAGAGATCGGACATTATTTTCCCGAAATATTCAAAACCTCCGCCGACTGCAAATATGGCAACTGTACACATCGTCATGAACCGGGATGTGCCGTACGCAAAGCAGTGGAAGAGCACCTCATCAGCGAATCCCGTTATACCTCTTATCTCAATATGTTGGAAGATAAAGAGGAAGGAAAATATCGGGCTGCTTATTAGAAAAAATGCGAGCAGCGTGCTTATAAAACCAATGCTGTTCACACTTATAGTTATAATAGTACACACAAAAAAACAATATGAAAAAAATCTTAGTTTTATTATGTTTCATTTTATACATAATTTCCGCACATGCACAATATTGCAGTATTAAAAAAGGAAGAACTGCTTACTATGTAACAACCGAAGTAAAGGAAGGAAAAACACTGAAAGATACTATGTGCATCGCAGACGTGGTTGATAAAGGTGATCGCTTAATCATAAGAGAAGATGCTTTCGGAGAGCACTATGATTCTCTAAGTATAAAAAGTGGTATCAACAGGTTATTCTATATTTATCATAAGAGTCAAGATATGACCGAAGTTATCCTTTTGGATGGTAAATCAGAATATGAATATCAGAAATATTCTAAGAACATATATGCAGAAGGACGAATTAGCATACCTTTAAAGGATCATGTTCAGAATGGAGATGATATACCACAGTGTAATTTCTTGCAAAAATCAGGACCAATGACTATGAAAGCTTCTCTAAAAGGAAAATATAAAGGACGTGAAACCATACATACTCCTGCGGGAGATTTTGATTGCATTAAAATCTACACGGAACAAAAAGGAAAAGTCATGTTCATTTCAGAAACCGAATATTCAATAGACTGGTATGCCAAAAATATTGGGCTGGTAAAATCAGAAACTATCACTAAAAAAGGGAAAGTCTTGTCAACCACCCTTCTATATGCCATAAAAGAATAGTTCCCTTAAGTGTATGAGCTTATTAAACTGAAAAAGATGCATTAACTTTTTTTCTATCATTTACAGATTAAACCTTTCCAGTCAGGGAAAGTCTAATCTTCAAAGATTATATTATAATTGCCATATACAATACTAAACCATGAATAAGAAGACTAAATGGGGCATCATTATTCTTGTTGGTGCCGGGATTATCGGTGGAGGAATCTACTCACAATTACCGAAAAAAAACGACGAACTAGCAGCCGCCGACAAAGTGATGGGCGGTAATAAAAAAAGAGGAAAACAAGTTTTAAATGTGAACGCCAAGGTCATAAAACCGCAATCTCTGACAGATGAATTCACCACTACCGGTGTACTTCTGCCCGATGAAGAAGTGGATTTGTCTTTCGAAACGTCGGGAAAGATTGTAGAAATCAACTTTGAAGAAGGAACAGCCGTAAAGAAAGGCCAATTACTAGCCAAAGTGAATGACAGACAGTTGCAGGCACAATTGCAAAGGTTGATTTCGCAATTGAAACTGGCAGAAGACCGTGTATTCCGCCAGGATGCTTTATTGAAACGGGATGCTGTCAGTAAAGAAGCCTACGAACAGGTGAAAACGGATTTAGCAACTCTGAATGCCGATATAGAAATTATCAAAGCTAATATTGAACTGACAGAGCTACGTGCTCCGTTTGACGGAGTGATCGGACTTCGCCAAGTCAGTATCGGTACGTATGCGTCTCCGACCACAGTCGTTGCCAAGCTGACAAAAATCGCTCCACTGAAGGTTGAATTTTCCGTTCCGGAACGTTATGCCAAGCAAATCAAAAAGGGTACCAATCTCAATTTCAGCGTTGAAGGAACATTGGATGCTTTTGGCGCACAGGTATACGCTGTAGAATCTGCCATCGATCCGAATCTGCATCAATTTACCGCCCGTGCATTATACCCGAATGTCAATCGCACCCTACTTCCCGGCCGTTATGCCAGTGTACTGTTGAAAAAGGATGAAATACCTAATGCAATAGCCATCCCAACGGAAGCAATTGTGCCGGAAATGGGTAAAGATAAAATCTATCTGTATAAATCAGGAAAGGCCGAACCGGTGGATATCATTACTGGTATCCGCACCGCATCTGAAGTGCAAGTGATTAGAGGATTGCACGTAGGAGACACAATCATCACTTCAGGAACATTGCAACTCCGTACCGGACTCGCCGTAACACTTGACAATATTGAAGAATGAGAATTTATGATTTATGAATTCTGATTTATGATTTATAAGCCAAATAATTTATGATTTATAAGTCAGCAAAATACAGCAAACATTCAGAAATCAGAAATCATAATTCAAAAATCAGAAATCAGAAATCTTCAATCCATAACTCAGAAATCATAATTCAGAAATCAGAAATCATAAATCAATGAACATCTCCGAATTAAGTATACGTCGCCCGGTATTAGCCACAGTATTAACGATTATTATCCTCCTTTTCGGATTCATCGGATACAACTATTTGGGTGTCCGCGAATATCCGTCGGTAGATAATCCGATTATTTCTGTCAGCTGCTCTTATCCGGGAGCTAATGCCGACGTTATCGAAAACCAGATAACTGAACCGTTGGAACAGAATATCAACGGTATTCCCGGTATCCGTTCTTTGTCCAGTGTGAGCCAGCAGGGGCAAAGCCGTATTACAGTAGAATTTGAATTGTCCGTCGATCTGGAAACAGCGGCCAACGACGTACGTGACAAGGTTTCACGTGCCCAACGTTATCTGCCTCGCGACTGTGACCCACCGACAGTTTCAAAAGCAGATGCCGATGCCATGCCTATCTTGATGGTTGCTCTTCAGAGTGACAAACGTTCTCTGTTGGAATTAAGTGAAATAGCGGATCTGACTGTGAAAGAACAATTACAGACTATTTCTGATGTAAGTAGTGTATCTATCTGGGGAGAGAAGCGTTACTCCATGCGCCTTTGGCTCGACCCGGTAAAGATGGCAGGTTACGGTATCACTCCCGTCGATGTTAAAAACGCTGTAGATAACGAAAATGTGGAACTTCCTTCAGGTAGTATCGAAGGAAATACCACCGAGTTGACGATCCGTACACTAGGATTGATGCATACCGCAGATGAATTCAATGACTTGATTGTCAAAGAAGAGAATAACCGTATTGTACGATTCAGTGATATCGGACGTGCTGAACTGGGGCCGGCTGATATTAAGAGTTATATGAAGATGAACGGCGTTCCTATGGTGGGTGTCGTAGTCATTCCACAGCCGGGAGCCAACCATATTGAGATTGCGGATGCTGTATACCAACGTATGGAGCAAATGAAAAAAGACTTGCCGGAAGATGTACACTATAATTATGGTTTTGATAATACCAAGTTTATCCGTGCATCTATCAATGAGGTTAAGTCCACTGTATATGAAGCTTTTGTACTCGTAATCATCATTATCTTCCTCTTCCTGCGTGACTGGCGCGTCACGTTGGTGCCTTGTATCGTAATCCCTGTTTCCCTTATCGGCGCTTTCTTCGTTATGTATCTGGCAGGATTCTCCATCAATGTGCTTTCCATGCTCGCCATCGTACTATCGGTGGGACTGGTGGTAGATGACGCCATCGTTATGACAGAAAATATCTACATCCGTATAGAGAAAGGAATGACCCCGAAAGAAGCGGGAATAGAAGGAGCCAAAGAAATTTTCTTTGCCGTTATTTCCACCACTATTACGCTGGTAGCGGTATTCTTCCCTATCGTCTTTATGGATGGAATGACGGGACGATTATTCCGTGAGTTCAGTATCGTTATTTCGGGTTCGGTGATTATATCCTCATTTGCCGCATTGACTTTCACTCCGATGTTGGCAACGAAGTTACTCATTAAACGGGAAAAACAAAGTTGGTTCTATGCAAAAACAGAACCGTTCTTTGAAGGAATGAACCGGCTATACAGCCGTTCGCTTGCCGCTTTTCTTAGTAAACGCTGGATCGCTCTTCCATTTACTTTCATCACCATTTGCCTGATTGGTATTCTGTGGAATGCAGTTCCTGCGGAAATGGCCCCACTTGAAGACCGTTCGCAAATCAGTATCAATACACGAGGAGCGGAAGGCGTCACCTATGAATATATCAGGGATTACACAGAAGACATCAATCAACTGGTAGACTCTATTCTGCCTGATGCAGAGGCTGTAACTGCCCGTGTATCCAGCGGTAGCGGAAACGTGCGCATCACGCTGAAGGATATGAATGAACGTAATTATACCCAGATGGATGTGGCAGAGAAAATATCAAAAGCGGTACAGAAGAAAACAATGGCGCGTTCATTCGTACAGCAGCAGTCTTCTTTCGGCGGACGTCGTGGAAGCATGCCTGTACAATATGTACTTCAGGCTACCAATTTGGAAAAGCTGGAAGAAGTGTTGCCCAAGTTTATGGCTAAAGTATATGAGAATCCTGTTTTCCAGATGGCGGACGTTGATTTGAAGTTCAGTAAACCGGAAGCTCGTATTCAGATCAACCGCGACAAGGCCAGTATTATGGGGGTAAGTACCAAAAACATTGCTCAAACGCTGCAATATGGATTAAGCGGCCAACGTATGGGATATTTCTATATGAACGGTAAACAATACGAAATTCTTGGTGAAATCAACCGCCAGCAACGAAACAAGCCGGCCGACCTGAAAGCGATTTACGTCCGCAGCAGTAGTGGGGATATGATTCAGCTGGACAACTTGATTGAATTGGAAAGTGGTATTGCACCTCCAAAGTTGTATCGTTATAATCGTTTTGTGTCAGCTACCATCTCTGCGGGATTGGCAGACGGCAAAACAATCGGGCAAGGCTTGGATGAAATGGATAAGATTGCCAAAGAAACATTGGATGACACTTTCCGCACTGCCCTGTCGGGAGACTCGAAAGAATATCGTGAAAGTTCCTCCAGTCTGATGTTCGCCTTTATCCTGGCTATCCTTTTGATTTACCTGATTCTGGCAGCCCAGTTTGAAAGTTTCAAAGATCCGTTGATTATCATGTTGACAGTGCCGCTGGCTATTGCCGGAGCTTTGGTCTTCATGTATTTCGGAGATATTACGATGAATATTTTCAGTCAGATCGGTATTATCATGCTGATCGGTCTGGTGGCGAAGAACGGTATTCTTATTGTAGAATTTGCCAATCAGAAACAGGAAGCCGGAGAGGATAAAATGAGCGCCATCAAAGATGCTGCCCTTCAACGCCTCCGTCCGATCCTGATGACAAGTGCCTCTACGGTTTTGGGACTTATCCCGCTGGCATTTGCCACCGGAGAAGGTTGTAACCAGCGTATTGCCATGGGTACGGCAGTGGTGGGTGGTATGGTCGTATCCACTCTGCTTACGATGTACATTGTACCGGCTATTTACAGTTACATTTCGACTAACCGAATCAAAAAACTACAAGAATGAAACAGAAAGGAATCTGCATGAAACGCATCATTTATATCACCATTGCATGTGCCTTCTTATCAGTCTCTTTTGCAAAGGCACAAGTTCTCACTCTCAAGGAGTGTCTGGAAGAAGGATTGCAAAACAATTACTCTTTACGTATCATCCATAACGAAGAGCAGATCAGCAAAAACAACGCAACATTAGGAAATGCGGGTTACCTGCCTACACTGGACTTCTCTGCCAGATATACCGGAAACCTGGACAATATTGAGACCAAGGCGCGTGCTACCGGAGAAATAACAAAGAACAACGGAGTCTACGATCAGACGGTTAATGTCGGTCTTAACCTCAACTGGACTATTTTCGACGGATTCAATATCAGTACCACCTACAAACAGTTGAAAGAGCTGGAACGTCAGGGGGAAACCAACACGCGTATTGCCATTGAAGATTTTATTGCTGCCCTGACTTCCGAATACTATAATTTTATCCAGCAGAAGATCCGTCTGAAAAACTTTCATTATGCAATGTCACTTTCCAAAGAGCGCTTGCGCATAGCCGAGGCTAGTCACCTGGTCGGTAAGTTTTCAGGGCTGGATTATCAGCAGGCAAAAGTGGATTTCAACGCAGACAGTGCCCAATACATCAAACAACAGGAATTGCTACATTCTTCACGTATCCAGTTGAATGAACTGATGGCTAACAACAATGTCAATCAAAACATTATTATCAAAGATTCCACCATCGACGTACACAGCGACTTGCAATTTGATGATTTGTGGAATTCTACGTTAGCAACCAATGCTTCTTTGCTCAAGGCCGATCAAAACACGGTACTTGCCCAATTGGACTACAAGAAAATAAACTCACGCAACTATCCATATCTCAAATTAAATACCGGATATGGATATACGTTCAACAAGTATGACATCAACGCAAACAGCAGAAGAGGTGAACTGGGCTTTAATGCCGGAATAACTGTCGGTTTTAATATCTTCGACGGTAATCGTCGCCGCGAAAAGAGAAATGCAAGTCTGGCTTTCAAGAATCGTCGCCTGGAACGACAGGATCTGGAATTAGCACTTCGCTCTGATCTCAGTAACCTATGGCAAGCCTATCGCAACAATCTCCAACTGCTGAATCTGGAACGTCAAAACCTGATAACCGCCAAAGACAATCACGATATTGCCATGGACCGTTATATACAGGGGGACCTCTCCGGTTTTGAAGTACGTGAAGCACAAAAAAGTTTGTTAGATGCAGAGGAACGCATCCTTTCTGCTGAATATAATACGAAACTTTGCGAAATATCCCTGTTGCAAATCAGCGGAAAGATTACGAAATATCTGGAATAAGGAAGTAGTTTCCATTTATTTTTTGATTGGGTTAATCTTCTTATCGGGAGGGTTAACCCAATTTTTACTGTATAAAAAACAGTTATTACATATCGATGTTTTTCTTTCTTCCTACATTTGCATACTATAAAAACATTAAATAATACAAGCCATGAGAAAACTAAGTCTTTTCTTACTGCTACTTTTTATCCTGACAAACGCCTCAGCCCAAAAAGCAACAGATTACAGAAAACAACAGAACTACAAAGAATGGGTACACATCGCCCCTAAATTTGACGATGATTTCTTCAAGACGGAAGAAGCCCAACGCATCGGTGACAACGTGTTACTCTATCAACAAACGACTGGAGGCTGGCCCAAGAATATCTATATGCCGGCAGAACTGACGGAACAAGAATATAATGCGGCACTAAAAGCTAAAGAAGATACCAACCAAAGTACCATTGACAACAATGCCACCACGACAGAAATAGAATATTTGTCACGGCTTTATCTGGCTACGCAAAAGGAGAAATATAAAGAAGGAGTGCTGAACGGTATTCAATATCTGCTCAAATCGCAGTATGAAAACGGTGGATGGCCTCAATTTTATCCGCGTCCCAAAGGTTATTATGTACAAATCACCTACAATGACAATGCAATGGTGAGAGTCATGAATCAACTTCGGAGCATATACGAAAAGAAAGCTCCGTACACTTTCCTTCCTGACAAGATCTGTGAACAAGCACGTAATGCATTTAATAAAGGGATAGAGTGTATACTCAAAACGCAGGTGCGCCAAAATGGAGAGTTAACAGTGTGGTGCGCCCAACATGACCGTGTCACTTTGGAACCCTGCAAAGCACGTGCCTATGAACTCCCGTCACTAAGCGGACAAGAGTCTGACAACATTGTATTACTGTTAATGTCACTTCCCCATCCATCTGCAGACGTTGTAAAATCCATAGAAGGTGCTATCAAATGGTTCCAAAAGTCTGAAATAAAAGGAATACAGAAGGAATATTTCACTAACAGTGATGGCAAAAAAGACTATCGCATGGTTCCCTGTGAAGACTGTCCTACTCTTTGGGCACGTTTTTATGATCTGGAAACAAACCGGCCTTTTTTCTGCGACCGTGATGGCATTAAAAAATATGATATATCGGAAATCGGACACGAACGCCGAAATGGTTATAGTTGGTATAACAAAGATGGAAGCAAGGTGTTGAAGAGATATGAAAAATGGAAAAAAGAACAGAATAAGTAATCATAACTGATGAAAGTTTGATGTTTACATTGCAAAAGTAAATATCCGAAAAATCGTTAAGTCCTTAAAATAAGAAGAGGGGCTGTCTAACAATAAAATAGTCAGACAGCCCCTTTATTAATTCAAGGCATTTACAGCCTCTTCTTATAGTTTTATCCCAACAGGTATCAACCGATTATTTTTTGCAATTCCACGGTTTCAACTGTTTGAAGAAGTCGTTACCCTTATCATCTACCAAAATAAATGCAGGGAAGTTTTCTACTTCAATCTTCCAGATAGCTTCCATACCCAATTCCGGATATTCCACACATTCGATGCTCTTGATGTTGTTCTGTGCAAGGATAGCTGCCGGACCTCCGATAGAACCAAGATAGAAACCACCATATTTCTGACAAGCATCTGTCACCTGCTGGCTACGGTTACCTTTTGCCAACATCACCATGCTGCCGCCATGACTTTGGAACAGTTCTACATAAGAATCCATACGTCCTGCCGTAGTAGGACCCATAGAGCCACACGCCATGCCTTCCGGAGTTTTTGCCGGACCTGCATAATAAATAGGATGATCCTTAATATATTGTGGCAAGTCTTCACCGCGGTCCAAACGTTCTTTTAGTTTAGCATGAGCGATGTCACGACCTACGATAATCGTTCCGTTCAATGACAGACGGGTAGCAACCGGATATTTAGTCAGTTCTTTCAGGATTTCAGGCATCGGACGGTTCAGGTCGATCTTCACAACATCACCTTCACCTGCCTGACGCAGTTCAGCCGGAATCAGTTCACCCGGATTTGAATCCAGTTTCTCAATCCAGATACCTTCCTTATTTATTTTACATTTGATGTTACGGTCGGCAGAGCAAGATACGCCCAAACCTACCGGACAAGATGCACCATGACGAGGCAGACGGATGATGCGTACATCATGAGCAAGATATTTACCTCCGAATTGTGCCCCCAACCCAATCTTGTGAGCTTCTGCCAATACTTCTTTTTCCAGTTCGACATCGCGGAATGCACGACCATATTCGTTTCCGGTAGTCGGCAGGTTATCATAGAAATGAGTAGAAGCTAATTTCACTGTCAACAGGTTCTTTTCAGCAGAAGTACCACCTATCACGAAAGCGATATGATAAGGAGGACAAGCGGCTGTTCCCAATGTTTTCATCTTTTCAACCAGGAACGGAACCAATGTACCGGGATTCAGGATCGCTTTTGTTTCCTGATACAAATATGTCTTGTTGGCAGAACCACCACCTTTTGTTACACAAAGGAATTCATATTCCATACCTTCGGTAGCTTCGATGTCAATCTGTGCAGGGAGGTTACATTTTGTATTTACCTCATCATACATATTCAGAGGCGCATTCTGTGAATAACGCAGGTTTTCTTCAGTGTATGTTTTATATACGCCCAGTGAAAGCGCTTCTTCATCAGAATATCCAGTCCATACCTGCTGTCCCTTTTCACCATGGATAATAGCAGTACCGGTGTCCTGGCAGAATGGAAGTACACCTTTTGAAGCAACTTCTGCGTTACGCAGGAAAGTCAATGCCACATACTTATCGTTTTCACTTGCTTCCGGATCACTCAGAATCTTAGCAACTTGTTCGTTGTGCGAACGACGAAGCATGAATGATACATCACGAAAAGCTGCATTAGCCATCGCAGTCAAACCTTCTTTTTCAATTTTCAGGATGGGATTTCCTTCAAACTCGCTTACTGATACATAGTCTTTTGTAAGCAGATAATACTCAGTTGTATCTTTTCCCTTTTCAAACATGGGCTGATACTTAAACGGAGGTGTTGCCATAAGTTTCTTATTTTATTACGTAATGTTAGTTAGTGTGGCAAAGGTAGTAATTAAGAATGAAGAATGGCGAATGATGAATGAAGAATTAAGAATGAATAACGGAGAAAAGCAGGAACAGCAAAAGACAATCATAAACTATAAACAACGAGCGGTAAACAAGCTATGCCATTCGTTGACATCTGCCGTTCACCGCTCACTATTTTATTTACAGTTTGCTATTTATCATATCCTGTTTATCATCCACAGTTCGCCATCTGCCACTCCTATTATGATTCGATTGCTTCAATCCGTTTGATTAACTCGTTTCCAAGAGCTGTTTTATCTTCAATATGTTTCAATACTGCTGTCACAAAGGTATTGCTTTCGAAATCACCGCGTACCTGCTCAAAATCCAGCTTCATTTCATCGTGAGAACCATCAGCACCGAATCCAGTCATGGAAGACAATGAAAATTCTTTCTTGGCATCCTCATATACCATCTTATCCAATCCGACAACAGCTTGCTGCCACGCTTTCACGATACCGATGATATCTTGTGCCGTAATCGTTTCCGGATCTAAGCCATAAAATTCCTGAATCTTATGATAAGCCCATGTCCATTCATAGGTATAATAATTCTCGTGCATTTCCGCGAAACTTGCATTGATGGATTTCAAACGATTGACTGTTCCATTCTCAATACCATCCAACAATCGGTCGATTTCACTCTTGGGAGCAATCAGTCCGGAAACATCCACCCATTCGCCAAGTCCGATTTCCGTGTCAGGTTTCAGTCGCTGACGGATTTCTTCATTGGTCTGGAAATTAATACCCTCCAATCGTTTTATGATGGAGTTTCCCAAGAACTTGTGAATGGCGATTTCATAAAAACGAATTCCGTTATTCAGAGAAGAGTTCTTGATTTTAGCACTCTGGTAGGAGTAGATCTCTGAAGTTTCACCGGATACACGTTTCAATTCTTTCAAAATGGAACGTCCTTTAAACATCTTCTGAATGGTATAAGGACTCAGCAGGTTATAATTGATATAATCCAGCCGGTTCGGATCTTTTCGCTTATCACGCTTTGGCCATTTCTGTGCGTCACGGATAGTACCTACACTTCTCAAATTAACTCCCGGAACAAGATAAGTGGTATTCCGCTGCTCTATCAGGTAAGAGAAAGGAAGATTGGAAGTATCGGCATGATTAACATGACGTCCCATTACCAAAGAGAAAGCCCCGACACGTGCCGGCCACAGGATATATGAATCGGAAGTGGTCTTCGCTCCTCTCTCCATCGTTCCCTGATGGATAGGACCTAACTTATACATGTGATTACTCTGATTGGACCCCGAACCCGCATTCATAAACGAGAACATACCGGCAATCAATAAAGTAGATTTATGGTGTGTCACAGTGAAAGGACCTGCAAAAATAGCACATGCCTCACCGTTCTCTCCCTGACAATTACTGAAGAATAAAGAATCGGAAGCGGAATAATTGTGTCCCAGTTTACAGGATTGTCCGACGAAACAACGAGTCAACATCGTGCCGTCATCCACTTTAGAGCCGGAAGAGATGATAAAGTCATCACAGATTACACCATGTCCGATATGTACAGGTGCCGTCACATTACTATTGACGCTGCCATTGGATAAGCGGCAGGTCCCACAGATATGGCAGTAATCACCAATCCGGACATTCTTGATCGAGCCCGTATTGAGAATCATCACATGATTGCCAATACTGCCGACAGCAGAAGCATGTTTATTGGAATAATAATCCGCAATAGATTTCATACGGTTTATCAGCTCGGGACGATGGCGGTACAGTGCAAGAATATATGCCTGGTGCGCAGACAATTTATCGTTCATCAACACCTCACGGCCTCCTGTTTCATTCAAGACAGCCACTTCTACCCCATTACCAAAAGTGCTTAACCTATCCACTAAAATAATATCTACATTCTCAATGAAGGTGTCACTGCCAATCTCATAATTAGCAATATAGTTCTGTATATTCTCAATACAGCAGTTATCGCCCACCGACACATTGTGCAACGTCACATGACGTAATCCCGAATGTTTCTTGATTCCCCCCGGCAATGTAAATTCAGCTTCGAATACCCCCAGTTTTACTTCACCCGAGAAACGGGTATGATGGACGTACTCACAATTAAAACCCTCTGCCACTGATACATTTCCCCAATCATCGGCCAGACATGACTGGCTCTTCAACTGAAGTATCTCATCTTCAGTCAATCTACGATAGTCTTTCATCTTAATAATGTGTTAATGTGCCCATATGCCAATGTGCCAATTCTGATACAGTACGCGCAATCAATTGGCACATCAGCATATTAGCATATTGATTATTCTTCCTCTTCTTCTTCGTAGGTCTGATAAAGAAAATCGTTATAGGGATATTTCTGAACGTGTAATTCTTTCACTCGCTGATAAACTACATTTTTCAGTTCGTCTATATTGATTCGTTCGCGGGCGGAAATAAAGAGGCAGTTATCCTCCATTTTTGCCATCCACGTCTTCATCAGTTCTTCGAGTGTTAAGTTTTCCTTTGTTCGGGGGGTAAGGTCGTCCGGCGCTTTCTCCACGTAGGTGTAAGCGTCTATTTTATTAAATACAAGTATCATAGGTTTGCCACTGCCTCCAATCTCTGCCAGGGTCTTGTTCACCACCTCAATCTGTTCCTCAAATCCGGGGTGGGAAATATCGACTACGTGCACAAGCAAATCTGCTTCACGTACCTCATCCAGGGTAGATTTAAAAGATTCTACCAAGTCGGTAGGTAACTTGCGAATAAACCCTACTGTATCTGACAACAGGAACGGTAGATTATCGATAATCACTTTGCGCACAGTAGTGTCTAAAGTAGCGAACAGTTTGTTTTCCGCAAACACTTCACTCTTGGAGAGAAGATTCATCATGGTTGATTTTCCCACATTGGTATAACCAACCAGTGCAACACGTATCATGCGTCCGCGATTCTTGCGTTGGGTAGCTTTCTGCTTGTCAATCTCCGCTAGACGTTCTTTCAGCAATGACATACGGTTCAGGATGATACGGCGGTCCATCTCAAGCTGTGTTTCACCCGGACCACGAAGTCCCACGGAACCTTTGCCACCACCGGCACCGGAACCACCTCCCTGGCGTTCCAAGTGAGTCCAAAGCCGCTGCAAACGCGGCAACATATATTTATACTGTGCCAGTTCTACCTGTGTCTTCGCATTGGCTGTCTGCGCACGCATGGCAAATATATCAAGAATCAGTGAAGTACGGTCCAGTATCTTCACTTTCAGTTCAGCTTCAATATTACGAATCTGTTTCGCAGAAAGCTCATCATCAAAGATGACCATTCCTACTTCACGTTCTGCTTCCTCTTCGTCATGGATATATTGTCTGATTTCTTCCAACTTTCCTTTTCCAACATAAGTTACAGAGTTAGCCGTCGGCAACTTCTGTGTAAATCGTTTCACAACTTCCGCCCCAGCCGTCTCGGCAAGGAAAGCCAGTTCATCCAGATACTCGTTTGTTTTACGCTCATCCTGCGTCTGTGTGATGAGTCCTACAAGCACTGCTGTTTCTACTTTGGCTTCGGATATTACAAATTCTTTCATTCTTTACTTCTATTATATATAATAATGTGGGCGCAAATATAACAAAAAAAAAGAGGACAATGTTTTATTGTCCTCTTTTTCGTATCATTTATGGTAATTCAATTATAAATCAAACCATAGTTTTTCCCAGATTTTCGGAGATTCTTTCGGTGCATTAATATTAGCTGTCATTTCTTCAGGACTATATTCCCATCTTCTGATCAATTCTTTTGAAGTTGCATCTTCCGGGACTTGCAATGTCGGAACCTCGTTTCCGGCAGTACCAGATCGCCTCCATTGTACAAACTCCTCAAACGGACGATCCATCAAATCAATCCATTGCTGCATATGAATCTCATACAGAGCTTTTTCCTGGGTCATCGTTGTCAATTCCGGTAAACCTGTAACATATGTATCAATATCGGATTCCGCAACTCCATAAAAAGCACATGCTTCACGAATTCCTTTCAGGTACAGTTCATTAGCTTTCGACAGATTTTGAGCAACTCCTAATCCGCGCGCATAAGCTTCTGCTTCCAAAAGTAGCTGTTCTTGACAAGAATAAATCAATTCCGGAGCGTCTCTTCTGAAAAGGTAGTTGCTTACAACAGATGACAGTAGATTTTCTTCATCATCCGTCTTTGCAGCCTCTCTATTACCCAACCCCCGGTATACACCATCCGCACCCGGTTCAAAATAACAGGGAATACGGGGATCATCACGTTCTTGCATCGGTTTCAACATATAATTGCTAGCAAAGAACAATATTTGTGTCCCCCCAACCAATTCTATAAGTTCATATTTAGGGTTCTGGTTACCCGGATCTGTAGAGTAAGGAAATACCAAATTGTCCGCTGCTGATGCAACCATTCCTCCAGCCTGCAGCAACGTACCAATAGCAGCAGCCTTAGAAGGGTCTTTATCTACCATAACCATCAATGTTCTAAACTTTAAAGACTTTGCCAAAGTCATCCATTTGTTCATATCACCTTTGTAATAGATATCGTACTCATCAATTGCATTAGCATCATTCAGATCTATAAGCTGTAATGCCTCATCAAGTAATGACAAAACACCATTCAATACACTTTCCTGAGAATCAAATTTCGGATATTTAATTGTTCCGTTCCAGGATTCTGTGAAAGGAATATCTCCCCACAACATCGTTGCCTCATACATATGCTCAGCCAAAAGAATCTTACACTGCGCAATAGCATTGTGATTCACCGGTTCTGACTCTTCTGCATTTTTAATAGCTAACATCAAATTATTGCCACCTACAGAATAATAATGTTTCCAGACATTCCCTGTACTATAAGGAGAAATAGTATATACAGATTCATCCCAGCCACCGTAATCAAGTCCACCATCAACTTGACACTGCGAACTCATAGATAAAGGAATATAAAAGTCACCACCAGTGCGTGTTCCAGCCCAGTTTACAGCTACATAGTTAAACAAATACCCGGGATCAACTTTCTCGGCAGTATTGGGATCATGGTTAATATCGAGCCAATCGCTACATGAAGTTAAACATGCCAAAGCGCTCAATGCGTATGTTAATATTTTCTTTTTCATTATCATATTCGTTTAAATCTTACAATGTTAATCTGACATTAAATCCAAAACTTCTGGTAGAAGGTATGCTGTTAAACTCTACACCACCCCCAATCTGAGAAGGACCGAAGAAGTTAGCTTCCGGATCAATATGTGGCACATGATCTTTAATAATCCATAAGTTACGTGCCTCAAAACCTAAATCCAATGATTTAACAAAAAAGCTCTTGAACCATTTGCGCGGGAAGCTATAAGACAACTGTACCTCTCTGAGTTTTACAAATGATGCATTATAGATATTCCCTTCATTATTACTAGAATTGGATATATGCTGCCAATAATCCTGCATACTTTTCACAGGAACATCATTAGGTCTATATGTTCCATCATCCTGAAGGATTACACCCGGCTCAATAAAGGAAGCATCTTCACGGTGAGCTATTGTTTCAGCAGCCAAACCGCTACTTCTTAAATTAGCTACAGTCTCTGAATACAAAGAACCTCCATGACGGATATCAATCAAGAAACTCAAGGTAACTCCCTTATAAGTAAATGTATTGTTGATTCCCATCGTAAAATCAGGATATACATCTCCTAAACGCACGTTATTAACAGTTTCTCTCAAACCTGTTTTAGAATTAATCACATAATTTCCTTGGTCATCACGTTTCCAACCCGTGCCATACAAGCCAAACGAATCTCCTTTAGCAGCCTTAATTTGTAAACCGCTCAGTCCACTCGTTAACGTATATTCATCAAGTCCTTCAGCTAACTCCTCCACTGTCTGCTTATTTGAAGCAAATGTTGCATCCAGGTCCCATTTAAAATCACGTGTTTCCACAGGAGTCAACCCCAAAGTTACTTCAACACCTTTATTGGCAATCTTCCCGGCATTAATATTATTGGCAAAGTAGCCTGTTGACAATGGGACATCAATACTTACAATCTGATTCTTTGTAATATTGCTATAATAAGTCATATCTAACCTAATTTTTCCACCGAAGAAACGCAAATCAGCTCCAACTTCAAAAGAACTTTGATTTTGCGGCTTCAAATTCTCATTTGGTAAGACACGAGGTCCCGTAAAGCCAACTAATCCCATATGGGGGAAAGTGTTAACATCACCCAGATATTGCAAAAAGTAAGTACTAGCGGGAGTATATTTAAATGCCAAATTGTACGGATCTTCATCACTACCCACATTAGCATAACTCAAACGAACCTTACCAAAATTCAGAATATCTTTGTTTTCCATCAACTCCGTAAAAATAAAACTACCACTTATGGAAGGATAGAAATAGGAACGATTATTGATCGGTAGAGTAGACGACCAGTCATTACGTCCTGTTACATTTACGAAAAGCATATCTTTGTATCCCAAACTAATATCTCCATATAAACCAACAAGACGTTTCTTTTCATAATAATTTACCGGAGTAGTAGACTTCGCATTAGTATATGTGTATAGCCCATCAACAACCAGATTCTGCGCCTGCACATTTTCATTTTTCCATTCCTCCTGATAGAGATTATGCCCCATCATTACCTTAAAATGATAGTCATTTGCAAAAGTCTTCTCGTAAGAAACCATTAAGTCATTATTTATAATTCTTTTATACAAATTCCAAGTCTGGAACTTTCCGTTCAAGGCTCCTACAGTCCCCTTTGCATACACCTTACGCCTTCCTTCTGTGTAAAAATCTGTTCCGGCATTATTGGTGATAGTCAATCCTTCAATCGGTTTATAAGTCAATGTAATATTACCAATCATACGATCTAAATTATTGGTAAACTTATTCTTATTAATAATCCAATATGGATTATTACTTTTACCTTCCGGATCTAATGTTATCTGCTTTCCATTCTCATCAATCCAATTCTTTTGAATATCATGTATATCAATAGTTCTAGGCAATCCGTTGATCAATGGAATCAGTAGGTTGCTATCATTTGCACCTTGTGCCGGACGACCTTCAGAATCGGAACGTATATATTGAGCAGAAATACGACCAGTGAAGTTCTTAGTAAAATTCATACCCGCATTGACAGAAAAAGCGTATTTATTGTAGTCAGACCCAGGTACAACACCAGTCTGATTAGTAGAAGTAAAGCTCAAGCGGAAGTCGGCCTTTTCACCACCACCCGCAACTGATACATTATTAATATAACTCATTCCAGTTTCATAGAAATCCTTTACATTATCAGGATTTGCTTTCAAAGTCACTTTGTCACCTTTGTAATCTGTAAACTGTTGATCTTGTACCGATGAAATCTTCGGTCCCCAACCATTCAACATTTTCACATTATATACGCCATAACTACCTTGTGCATATTCATTTTGAAAATCAGGTAACTTCAGTACATTTTCAAATCGTGTAGAAGAGTTTACTGTTACAAATACCGGAGAGTTCTTTTTTCCCTTCTTTGTAGTAATAACAATAGCACCATCCTTTGCACGCGCTCCATACAATGCAGTTGCAGCTGCTCCTTTCAATACATTGATAGATTCAATATCGTCTGAATTGATATCCCCTGCACGGTTACCAACATCGACTATACCATTAGTTCTGTCAGGATTATAAGAACCATTGTCAATTGGAAGCCCGTCAATAATAAATAAAGGAGAAGAAACGGAACCAATAGAAGAGGCACCACGAATCTGTATACTTGAACTACCACCTACCGTACCAGATGATTGGGCTATTTGCAGTCCCGCAATCTTACCAGACAATGAGTTAAGTACATTACTTTCACGTGCTTTAGTTATTTCATCTCCCTTCACACTAGATACGGCATAACCTAGGGATTTTTCCGATCGCTTAATCCCCATAGCTGTCACTACAACCTCATCTAGATTTTGGGAATCAGACTTTAGCACAACTTTTAAAGTTGGTTTGATCACCACTTCTTGTGTCTGCATACCAATATACGAAATCTGCAAAGTCTTTGCAGAACTTGGTACATTCGACAAATTAAAATTACCATCTACATCTGTGATTGTACCCAGAGTGGTACCTTTTACCAACACAGAAGCGCCAACAACTGGCTGCCCGTCTTCTTCAGAAATCACAACGCCTGTGACCTTTTGAGTCTGGGCAGTTACTAGGCCTATGCCCACAAAAAGGCATGCCAATAACAGCATTAATTTTCTTTTCATAAATTCTCTCTTAAAGTTTAACTTTACATTATTTGTATCTTTACTCTAACAATTTGCAAATATATTAATAAAACTGAAACTAGCAATTATATTAATAAAAAAAGGTTGCAAATATAACATTTTGTTATTTTACAAGCTGTATTTATGCCGATAAGCATATTTTTTTCAACCAAAAGCTTTGATTGCTAAAACAGCAATTGACACTTTGCATAAGCAAAATGCCTCTTTTAATATTTCTTTTACTCGTTTTTAGTCATAAAACACCTTTAAAAGCCATTCTTTTTGCTTTTTTCGTGAAAAAGCGAATAAAAAAGTGGCATTTAATTTAAAGTTTTGTGAATACCAAGTGATTTGAAGATTTATTTTTTAGAGATATTAATGCTTATTCGCCTCTGATATAGCACAGAATTACGTCTAATTTGTTCTATTATTAATTAAAAAATGAAAGTATGGAAAAGATCAGTTACAACCTTGTGTTTAACAGAAAGAAGAGATTGAATAAAAGAGGAATGGCATTAGTTCAGGTAGAAGCCTATCTGAACAGGAAAAAGATGTATTTCTCCACCAAAATATATCTCAAACCGGAACAGTGGGATGCCAAACGAAAAATGGTGAAGAATCATCCTAATGCGAATGTTTTGAATCGTATGTTATATGAAAATATAGCAGCTATTGAGCAAACAGAACTTGGACTATGGCAACAGGGAAAGTCCATATCGTTAGATTTATTAAAAAATTCTATTGATAAACCTCTAAGCAATGGAAGGTCGTTTTTGACTTTTTTTAAAGAGGAGATAGCCAATTCTTCTTTGAAAGAAAGTACCCGTCAAAATCACCTTTCCACGCTTGAATTACTTCAGGAGTTCAAGAAAGAGGTATTATTTACCGATTTGACATTTGAGTTTGTGTCTTCATTTGATAATTATCTGCAATCTAAAGGTTATCACCTTAATACTATTGCCAAGCACATGAAGCATCTGAAACGATATATTAATGTTGCAATAAATAAGGAGTATATGGATATACAGAAGTATGCCTTTAGAAAATATAAAATTAAAAGTATAGAAGGAAGCCATACACACTTAGCTCCGGAAGAGTTACACAAATTTGAGAATTTGCAGCTGACTGGAAGATATACGAGACTGCAAAAAACAAAAGATGCTTTTTTATTTTGCTGTTATGCTGGATTACGATATTCTGATTTCACTAATCTGACCTCTGCAAATATTGTTGAGTTCCATCAGGAGACTTGGATAATATACAAATCTGTCAAAACAGGTATGGAGGTACGCCTTCCTTTATATTTATTATTTGAGGGTAAAGGAATCCAGATATTGCAACGCTATAAAGATGACCTCAATAGTTTTTTCAAGTTGAAAGACAATTCTAATATTAATAAGGAATTAAACATATTGGCAGGCTTGGCTAAAATTGATAAACGTGTATCGTTTCACACCGCCCGTCATACAAATGCTACCTTATTATTATATAATGGTGCCAATATAACTACTGTACAAAAACTGTTAGGACATAAAAGTGTAAAGACCACGCAGGTATATGCGAATATAATGGATATTACAGTGGTGCGTGATCTTGAGAAAACTGCCTCATCAAAAAAATAATAATAAGCACAAAAACTAAACGAAAGTGTTCTGTTTTTAAGATTTGGTTATAGAAATGGAAGGTATAATTCTCTCTAATAGAAGAACAGTGTGTATAATTAAATGAAAGAATATGCAATATAAGTTCCGAAAACGCATATATATAATCTAAAGATACATCATAATTACGAATATTATCACTCGTCCCATTTAAAGGAATAAAACGTTCCTTTAAAAGGAACGAGTCATTGGTCGTAGAGAAGCCCTTGCTTTCTTTAAAAGGAAAGGATTAAAAGCTAATTTATAAACTTGACAGCCTCTAATAGCTATTAAAATCTGGCATTTGGGGTTCTTTCATTTTAGCATCAGATAAATGATAAATACCTCTTTTTGCATAATTAGATGTAATTACACAATCTCTTTGATACAGAAAAAGCATATAACCATCCAATATAAATATTCATCAATCATATTCTCTGCGATTTTGGAGGATATTTGAATCCACCCCTGCATATTTTAAAATATACAGTAATAAAATATGCATTTTTTCATCTGGAGTTTTTCTTTTTCTTAGATTACCGTTTGCTAATGAATATATTATTATAGTCAATAATTATTGGATATAATTTAGAACAAGAAAACCATCTTCAACAGTTAAGATGGAAATAAGTTTTAGCTTATATCATATAAGATAAGAACTTAAATAATTAATTAATAGATGGTTATGCCCTATTTTTGATAGAAATCTGGTATCATAAATCAGTAAATTAATATGTTTGGTAGGTGCTTAATATATTGATAATCTGCATAATAACTACAACAAAAATTTATTTCCGAAGGAAAGCAAACATCATATATATTGTTAGTAATCAACATATTATAGTTGTATTTAGTTCTGCAAAGACTTTGCAGATTTCGTACATCGGTATGCAGACGCAGGAAGTGGCGATAAAGCTCAATTTGCGAGTGGTTCTCAAATCTGATGCACAGCTAATAGATGAGGTTGTGGTAACCGGATATGGGGTAACTAAAAAAGCGGCATTTACGGGATCTGCCCAAACGGTGGATAATAAGGACTTGATGAAAAAAACAGATGCAAACTTTATGAAGTCTTTGGAAGGATCAGTAGCTGGTTTACAAGTAAATAGCTTGACTGGACAACCTGGTGCATATGCTTCTACTACTATTCGTGGGGTTGGTTCAATGAACTCTGGAACTGAACCTTTATACGTAATTGATGGTATTGCCATTTACACAGACAAAATGGGGGCTTATAACAAAGCCGGGACAGGGGATATGGCGGCAAGTCCGATGGCTAATATCAATCCTAACGACATTGAGTCCATCACAGTTTTGAAAGATGCTACAGCTACAGCTATTTATGGAGCTCGTGCAGCGAATGGAGTAATTGTAGTTACTACTAAAAAAGGTAGTCTGGGAAAAGCGCGTTTTAATGTGAATGCAAAAGTCGGAACTAGTTTTGTAGGTAAGATAGATCATAATTATCGTACGACAAATCTGGATAAATACAAAGAGATCTGGACCGAAGGACTAACAAATGCAGGATATGACGGTGAGGATGGCATGACTTCTGCTGAATGGCTGAATGCCTATGTTATGGATTGGTATAATGTGGACTTGACGCAAAATATCAAGAGTGTGGATTGGCTGAAGGAGATTCTGCAAAATGGTTTTTCACAAGAATATGATATCAGTGCTCAAGGTGGGAATGAAAATTTGCGCTATTATATTAGTGGAGGATATTTTCAGAACACAGGTATCGTCATCGGAACTGGAATGAAACGCTATAGCGGACGTATTAGTTTAGATGGAAAAAGCGGGCGGATAGGATATGGACTTTCTGTGAATGGAGCACTCTCCGATATAAACAACACTATGACTGAAAGCCAATATACTAATCCTATTGTAGCAGTATATGACATCCGTCCGTTTGAACAGGTGCGCAATGAAGACGGAACATATAATACAAATGTTAATTATAATCCTGTAGCTATTAACGATAAAGAAAAAGGTGATAAACGCAATCAAAAGCAGATTACATTGGTTGTGAATCCATATTTTACTTATAATATTATTGATGGCTTAACATGGAAGACAAATGCAGGATTGAGCTTGATTGACTTGGACGAGTTCTTTTACAGTTCAATTTATAATCCTCAATATTCCGGTAGTGGTATGCTTGGTCAAAGAAACCAGGAAAGAGCAACAACCTTGACCATTACCAATACCGTAAACTTCAACCGCACTTTCAAAGACATGCATCATTTGAATGTGTTGTTGGGACAAGAAGCACAGAAAATATCTTATAGAACAATTTATGCAGCTGCCAGTGGATATCCTAGTGATGCTGTTTTTGAATTGGACAATGCTTCCAAGCCAACAGGGGCGGGATCTTCAACCAAAGCAAGCACTCTTTCTTCATTCTTTATGAATGCAGAATATAACTTGAATGATAAATATTATCTGTCAGGCAGTTTCCGTTATGACGGCTCGTCAAGATTTGGTGTAAACAACAAATGGGCTCCTTTTTGGTCTATAGGAGCAAAATACCGAATCTCTAACGAAAGCTTTATGGAAAATACCAAAAATTGGTTGACAGATTTGACTATCAGAGGTAGTTATGGAACTGTAGGTAACCAGGATATTGGTTATTATGCAGCAATGGGATTGTATAATTATGGATATTCTTATAATGGCAAACCTGGAGCTATTCCTTACCAAATAGCCAATCCGGATCTTAAATGGGAGACTGTTGCGAAAGCCGATATCGGTATCCATGCTGTTTTCTTCGAAAGACTGACACTCGAAGTAGACTATTATAACCAACGGACAAAAGATATGATATTTGATGTACCACTTTCTTACACAACTGGATTCGGATCTATCCTGAAAAATGTAGGTGAGATGGAAAACAAAGGTATAGAATTCTTAATTAACGCTAACGTACTTAGAAATAAAGATTTCAGTTGGGATGTTCGTTTCACTGGTACGGCAAATAAAAATAAAATCATAAAACTTGCTACAGAAAAACCAATTGAGAATACTCTAACTATCAGAAAAGTTGGTGAAGCGTATAATACGTTCTATATGCCGGAATATGCAGGAGTGGATCCTGAAACAGGAGAAGCAATGTGGTATAAAGGACAAGAAGGGGATGAGAAAACAAAAAATGTAAATGAGGCCGGTCAGCGAATTGTAGGTTCTGCCGATCCTAAATTTTATGGTGGCTTTGGAATGAATTTCAAATACAAAGGTTTTGACTTCTCTTTTGATACCAGTTTCACCTTGGGAAATAAAGTATATAACTCCGGATTTGCATTTGATATGCAGGTTGGACATTATTTCTTAGGCCCGGTATCTAACTACGTTTATGACAACCGCTGGCAAAAGCCGGGAGATATAACCGACGTACCCAAATTTGTAGCTGGAGACAACTCGGGAGCAGAAACTAATTCCAGCCGTTTCTTAATGAATGGTTCTTATTTAAGAATGAAATCCATGGTTTTAGGATATACTCTTCCGAAGAACCTTATGAATAAGGTGGCTATTGACAATTTAAGAGTTTATATCTCTGCTGACAATTTGTTCACTATCACTGCTAAAGATTTTATAGGATTTGATCCACAAACCAGATCTACCGGTATGCAGTCTTGGGCATATCCTGTACCTAGAAATATCATGTTCGGTCTTAATCTTAGCTTCTAAAAAAATAACTTTAGAAATTTATGACAATGAAGAAAATATTATTTGCTTTATTAACCGGTTGGATGGCAATTTCATTCACCGCATGCGATGACTTCTTGACAGAAACGCCATCAACTTCTGTTCCGACAGAAGAAGCCTTGGTTACTACCCAAGATTTTCAGAACGCTCTAAATGGTGTATATTACACATTAGGTTCATATCGTTTTCTGGGACGTGATGTATTAGCAATTGGAGATGCGCCAACGGATATCACTTCACATTCCGTTGCAACGTCTCATTTCTATGACATCTTCCGCTATCAGATACTGGATACTAATTCATACATAGAAGAAATATGGGCATACGGATATTGGGCTATCGACCGTTGTGCACGTATCATTAAAGAAGGTGCTTCATTTAAAGAAGTAACAAAGGGGGATCTGGCAGAAGTGGAAGGATGCATCGCTCAAGCCTATGCAATTAAAGCCCTCTGCTCTTTCTATTTGACTAACATGTTTGGTTTGCCATATTCGGAAGCCAACAAAACGACATTAGGTATCGTAAACGTTACTGAACCCGTCCCTGCCTATTCACAGGTGTCAAGAGTCAGTGTAGAACAAAATTATAGCCTGATTCTTGATGATATAACGAAAGCTAAAGAATATTATGCTAAAGAAGGTGTTGAAAATGTAGGTAAACAGTATATGAATACGGCTGCAGTTGCTGCACTTGAAGCTCGCGTAAAACTCTATATGAAAAATTACGAAGGGGCTATTACAGCGGCTCAAGAGGCAATAACCCTAAGTGGTGGTACAGTTGTATCAACCAAAGAAGACTATAAGAATATGTATACGACATTGGCTGTTTCGACAGAAGACATTTTCTTTATAGCAAAAGCCGAAGATGATTATTTGTCCGCTAATGCTCTGAATACTTTATGGAATAAATACGGTTTGTCTATTAACAGCGCAACAGTAGCAGAATATTCACCTAATGATATTCGGCTGGCGCTTCTTGGCGGTACGTGGACTGGTGGAAAAATGCGTGGTATCACAACCAATAATCAGATTTCTAATTTGCCAGTTTTCAGACTGCCTGAAATGTATTTAATACAGGCAGAAGCATATGCAAAACAGTCAACTCCTAATTATGGAAAAGCTAAAGAAAAGCTATTGGAAGTAGCTTCCAAAAGAAATCCGGATTTGGATGACAATGAAATAGCAGAGGATCAAACGGTTATTGATGCCATTGATAAAGAAAGAAAATTAGAACTGGTTCAAGAAGGACATCGCTTCTTTGATGCAAGAAGATTAGGTAAAATTATTAGTGTAGCAGATGGATCGTACACTAATTTCAACATCGCAAAATTTGTGTACCCAATACCTTCTTTTGAAGTCAATTCAGGTTTTGGAGTTATACAAACAGAGGGATGGAGTAATAATTTACCTCGATAAAACATTTTTTAATATTGCCTCCATATAAGGATAAGTTTTAAATAAATAGATGAGACCTGCAATTTCGATTAATTCTAAAATTGCAGGTCTTATTATTTATAAATATATACATAAGTAGTTTTACGTAAGAAACAATAATTCGCTTGCAAAATTTCAATGAATGTCATATTTACCTTGACTAATAATCAACATTTGAATATTAGTCAGAATTAGTTTGTTGCAATTTTCTTCATATAGTATTCTCTTACTAAATAAATATCACGCTTATTATCAGATAATTAAGTCCATTTTGGGTAGAGATTAAGTATTACATATATAGACTGGCAATAATAACGAATTTATTTAATTAGCTAATAATTAAGCATATATGTATCATTAATTAAGAAAAGAAAAAGCTCTCCACGCCTAAATATTAGATATTACATCATTGATAATCAATAATATACAAAATATTTAGTTCTGCAAAGACTTTGCAGATTTCGTATATCGGAATGCAAACACAAGAAGTAGTTATTAAGCCAAATTTGAGAGT